>BCRI01000028.1 GCA_001552515.1 Sphaerimonospora mesophila NBRC 14179 = JCM 3151
GCCTCGTCGAAGGAGATGATGAACGACAATGCGGCACCGGCCACCAGACCGGGTGTGATCAGGGGCAGGGTGATCCGGCGGAAGGTCGTGACCGGACCGGCTCCCAGGGTCCGCGCCGCCTGTTCACAGGCCGCGTCGACCGCGTTGAGGCTCATCATCACGGTGCGGACCACGTACGGAATCGTCAGGCCGAGATGCGCGACGACCAGGCCCGGATAGGTGCCGACCAGCCCCATCGGCCCGAGCACCAGCAGCAGAGCCAGGCCGAGGACGACGCTCGGAAGCAGCAACGGCGAGGTGAACAGTCCGATCACGACGTCCCGTCCGCCGAAGCGGTGCCGCGTGAGCGCGAGAGCGGCGGTGACGCCGACGGCGAGCGAGATGACCGTCACGACCAGACCGAGCAGCAGCGACACCCGCAGGCCCTCGAGGAACTCCCCGTTGTCGGCCAGCCCGGCGTACCACCGCAGGGACCAGTCCTTGGGCGGGAATTCGAGGTTCGGACTGGCGTCGAACGAGATGAGGAAGACCACGAGGAGCGGCGCCAGCAGGAACAGATAGCTGCAGAGGACGACGAGGCCCGCGACGGTTCTGTAGATCGCTTCGGAGAAAGATCTCATGGCGCTTACTTTCCTTCCACCATGCGGAAGAGGCGCTGGTAAAGGACCAGGAACACTCCGAAGAGGAGAAGCAGGAGCACGGAGAGGGCGGACGCACGTGGCCAGTCCAGCGTCGTCGTCGCCTGGTCGTAGATCTCGGTGGCGATGACGAAGACCCGGCCGCCGCCCATGAGCCGCGGCGTGATGAACGCGGAGATGGTCAGCACGAACACCATCAGCGCGCCGGTGAACACGCCCGGCAGGCTCAGGGGGAACGTGATCCGGACGAAGCAGCGCAGCCGTCCTGCGCCCAGCGATCCGGCGGCCTCCTCCAGATTCTTGGAGACCCGGCCGAACCCGGCGATCATGGCGAGGATGGCGTACGGCATCATGATCTCGACGAGGGCGATGACCACGCCGGTGACATTGTTGGTGAGCACGAGCGGCTCGCTGGTGATCCCCAGCGTGCGCAGCGCCGAGTTCACGACGCCGTCGTCGGACAGCAGGATCAGCCAGCCGAAGGTCCGTACGACCGACGACGTCAACAGCGGTGCGATCGCCAGCGCCATCAGCAGTCCGCGCAGCCGCGAGCGCGTGCGTGCGAGGAAGAGCGCGATGGGGTACGACACGACGATCGTCAGGACGGTCACCAGGAGGCCGAGCCACAACGTGTGCCAGGCGACCTTCCACATGAAGCCGTCGGTCAGCACGTCGATGTAGGACTGCGGGCTCACGGCCGGCTGGAGCTCGGCCGGTCCCACGGTCCTGTTCAGCGACATCCGGGCCAGCCAGACCAGGGGCACCAGGAAGCTGACCCCGAGGGCCAGCAGCCCGGGGGTGAGCAGGGCCACCGCCGCTCTGCGCGAGCCGCCTTCGCCGCTGGGGACACCCCCACGGGATCTCCTGGGGGGTCCTTCGGGGGATCCTCCGGCGGGTGACGACCTACTGGGGGATGACGTACGCATCCGCGTCACCCCATCCGAGACCGACCGTCGCGCCGGCCGCCAGTGGTCGACCACTGTGCGCCCGCTCCGCCAGGACGCGGGTGCCGTTCACATCGATCACGACGGACTCGACGTCGCCGAGATAGCTCGACTGGACGACCCGCCCCTTCAGTTCGTTCGCCATCTGCTGAGCGGGCTCGATCCGCACCCGGTGCGGCCGGACCATCACGGTGGCGGTCGCCAGGTCGGCCTCCGGCGCGCGTACGGACAGGGTCCCGACCCCGGCGATCTCCACCCGCAGCACGCCGTCGTCGCGGCCGACCACCTGTCCGTCGAACATGTTGGTCCGCCCGATGAAGTCGGCGACGAACCGGTTCTTCGGCGTCTCGTAGATGGCCCAGGGCTCGCCCACCTGCTCGACGCGCCCCTCGGACATCACCACGAGCCGATCCGACATGGCCAGCGCCTCGTCCTGGTCGTGGGTGACGAACACCGTGGTGATTCCGATCTCCTGCTGGATCCGCCGGATCTCGACGCGAAGCTCCTCACGCAGCTTCGCGTCGAGATTGCTCAGTGGCTCGTCGAGGAGCAGCACGGTCGGCTCGATCACCAACGCCCGTGCCAGCGCGATGCGCTGCGCCTGCCCACCGGAGAGTTGGCTCACCCGGCGGTTCGCGAGGTGACTCAGATGAACCATGTCGAGGGCTTCGGCGACCCGACGGCGACGTTCGCCTCTGGCGATGCGCCGCATCTCTAGCCCGAACTCCACGTTCTGCCCCACCGACATGTGTGGAAACAACGCGTAGGACTGGAACACCAGGCCCATGTCACGCTTGTGGACCGGACGGCTGGTGATGTCGGTCCCGTCGACGCTGATGCGGCCTGACGTGGGGGTGATCAAACCCGCGATCATTCGCAGCGTCGTCGTCTTGCCGCAACCCGACGGTCCGAGCAGGGAGATGAACTCGCCACGCGCGACATCGATTTCGACCTCGTGCACGGCCGACCTGGGCTGGTTCGGATATGTTTTAGTTAATTTGTTGAGAACGAGATACGCGTCTTCCACGCTGGACTCCTCGCGGCCCTGAACTAATTCGAGATGACGTCCTTGCGCCAGACGTCGGTCCACTCGGCCCTGTGCTCGGCGAGCCAGTTCCAGTCGACCGCGATCATGGTCTTGAGCTTCTCCGGTGTCATGACGGTCCGCTGGGCGACCTCGTCGTTGACCTTGGTCAGCATGTTGGTCGGCGCGTAGAACATCTCAGCGGAGAACGCGGCCTGCGCGTCGGGGCTCAGCGCGTGGTCGATGAACTTCTGCGCGGCGTCCGCCTGCTTGCCGCCCTTGACGAGGTTGATGGTGTTGACCTGCATGATGCTGCCTTCCTTCGGCAGGACGACGCCCAGTGCACCGTTGGACTGGTCATGCTGCAGTTGGCTGCGCGCGTTCCATGCCAGGGCCAGCTCGACCTGACCCGACTTGACGAGCGTGTAGGTGTCGGGCTGGGGGTTCCACGTCTGGACGGACGGCGCGAGCTCGCGGAGACGCTTGATCGCCGGCTCGATGGAGGCCGTGTAGTCTCCGCCCAGCATCTTGTTCAGGATGACCGTCAGGCCGATCCCGTCCAGCTGGGGTGGAGCACTGATCGAGATCTTCCCCTTGTACGCGGGATCCCACAGGTCGTTCCACGACGTCGGCGGAGTGGACACGGCCTTGGTGTTGTAGGCGAGCGTCAGGTTGTCGAACGTGACACCCGGGCCGAAATTGTCGCGGACCTTCGCCTGCTCGCTGAGGTCCTTCATGTTGGGGACCTTCGCGGGGTCCAGCGGCGCGAAGATGCCTTCCTTGTTGGCGCTTTCCGCGACCGACAGGTCCATGATCGAAACGTCGACCGTCGGGTTGCTCTTCTGCGTGCGCAGCCGGCCGAGCATCTCCGCTGACGAGACGACGCCGTCGTACTCCACCTTGATGCCCGGGTTCGCCTGCTCGAACGGCTCGATGACCGCCTTTATGTACTTCTCCTTGAATCCGCCGGTCGCGTACGCCATCAGGCGAATGGTCGTCTCGCCGCCGTTCGCCTCATCCGATGTGGTGCCGGTCGAGCACGCGGAAAGCGCCACCGCCGGAGCCAGCAGAAGTGGCAGGACGGCTCTCCTGGACATTCTTTTCGTCACGGTCGATCTCCCGCTCTTGGGTGAGTGCGGCAGCCGGTCGCTCGCCCATCGATCACCGGCTCGTCTGGCTTGTCACGATCCATCGCGGTGGCGACTGGCATCACCGCGATGGATCGGTCGTAAGAGAGTCACACGTGACAGGAATCACGTCAGCCGACGGATGGACAGTCTCAACGGCGCGTACATGGCCAAGTGGCCAAGGGGCGATGGGATCGCCGGTGCGCCCGGAGCTTTCGGGTTCGACGCCGGTGGTGTCAGGATAGCCGTTGGTCCTGGCGAGCGTTCTGTCCCCCTTCGTGGCCCTTTGGACAAGAACGCTAAAGTACGGGTACCAGCCGGTCGGTGGCAGCCGCCGCGGCAGAGCCCGCAGAAACGCCGTCGACGCCAGGGAAACACAGGATCGTACGGACCCCGGTGATGAAGGGTTCCCGCCGGAGGCACGGCACCGAGGAGACACGTTGACGCATGCCAGGATGCCCAGCGTGTTCGACGTGTCCGCGGCCGTCGCGCTGGGTGCGCTCGAACACCCGACCACGTTCGTCCGCGAAACGGCCGACGCGATGCTGCCGGTGGAGGCCGTGACGGCGGAGCCGTCGGATTTCCACGGACGCGGAGACGTCCTGGTCGTGAACGCCGCCGCCGTCCCGGCCGCCCTCGCGAGGGTCCGTGAGCTGCCGCCCCACGCCGCCGGGACACTCGTGGTGGTCGGCGCGGACGCGGGTGAGGCGACCTCGGCACTGGCGGCCGGCATCGGAACCTCCGGGCTCTCCCTGGCCTGTTGTCCCCGTCGCGTCGACGCCGAAGCCTTCACGCAGGACCTGCGGCGGCTCGTGGAGACCCTTCGGCGTACGAGCCTGACGCGAGTCCTGAAACTGCACGACTCGCTCGTCGCCGCGGTCATGGCGGGCGCCGATCTCGAAACGATCCTGAAACTGACGGCCCGTCAGGTGTCCGGGTTCGACGCGATGTTCGTCGACTACACCGGCATCGTCGTGTCTTCGTGGAGTCATCGTGGCCGGCGCAGCCTGGAGGTGCCCGCCGAGCTCGAGATCGCGCTGAAGACCCCGCCCCCCATCGACACGACGCAGATCGAGCTGGGCGACGGCCGGTTCGCCGTGATGGTCGGCGTGGGTCTTCATGATCAGGCGGAAGGCGCCATCGTGTACGTCGGCCCCCGTCGGCTGACCGCCGCGGAGCTCGTCCTCGTCGAGCGTGCCCGCTCCGCCGTACTGCTCCGCTTCGCGCGGGAGAAGTCCCGGCGCGATGCCCAGCGCTCCACCGTCGGGCAGCTCCTGCGGGCCGCGGTCGACGGATCGATGAACCACGGCGAGCTGGCGTTGACGCTACGCGGGCTGGGGCTCGAGCCCGCCGAGGGCTACCGGGTTCTCGCGGTGCGGCTCGACCGCAGCACCCCCGAGGCTCGGGCGTTCACACTGCTCGAGGACGTCGCGGCGGCGAGCACGAGACCAATCGTCGGCAGCCTGTGGGGAAAGATCTTCTGCCTGGTCCAGCCGGTCGACAGCACGGTTCCCGAGGATTTCCTCCAGGCCTGCCAGGCCCGTGGGTGGAAGGCGATCACGATAGGTCGCAGCCGGCCCAAGACCGACGCGGAGAGCCTCGCATTGGCGATCCGCGAATCGGCGGCCGCCAGCCAATATTCAGGATCGACGGCCGGCCGGATCCACGACGTCACCTCGCTCGGCCTGCCGGGGCTGCTCGCCGGTCTCGATCCGCAGAACGTGATGAAGCCGTTCGCCGACAACCTGCTCGGCGAGCTGATCAGCCATGACGCCGCCAACAACACGGACCTCGTCAGCACGCTGACCGCGTTCTTCGATACGGGTTGCCGTCCCGGACCCACCGCGGAGAAGCTGTGCATCCACCGGCACACGCTCTCCTATCGGCTGGATCGCGTGGCCCAGCTGACCGGGAAGGATCCGCGCAGCCCGGAATGGATGCTGAGCTTCGGGATCGCGCTGCAGATGCACGCCATCCTGCGATCCACCCTCTAGCTGGACGTCGCGCTCGCCGCCAGGCCGTTCACCACGACACCGAAGAGCCGCACATCGCTCAGCCGCGACAGCGCATGCGAGACCGCGTCGTCCGCCGAGCCGAGCTTCCGCCTCAGTGCGGCGACACCGGGCGCGCTGTCGATGAGGTCGCGCCGGAACACCTCCCAGTACAGCGGGGACTCGCTGTCGCTCGAGGCGGCGAGATCCACGGCCCGCTCGCTGTAGAAGGCGAGGATCTCGTTGTTGAGCAGCGGCACGAGAGCGGGGCGCTTCAGGTGCAGGATCGCCGAGGCGATCGTGACCCCGAGCCGGTAGCGGTAGCGGAAGTGCCGGTACAACGCGGTCGCATGGGCGTACGGCGTGCCCGCTCCGCCATAAGGCGTGTCGGCCAGGCGTGCCTCCAGCGGGACGGCCGACCACGGGGCATGCTCGGCCGCCATCAGGCACGAGCGTACGTGGTCGGTGTCCAGGGGGATCCCCAGCAGCAGCAGGCGGCCGAAGTCGGGCAGCTCCACCGTGTCGCTCCCGCCCGGCGGGTCGTTGCCGAGGTCGCCGGCGTAGTCGAACCCGATGAACTCCAGATCAGGTGGGAGCTGGAGGAGCACCCAGGCATCCGAGACCCCTATCGAATGCCCGGCGATCTTCAGCTGCGGCTCAGCCATCGGCGCGCTCGGCGACGAGGTCGGGTACGGCCGAGGGCGGCCCGAGACGGACGTGCTCACCCGTGGTGCGGTCGAACGCGGCGACCGCCATGGCGCGCAGCTTCTCCTTGGCGACCCGCTGGGACGGGGTCAGGGGGAGCCGGTCGAGGAAGCTCCAGTATCTCGGGACCTTGAACGGCGCCAGGTTCGCGTTCGCGTGTGCCACGATCTCGGCCAGGGTCGCCGCTTCCGGTGCGGCCCCGTCGAGGACGAGGAACGCGTGGACCTCCTCGCCCCGCACGTCGTCGGGGACCGGAACGCAGGCGGCCTGGCCGACGGAGGCGGACGAGCACAGGACCGCCTCGACCTCGTTCAGCGCGATGTTCTCCCCGCTTCGGCGTGCCATGTCCTTCAGCCTGCCGGTGATGTAGACCCGGCCAAGTCCGTCCATCCTGGCCAGGTCGCCGGTGTGGAACCACCCGGAGCGGAAGACGGCGCGAGTGGCCGCCTCGTCCTTGTAGTAGCCGTCCATCATGCCGGCTCCGCGCAGGATCAGCTCACCCGTCGCGCCGCGGGGCACGGGGGCGCCCTGCTCGTCGACGATGCGGGCCTCCCGGTGGGGATTGGGGCGGCCGACGCAGCCGGTGCCGACGAGCTCGTCATGGTCGTCGGGGAGGACCCGAAGGTCGCCGCCGGTCTCGGTCATGCCGAAGCCCTCGTACCAGGGGACCCCGAACCGCTCCTCCAGCGCGGCGTGCAGATCCCTGGGAATGCCCGAGCAGGCGACGGCGCGGAGCGAGTGGACACGGTCCGTGGGCCTCTCCGGCTGCCGGAGCAGGAGGGTGGGCATCATGCCGATGCAATAGAGGTACGTCACGCGGTATGTGCGCACCTTTTCCCAGAATGTCGTGGGGTGGAAGCGGTCCAGGACGACGAGTGACGATCCCACCAGGAGGCAGGCGGCAAGGCTCCACTGCGGGTCCAGATAGTAGAACGGCTGGGCCGTGAGCAGCACGTCGTCGGGGCCGAGATGGGGGAAGCCGTCCGCGTACTTGCGCACCATCGTCGTCCAGTAGCCATGCGACAGCATGCATCCCTTGGGATGCCCGGTCGTGCCGGACGTGTACTGGATGTTGGCCAGGGTCTCGGGATAGGCGGCCCCGCCCGGCGCGACGCCGGGGGCGACGTCCACGTCGTCCAGCACGATCGCCCCCGGCCGGTCCGCAGCAGCGGTGACGGCGACCCGGCGGCCTCCATTCGACGATTCGAGGACGAGATCGAGGTAGTCGGCGCAGGTGACGACGAGGGCGGGATCCGCGTGGTCCAGGAGCCGGGACAGTTCCCTGACCGAGTACCTCGGGTTCACCGGGACGACCGCCGCACCGATCTTGGCCGCGCCCAACCACAGCAGCGGGTAGTCCGGACGGTTGTCGAAGACCAGCGCGATGCGGTCGCCGTACCCGATCCCGAGGGCGTGCAGGACGGCGGCGTAGCGGTCCGTCAGCCCGTCGATCTCGGCGAACGTATAGTCGAGGTCATGTTGGTCGAAGCGCAGTGCGCGCCGCTCCGGCCACAGCCTCGCCGCCCGTCGTACGAGCGTGGCCAGATCCTGCACCCTTGCGGCGTCGTCGTCGCGGTTCCCCGCCATCACGCGTCTCCAGCCATTCGAAGGCCGCGGCCCGCGGCGAATCTCTCCTGTGCTTCCCGCGCCTCTCCGGAGTCCTGGGCACGGAGGGCGGAGCGCACCTCGGCGTCGAGGGCGTCCGCCAGGTCCGCCCACGTACCCTGCTCGAGGAGCAGCTTGGCGCCCTCGACGGCCCGCCGCGGACGGCTGAGGACCGTGTCGGCCAGCGCGTCCACGACCGCGGGCAGCTCGCCGGCGGTGGAGACATGGCTGACCAGACCCAGGTCGTACGCCTGTTTCCCGTCGATCCGTTCGCCCAGGATCATCAGTCGCCGAGCACGTGCCGGCCCGACGAGCCGGGGGAGAACGGCTGAGACGCCTCCGGTCACGCTCAGACCGGCTTCGACTTCGGGAAACCCGAAAACCGCGTCTTCCGCCGCCACGACGAAGTCGGCGGCGAGGGCGAGTTCCGCCCCCGCGCCCAACGCGTACCCGTGCACCTGGGCGATGACGCAGCACGGCGAACCCCGCAGGGTGGTGGTCAACGCCTGGATTCGCGCCAATCGTTCGACGCGCTCGTCCGCCGAAGGGCTTCCGACCACCTCGTGCTTCAGGTCGTAACCCGAGCAAAACGCGCGGCCCCGCCCGCTGAGCACGATGACCCGTACGCCGTCGCGATGCGCCTGTTCGATCGCGTCCAGCAGTTCGCGCACAAGCTGTGGAACGACGGCGTTCAGCCTGGCCGGGCGGTTGAGGGCGATCCGCGCCACTCCGGCCTCGGCCACGTAGTCGATCGTCGATTCGGGCTCGCTGTTCTGACGACTCTTCATCCCGCTCCTCATCCTGAGCTCGGTTCCAAGAAGTACTGGCCGGTCGCCCGCCGTGTCATCGGACACTTGTCGAGAGCGAACGGTCCCGGCACTCCCTTTGTCCATCGGGACCCGATCGTGGATGCGGTGGGAGGGACCCGTCAGGGTCGGTAACGGGTCACGGCCGAGCGGCTCCCCGAGCCTCGGGAGCCCCTCGTTTCATGGGATCAGACCCTCGTTTCATGGGATCAGCACGGTGACCGTCTCGGCCACGCAGGCCGGCTTGTCCCACCCCTCGCGCTCGACGGTGACGCGGGCGACGGCCTGCACACCGTTCGAGCCGCGGGTCAGCGACACCAGCTCGACGCCGGCACGTACCCGGGAACCGACCGGCACCGGAGAGGGAAACCGCACCCTGTTGCAGCCGTAGTTGATCCCCATCTTCAGACCCTCGACGCGGTAGACCTGCCCGACCAGCTTCGGCACAAGTGACAGCGTCAGATATCCGTGCGCGATGGTGGTGCCGAACGGGCCCTGCGCCGCCTTCTCCTGATCGACATGGATCCACTGATGGTCACCCGTCGCCTCGGCGAACAGGTCGATCTGCTGCTGGGTGACGGTGTGCCAGTCGCTGTACCCGAGATGGCCGCCGACCGCCTGCTCGAACTCCTCGATGCCCTGGAAGACCTTCACGACCCCTCCCCTCCTGTCGCGCTCAGGCGCGGGGGCCGCCGGCGACGTAGATGACCTGGCCGGAGACGAACGAGGCCCCTTCGCTGACCAGGAACGACACCGTGTGGGCGATGTCCTCCGGCTTCCCGACGCGGGCGACCGGGATCTGCGCGGCGGCCATGGCCTTGAACTCCTCGAAGGTGACGCCGATCCGCGCGGCGGTCGCCGCGGTCATCTCGGTCTCGATGAAGCCCGGCGCGATCGCGTTCACGGTGACGCCGAACTTGCCGAGCTCGATGGCCAGGGTCTTGGTGAAGCCCTGGATGCCGGCCTTGGCCGCGGAGTAGTTGGCCTGACCGCGGTTGCCGAGCGCGGAGGTGCTGGAGAGGTTGACGATGCGACCCCACTTGCGCTCGGTCATGTGGCGCTGCACGGCCCGGCTCATGAGGAACGTCCCGCGCAGATGGACGTTCATCACGGAGTCCCAGTCCTCGTCGGTCATCTTGAAGAGCAGGTTGTCGCGGGTGATGCCGGCGTTGTTCACGAGCACCGTGGGACCGCCGAGCTCCGCGGCGACCCGGGTCACCGCGGCCTCGACGCCGGCCGCGTCGGAGACGTCCACGCCGACCGACAACGCGCGGCCACCGGCGGACTCGATCGCGTCGGCCACCGGCTTACCCGATGCCTCGTCGAGATCGAGCACCGCCACGGCGAAGCCGTCCGCGGCCAGTCGTTTGGCGATGGCGGCGCCGATTCCGCGTGCGGCCCCGGTGACGATCGCGGTACGGCCGTTGCTGTTGCTCATGTCGTCTCCTTGATTCTCTCTTCTCAGGGGAGGTCCCGATGGTCGACCACGTGAGTGGCCCGGCCCATGGGGCGCAAGGTCGGAGTCGGTGTCGGCGACGAGAAACCCCAGTGGGGGGAGGGCCGAAGCGGTGACGGCGACAGCCCGAGGATCGGCCCCGGCTGATCGCGCGGGCGACCTCGCCGGAGATTATCACCGGGTCGAAGAGCACGTGGCGCTGGGCGTGGGTCGTCGTCGCCCCATCTCCTGGGGAGCCGCGCCGGGTGAGCGGACGACGACGGAACGCTTCACGCCGTCGGCCGGCCGAGCAACGGGGCCAGCGCGGCGCGCAGGTCCGAAACCTCTCGATAGAGCACGCCCGTCATGCCGAGACCGGCGGCCCCCTCGACGTTCTCCGCCCGGTCGTCGACGAACAGGCACCGGCGGGGATCTGCCCCCGCTCGTTCTGCCGCGATCTCGTAGATCCGCCGATCCGGCTTGACCGCACCGACCCGGGCGCTGCTGACCACCTCGTCGAAGAAGTGGGTCAGCCCGAGCGCGTCCAGGTCCTCTTCCAGCTTGAGCGTCGCGTTCGACACCAGCACCACCGGGACGTACGTCTGCGCCTGCCGCAACAGGTCGAGGACGTCCTGATCCACGCGGAACGGCACACCGGTGAACGCCTCGCCCAGCTTCCGCGCCTGCTCCTCCGGGATCCGGTCGACGAGCACGGCGACGATCGAGTCCACCCACTGCGCCACGGTGATCTCGCCCACCAGCGCGGGGCCGTCCACACCCGGCGCGAAGGCGGCCCGCGCCGTCGTGCCCGGTTCGACGCCGAAGCCGCGCTCCAGTTCGGTCACCCCGGCCGTGTCGTAGAAGCGGATCACTCCGTCGAAGTCGCACAGCACCGCGTCGAAGGGCAGTCGCACAGGTCCTCCCGGTCAGCTCCGCAGCCGCTCGCGGCACGGACGATCTCCATGTTCGATCGCGAGAGCCTCATCCAACCAGCCACGCCGTACGCCGTCGAGCACGGGGGCCGTACGGCTCCGCCACCGCCTCGCCGTGAGGTGGCAGTGCGTGCGCGCCTCAGCTCACCGCCTGCTTCACCAGCGCGCTGATCCGCGCCTCCACCTCGGCCGTGATCTCGGTCAGGGCGAACCCGACCGCCCACATCGGGCCGTCGTCCAGCTTCGCCTGGTCGCTGAACCCGATCGTCGAGTAACGCGTCTTGAACTTCGCCGCGCCCTGGAAGTGACAGACGATCTCGTCGTCCAGCGCGTAGGCGGGCATGCCGTACCAGAGCCTCGGTGCGAGGGCCGGGGCGCCGGTGGTGATGATCTCGTGGACGCGCTCGGCGAGGATCCGGTCGGAGTCCTCCATCTCGGCGATCTGCGCGAGCACGTCCTGCAGTTCCTGCGCCGCCTTGTCCGCATGTGCGCTGCGGCTCGCCGCCTTCTTCCGCTCCTGGGCGTGCTCCTTCATCGCGGCCCGCTCCGCGGCCGTGAATCCGTCGTACTTGCCGCTTTCGGTGCTGCTCATGGCACGTTTCCCCCTTTGAGGATCTTGAAATTCGAAATCTCGCGTGAAGCGACGGCGCGGCCTCTGCTCGGCCGCGCCGTCGCTTCACGCTCACCGGTCCTGGATCAGCCCGAGGACGTTGCCGTCGGGGTCGGTGACGGTGGCCACCAGGCGGCCGCCGCCGACCTCGTGCGCGGCCTCCCGCACGACCGCCCCCGCGGCGGTCAACTCGGCCAGCTTCGCCTCGATGTCCGATACGTGCCAGTAGGCCACCGGCGAGGTCATCCCCTGCGGTCCGCCGCCCGGCACCAGCCCGATGTGCTGACCCTCGGCATCGAAGCCGACATAGTAGGACGAATCGGCCTGTGGTGCGATACCGAGCAGGGCCGCGTACACCGCCTTGGCCTTCGCCAGATCGGACACGGGATGGAGCACGGTCTTGATGCCCTGGGTGGAAGAGCCGCTCATGGTCACTCCTGTCGTCGTGGTTCGCATCGACCCGCTGTCGTGCGTGGTCACAGCCTCTCTCGCGGTCGGGCCGACCGGCATCCGTGGTGACCACGGAATCACCCACGGAGCGACGGTACGAACCGGCGCCACGGATCGGCGCCACGGATCGGCGGCACGGATCACGTACGGTGGCCACTGCGGGTAGGAGACGGAAGCGGACAACGGCAAACTGGGCAAGTGGCACTAACGGTGGACATCTCACCTCGCGAGGCCGAGGTGCTGGAGCTGATCGGCGCGCACCTCAGCAACGCCGAGATCGCGGCGCGGCTGTGCATCTCGGTGCGTACGGTGGAGAGCCACGTCTCTTCACTGCTGCGCAAGCTGGAGGTGCCGGACCGGCGGGCACTCGCCCGGCGTGCGCCCGAGCCGGCCGACGCCGGCCCGTCTCACCCGGCACCGGTGCTGCCGACCCCGCTGACCTCGTTCATCGGCCGGGCCGACGAGCGGGCCGAGCTGACCGAGATGATCAAAGCGCACCGCCAGGTGACCGCGGTCGGTCCCGGTGGCGTGGGCAAGACCCGGCTCGCGTTGGCGGTGGCCGCGAAAGCGGCCGGCGAGTACGCCGACGGAGTGTGGTTCGTCGACCTCGTCCCGGTCACCGATCCGGTGCTGATCGCGACCACGGTCGCCGGGGCGCTCGGCCTCGGTGAGCAGCCCGGCCGCGACATGACCGAGTCCGTGGCCGCCGCGCTGGCCGACCGTCACGCGCTGCTGGTGCTGGACAACTGCGAGCATGTGGTGGACGGGGTGGCGCTGTTCGTCGAGCGACTGCTGGCGACGTGCCCTCGAGTGACGGTGCTGGCGACCAGCCGGGCACGGCTGATGGTGCCGTTCGAACGGGTTTATCCGGTCCCGCCGCTGTCGCTGGCCGTCGACGGCGAGTCGGACGCGGTCGCGTTGTTCATGGAGCGAGCGGCCGCGGTCGGCCGTCCGCTCGACCCTCCGTTGCGCGACCAGATCGCCGCGATCTGTGCGCGGCTGGATGGAATGGCCCTGGCCATCGAGCTGGCCGCCGCCCGCTGCCCCACGCTCGGGCTCGACGGCATCACCGCCGCACTGTCCCACCCGCTGCGGATGCTCACCGGCGGCTCCCGTGCCGATGAACGGCACCGCTCGGTGCGGGGGGCGCTGGACTGGAGCCATGCCCTGCTGGAGCCTGCCGACCGGGCGCTGCTGCGCCGGGTGTCGGTGTTCGTGGCGCCGTTCACCGCCGCAGCCGCTGCGGAGGTGGCCGGGTCGGAGGAAGGCCTGGTCGCCGACGGCCTGGCCCGGCTGTCCGAGCAGAGCCTGCTGGTGGTGACGGCGTCCCCGCGAGGTACGGAGTATCGGGCGCTGGAGACCATCCGCCAGTACGGGATGGAGCGGCTGGCCGAGGCCGGTGAGCTGATCGACACGCGATCGCGCCACGTTCGCTGGTGCCTGGCCAGGGCCGCCGAGCTGGCGGTGGCACGGGCTGACTGGCGGGCCCGGTTCGACGCGGTGGCGGACGACCTCCGCGCGGCCCTGGCGTGGGCGGCCGAACGGCCGGAGCAGCACGCGGACGCATACCGCCTCGCCCGCTGCCTGGCCGAACTGACCTTCACCCGTAACCTGATCAGCGAGTCCCAGGGGCGCTATGAGCAGGCGGCCGCACTCGCCGACGACCCGGCCGCCGCCGCGTCGATGCTCCGGCAGGCCGCGGCCGTGGCGGGCTGCCGGATGCGCGGCGACGACATGGACCGCCTGCACCGCGCGGCCGCCGACGCCGCCCGCAGGGCCGGTGACACCGCCGGCGCCGCCTGTGACCTGGCGACCGCCGCCGCCAACGCCTACCGGTTCTCCAGCAAGTTCGTACGGAAACTGCCGCAGCACGAGGCGACCGCGCTCATCGCCCAGGCGCGGGAGCTGGCGGGCGACGACCCGGCCGCCCAGGCGGCGGTGGCGCTGGCCGAGGCCGGGCAGGCGCTCACCGAGGCGTTCGGCGCCGCACAGGGCCCGGACGACCAAGCGATGCCGGTGACGATCGCGCGCGCCGAACGAGCGGTCGAGCTCGCCCACCGCACGGGTGATCCGCTCGCCGAGTCCGCCGCGCTGGACACGCTCACCGGCGTCCGGAGCTGGGCCGGTGACACGTTCGCCGCCGCGGACACGGCCCGGCGCCGGGTCACGCTGCTCTCGTCGACGCCGACCACCCCGGCCGGCACCCACGAGCTGATCGAGGCACTCGGCGAGGCCGCAGAGGCCGGCCTCGGCGCGGGGGATCTGCCCGGTGCCCGCCGATGGGCACGGCAGCTCGCGGATCACCCGCTGCTGGCGGAGGTCGGCCACCGTGCCGTGGGCTGGCTCCTTGTGGCCGACACGCTCGCGGGCGACCTCGACGAGGTGCTCACCGGCAGCGTCCGGTTCCTCGACGCCTGGCAGCGGGCCGACGGCCCGGCCAAATCCGTCCTCGGTCCGCCGGCGGCGGCGGTGGCGACGATCCACGGCCTGCGCGACGACCAGGACGCCCTGCGCGAATGGCGCGCTGTGCTCAATCGGCTCGGCCCCTCGCCGGCCAACACGTACGGCTACGGAGCGGTCTTCGACGGGATGCTGCTGCTCCACCATGGTCAGGCCCCGCAGGCGCTGCGGCGGATGGCGCCCGAGCCCGGCGAGGTGTGGCAGTGGGTCACCTGGATCTGGCTTCACTGGTATGTGGCGCTGCGCGCCGAGGCCGCCGTGCTCGCCGGAAGTCCCGACGCTCGCGACCGACTGGCCGAGGCGCGGACCGTCGTGGCCGGCAACCCGGTCGCCGCCGCCCTTGTGGAGCGGGCCCGGGCGCTGCTCGACGACGACCGGGAGCGGCTGCTCGCCACGGTGGACGCGTTCGACGCCGCCGGCTGCCGCTATCAGTCGATGCGGACCCTGGTGCTCGCCGGCGGCGACCACGCCGCCCGCGGCGCGGCCGCGCTGGCCGATCTCGGCTTCGCCCCGATGGCCCCGGCGCCGAGGATGCCCCCGGAGTGACGGCCGCCGAGCAGTGATCAGACCTCGGCCTGCTCGCGGTGGTCACTCCCCGGAGAGTTTGGCGAGTTCGGCGGCGATGACCCGCGGAGCGGTGAGCATGATCTCGTGATCGCCCGGGAAGCGGACGACCCGTGTGCCCGGCAGGCGCGAGGAGAAGTAGGGGTCCCAGTTCTCTTCCGGGCTCACCCCGCGGACGTCCTGGGTGCCGACCAGGTATGCGGTGGGCAGGCCGAGTCGGTGGAACCGGGGCAGGTGCACCCGGTCCAGCAACGGCGCCAGGGGCTGCGGCCTCCAGTATCGGCGGTAGAGGTCGGCCGCGACTTCTTGCGTGACCGTCGGGAAGAAGGTGGCCCGCACCGCGTCGAACGGGGGCAGGTAGGCGGTCTCGCCGCGGGCCAGCGCCTGTTCCAGCGGAGCACGCGCCGCCGATGGGATCTCGTCGACCAGGCGCTGGCCGTCGCGCAATACGACGCCGGCGACGAAGACGACCGTCATGATGCGCTCCGGCACCGCTTCGGCGACCCCGGCCACGACGGAGCCGCCCATGCTGTGGCCGACCAGCGTCACCTCGTGCAGGTCGCCCCCGACGATCAGGTCGATCACGTGGGCGCTGTAGTGTGCGTGGCCGACCCGATGATCGCCGTCCGGGCCGGACCCCGGCAGGCTCGGTGCGTGTACGGTATGACCCCGTCCGCGCAGGTAATGGGTGGTGGCGTCCCAGCAGGACCCGTCATGGTAGGCGCCGTGGACGAGAACGTAGGTGGCCATCAGTACGCCACCAGCAGGCGGTCGAGAACGCGGGCGCCGAACCGGAGCGCGGCCAGCGGCACCCGCTCGTTGACGCCGTGGAACATTCCCGAGAAGTCGAGGTCCGGCGGCAACCGCAGCGGTACGAATCCGTACCCACGGATGCCCAGCCTGGCGAACGCCTTGTTGTCCGTGCCGCCGGACAGGCAGTAGGGCAGGACCCCGGCCTCCGGGTCCTCGGCCCGCAGCGCGCTGACCATGGCGGACACCAGGTCGCCGGAGAAGCCGGTCTCCAGCGCGATGTCATGGTGGACCGTTTCACGTTCGATGCCGGGGCCGAGTAACCGGTCCACGGTGGCCATGAACTCCTCCTCGTGTCCGGGCAGGAACCGGCCGTCGATGTGCGCGGTGGCGGCGGCGGGCACCACGTTGACCTTGTATCCGGCATCGAGCATGGTCGGCGCCGCGGTGTTGCGCAGCGTCGCGCCGACCATGCGGGCGAGGGGCCCGAGGTGTCGCACGATGTCGTCCGGCGGGGTGGCGGGGTCCAGTCCGAGCGTGTCGGCGACGCCGTCGAGCAGGCGCCGTACGGTCGGCGTCAGCCGTACCGGCCACTGGTGAGCCGTCAGCCGGCCGAGGGCGTCCACCAGTGCCGCGACCGCGTTGCCGTCATTGGTCATCGAACCGTGGCCGGCGGGGCCGCGCGCCGTGAGCCGCAGCCAGGCCAGCCCTTTCTGCGCGGTCTCGATCAGATACAGGCGTGCTTCGTTGGCCAGTGTGACGCTGAACCCGCCGACCTCGCTGATCGCCTCGGCGCAGCCCTCGAACTGCTCGGGGTGGTGGTCGACGAGCCAGTGGGAGCCGTGGCGTCCGCCCGCCTCCTCGTCCGCGAGGAACGCCAGGACGATGTCCCGGCGGGGCCGGACGCCGTCACGGGCCCAGCGGCGTACGACCGCGAGGATCATGGCGTCCATGTCCTTCATGTCCACGGCGCCACGCCCCCAGACGCAGTCGTCGGCGATCTCGCCGGAGAAGGGCGGGAAGCGCCAGCCGTCCTCCACGGCCGGCACGACGTCCAGGTGACCGTGCACGAGTAGCGCGGGCAGGGTGGGGTCGGTTCCCGTGATGCGGGCCAGCACATTGGCGCGCTTCGGCGCGGACTCTAGGATCGTCGCTTGCACGCCGCACTCCGCGAGTTCGCCCGCGACGTACTCCGCTGCCGCTCTTTCTCCCTGACCTGAGCCGTCTCCCCAGTTGCTGCTGTCGATCCTGATCAAATCCCGGCAGATCTCTGCCACCTCATCGTGCTCGCCCGATCCGATCATTGCGGCTTCCTCTCACCCGGACGGCGGCCCTTGACGGCACTAAGTTCTACCTACTATATCGGTGATATGGAAAGCAAATCTGATGACCTTGCGACCGGGCCGCCGCGGCACCTGATGTCGCTTCGCGAGGTCGGCATCGCGTTCGGCGGCCTCCGCGCCCTGCAGAGCGTGACCGCCGATGTCGACGAAGGTGAGATCCTCGCCGTCCTCGGCCCCAACGGTGCGGGAAAGACCACGCTGTTCAACTGCATAACGGGCCTCTACCGGTGCGAGGGACAGATCTGGTTCGCGGGCAGGCGAATCGAGCGGATGGCCGCCCACCGGCGGTCGCGTCTCGGCATCGCACGCACGTTCCAGACGCCCGTGTTGATCGAGTCCATGACCGTGCTGGAGAACGTGCTGCTCGGCGCCGACCTGGTGCGGCGGCCCGGCTACCTCTCCTGTGCGCTCAGGTTGGAGCGGCACCTCGAAGCGGAGACGAGAGAGCGGGCCCGTCAGTCGCTGGCGGACGCCGGAATGGCCGGGCTCGCCGACCGGCCCGCCGGTGAGCTGGCACACGGCCTGCGCAAGAACGTGGAGCTCGTCCGCGCCTTCCTCGGCCGCCCGCGGCTGCTCCTGCTGGACGAGCCGGCCAGTGGACTCGACCATGACGAGGCCGTCGCCATGGGACGGCTGGTGTCCACCCTGGCGCGCGCCCAGAACGTGGCCGTGGTCGTGGTGGAGCACAACGTGGGCCTGGTCATGGCGATCGCCGACCGGGTCACGGTCCTCGACTTCGGCAAGCAGATCGCCCTCGGCACGCCCGCGGCCGTACGCGAGGATCCACAGGTGATCGCCGCTTACCTCGGCGGGGTGGCCGCGTGACCGCCCTCGCGCTGCGCTCGGTCACCGCCTTCTACGGCGGGCTCGCTGCCGTACGCGATCTCGAGCTGACGCTGGGGGTGAAAGAGGTGGTCGGCCTGCTCGGGCCCAACGGCGCGGGGAAGACCACCGTGTTGCGTGCCGTCTCCGGCATGGTGAAGACCACCGGCGGCATCGAGGTCTTCGGCACGGACACGGCCGGGATGCGGACGGAACAGATCGCCCGGCTCGGCGTCGCGCACGTCCCCGCGGGCCGCGGCACCTTCCCGGAGCTGACCGTCCAGGAGAACCTGGACCTCGCGCTGGGGCTGCGGCCCCGGCAGGAGCGCCACCGCCGGGCGGCCGACCTCGACTCCGTTCTCGAGTACTTTCCGGTGCTCGGCGAGTATCGCCGGCGCCGCGCCGGGGCCCTCAGCGGAGGGCAGCAGCAGATGCTGGCCATCGCCCGCGGGCTCCTCACCCGTCCGCGGATCCTCATGGTCGATGAGCCGACACTCGGGCTGGCACCCCAGCTCGCCCGGGAGATCCTGCTCCAGTTGCGCAACCTGCGCGACGCCTGGGGGATATCGGTCCTGCTCGTGGAGCAGAACGCCGCGCTGGCGCTGGACGTCACCGATCGGGTGTACGTGCTCGCGGCCGGCCGTGTCGACCGCGTCAGCACCGCGAGCGAGCTGACCCTGGCGGATCTCGCCAAGTCCTCCTACCTGGGGGGCACATCATGACCTATCTGGCACAGCAAATCGTCAACGGGCTCTCCATCGGGCTCATCTACGCGGGCCTGGCGCTCGCCCTCGTTCTGGTCTTCCACGGCAGCGGCATCCTCAACATCGCCCAGGGCCAGTTCGCCACGTTCTCGGCGTTCCTGGCCTGGACCCTGACCACGTACGGCGTGCCGTGGCCGCTCATCGTGATAGGCGTCGTCGTGGTCTCGTTCGTGCTCGGCGCGGCCGTGGAGCGTGTCCTCATCCGCCCGATCGAGGGCGCGCACGAGCTGAACCTCCTCGTCGCCACGCTCGCGCTGCTGCTTCTGCTGAACGCGACCATCGGCTCGCTGTGGGGATACCTGCCGCAGTCCGTGCCCAGCCCGTTCGGCGAGGGCGTCGTACGGATGGGCGACGTCGTGATCACCGCTCATCAACTCGGCGCCGTGGCCGTACTCGGCGGATCGCTCGTCCTGATGGCGGCCCTTTTCCGGTACACCACCGTGGGCCTTCGCATGCGTGCGGCCACCGAGAACCCGGAATCCGCCCGCCTGCTGGGTGTGTCGGTGAGCCGGATGCTCCTCATCGGGTGGGGTCTCGCCGCCGCGATGGGCGCGATCGTGGGGATGCTCGCCGCCCCGATGCTGGGGCTCGACACCACGATCTTCTTCAACGCGATGCTGTACGCGTTCGCCGCCGTGACCCTGGGGGGTCTCACCAGCATGGCCGGCTCCGTTGTCGGCGGGCTCGTGCTCGGACTGGCCCAGACGCTCTCCGCCGCCTACATCCCGGCCATCGGCAGCGATCTCAACGTTGTCGTGCCGTTCGTGCTCATCCTCGCCGTCCTTCTGGTGCGGCCATCCGGTCTGTTCGGCCGAGCGACCTCGGGGAGGGTCTGACATGGGCAAGCGACGTAGTCCGCTGACGTACCTCGCGGGAGCCGGGGGTCTCCTCGTCGCAGGCGCGTTCCCCTTCCTCTACTCCGACTTCTACGTCTTCCACGTCACGATCGTCCTGATCTACGGCATCGCCATCCTCGGGCTGGTGCTGCTCACGGGGCTCACCGGCACCATCTCGATCGGCCACGGCGCGATCTTCGGCATCGGCGCGTACGGCTGCGCCATCACGATGGACCGCCTCGGCCTGCCCTACCCGCTCGCGCTGTGCGTGTCCACCGCGCTCGGCGCGCTCGTCGGCCTGGCACTCGGCATACCCTCGCTCCGGCTGCGCGGCATATACCTGGGCCTGGTCACGCTCGCGCTGTCGCTGGTCTTCCCGCCGCTGCTCATGCGCTTCTCCGGTCTGACGGGCGGCGCCAGCGGATACAGCCTGCCGCCGGTCGACTCGCCCGTCGGCGCGCTCACCATCAGCCAGTGGTTCTACCTGGTCACCGTCGTCATCGGGCTGATCGCCGTGCTGGTGCTGCAGAACCTCAAGCACTCAGCGCGGGGCCGGGCCCTGCAGGCGATCAGACGCAGCGAGCCGCTCGCGGCCGCGATGGGGGTGAGCGTGGGCCGCGAGCGCATCGTCGTCTTCGTGCTCAGCGCCGCCTACGCCGCCCTCGCCGGCGGACTCTTCGCGCTGGTGGCCGGCGCCATCTCGCCGGACGCCTTCACCTTCAACCTGTCGGCGAACCTGCTGGTGGGCGCGGTCGTGGGCGGCGTCGCCTCACCGGTGGGCGCGCTGCTCGGCGGCGCGCTGATCAGCTTCGTGCCCGCGGTCACCGCGACGCTGCCCCGCAGTCTTCCGCAGTACGCGTTCGCCGCCGCCGTCCTGCTCGTTCTCTACCTGCGGCCGGACGGGCTCGCGAGCCTTCCCGACGCCGTGAAGCCGCTGATCCGCCGGTGGCGCCGTACCCGATCCGCCGGCCCCGCCGCCGATTCCACTGTCGATCAGAACGCCGCCGAGGCCCGGCCGGCATCCGGCCCCGGCGATGACGCCGCACCGCAACAGAGCCTGCCGCCCGCACATGTAAGGAAATGAGGAAGACCATGAGAACACCCCCGAGAATGGTCGCCATCGCCGCAGTGCTGTGCCTGTTGACGGCCTGCGGATCGGCCGGGCGCGGCGGCGGTCAGAGCGACCCCGAGCGCTACCCCGACCCCGGGATCAGCGACACCGAGATAAAGGTCGCCTTCAGCGGGCCGGAGACAGGGCCGCTCGCGGCCAGCCGGTCCTACGGCCAGGGCATGAAGGCCTACTTCGACGCGCTCAACGACGCCGGCGGGATCAACGGGCGCAAGGTCACCTTCACGATCTACGACGACGCCTACGACCCGGCGAAGACGCTGGCCAACGTCCGCCGCGCGGTCGAGCAGGACAAGGTCTTCGCGGTGAGCGGCATCGGCGTGCCGCAGAACAACGTCCGCGACTACCTCAACCGGGCGAAGGTCCCGCAGATCTTCGTGGGCACCGCGGTGAGCGCCTTCTCCACCGGCTACGCCACGTCGCGCGCCTGGTGGGACGACATCGCCTACGAGGGATTCCTGGCGACCCGGTTCATCCTGGAGAAGGAGCCCGGGGCGAAGATCGGCGTGATCGCGCTGAACAACGAGCTCACCTCGGACTACGTCACGGGCATCAAGAAGGCACTCGGCCCCGGCCGTGCGGGCCAGTTGGCGAAGGTCGTCAGCTACGACGTGGCGAACCCGGACGTCAGCGCGCAACTGCTGGAGCTGAAGAACTCCGGTGTGACGGCGGTCATCAGCAACCTCGCCGGCCTGCAGGGCGTGTCCGCGCCGAAGTATCTCAAGCAGATCGGCTGGAGTCCGGTGTGGTTCGTCGAGGCGCTCAACAGCTCACGCACCGCCATCCTCGAACCGGCCGGGCTGGACAACGTGAAGGGCTTCTACTCCACCCAGTGGGCCAAGGATCCGGCGGACGCCCGATGGGCGAACGACCCGGGCATCACGCGCTACCGCGAGGTCATCGCCAAGTACGCTTCGGACGTCAAACCCGCCGACGACAAGGCGCTGTCCGGGTACGCCGCCGGTCAGGCGTTCGCCGACGCGCTGAAGCGGATGAACAGCCCCACGCGTGCCGCCCTCCTGGAGGCGATCGACAGCACATCGGATCTTGAACTGGATACGCTGCTACCGGGCGTTCGTCTCAATGGCGGTGCCGGGGGACGGCTCGTTTTCCAGTATCAGATTTCACAGTTCGACGGGGAGCAATGGCAGCCTGTGGGCGATGTCGTCGACATCCGCCAGACGGACGCCGTCAAGTAGCGACTCCTCGCCGTGATGCCCGGGCGGCCGACGGCTGGTCCGGGCATCACGGCCTTACCGCAGAAACGTTCAGACAGACCCGGAAGGGCACGTTCATGGCATCGGAAACGGCGCGACCACGCACGGTCTACACGGTCGAGGCGGTCGCCAGTGCGCTGGACCTACTGGGGGCGTTCGAGGCACCACCGCACACGTTCGGCATGGCCGAGCTCTCCCGGCGCCTCGGCATGACCAAGAACCAGGTTTTCCGCCTGCTGCGCACGATGGAGGACAAGGGCTTCGTTCTTCGCGTCGAGGACGGCTACACCCTGGGCCTGCGCATCTTCGAGCTCGCATCGACCGCCACACAGGGACACGACCTGGTGAAGGCGGCGGCCGGGCCGGAGCTCGAAGCGCTGTGCGCGCGGACCGGCGAGACCAGCTACCTTCTCGTCGCACAGGGCAAGACCAGGGCACTGTGCCTCGACGTGATCGAAAGCCCGGAACTGATCCGGGGAGTCCTCGAACCGGGTGTGGTGTTACCTCTTCACGCCGGCGGCGCGTCCAAGGTGCTGCTCGCGTTTCTCAGCCCGGAGGACAGGGAGGCCTACCTCACGCAGCAGCCCGTCGAGCGGTTCACCGAGCACACGCTGACGCCGGACGAGCTGCGCCGCGCCGTCGAGGAGATCAGACAGCGCGGCTACGCGACCGTACAGGAGGAACACGTGATCGGCGCCGACGCCATCGGTGTGCCGATCTGGAACCACACCGGCAAGATCGTCGCCGCGTTGGGCCTGGTCGGGCCCTCCTATCGGGTGAGACCACGCCTGTCGGGCGATCTTCCCGGCATCATGCTGGAGACCGCAGCGCGCATCACCGCGAAGCTGGGCGGGCAGCCGGACCGAACACCGGATGAGGGTTCCCGTCCCGCCACCGCACGGTGACCCGGTCGCCGATCGTGTGATCCAGGCCGACCAGCCGGGCGAGCAGCCGGGGGCCCTCGTCCAGGGTGACCAGGCCCACGGCGTACGGCGGCGGGACGTCGAGACCCGTGCTCACGTGCACGACGGTGAACGAGTAGAGGGTGCCGGCACCCGAAGCCTCGATCGGCACCACCCGGTCGGACTCGCATCGCAGGCAGAACGGCCGGGGGTAGAACTGGTGGTGCCCGCACTCCTCGCAGCGCTGCACCAGCAGGACGCCCTCGGCGGCGCCCTGCCAGAACCAGGTGGTCAGCGGATCGTGGTCCATCCGTCGTCCCTCAGTCTTGAGCCAGTATCACGGTGGAAGCCGCCGAGTAGCAGCCGCCGACGGCGTGGACCAGGCCGACGCGGTGGCGCGGCACCTGGCGTTCGCCCGCCTCGCCGCGGATCTGGCGGACCGCCTCGACCAGCAGTTGTACGCCCAGGGCGCCCGGGTGGTTGTACGACAGCCCGCCGCCCGACGTCATGCTCGGCAGCTCACCGCCCGGCCCCAGCCGACCCCCGGAGACGAACTCCCCGCCCTCGCCCCTGCCGCAGAAGCCGAGGTCCTCGAAGGCGAGCAGGGGAGTGATCGTGAAGGAGTCGTAGGGCTCGGTGAAGTCCACGTCGTCCGGGCCGATTCCGGCCATCGCGAACGCCTCCCGGCCGGAGACGGCACCGGCCGAGACGGTGAGATCCGGCATCTGCGAGATCTGCCAGTGGGTGTGGCTCTCCCCGGCGCCGAGGACGCGCACCGGCCGCTTGGCCGCGCCGGAGGCGACCGCACGGCCGGTGATGACGAGCGCGCCGCCGCCGTCGGTGACCAGGCAGCAGTCCAGCCGGTGCAGCGGCGTGGAGATCATCCGTGAGGTGAGCACGTCGTCGACGGACAGCGGCGTGCGGACCCATGCCTTGGGGTTGAGCCGCGCCCAGCGGCGAGCGGCGACCGCGACCTCGGCCAGGTGCTCGGGGCGGGTGCCGTACACGTGCATGTGCCTGGCCGCGATCAGCGCGTAGTGGCCGATCGGCCGGGGCAGCCCGTGCGGGGCCTGGAACTGGCCGATGAGGGTGTAGGGGTCCGGCGTCTCGCCGAGGCGCCGGACCCTGCGGCTGCGCTGGCGGGACGCGTAGGCGACCAGCGCCACTTCGCAGCGGCCCGCCGCGACCGCGAGCATGGCGTGGTGGACGAACGCGGCGAAGGCGGCGCCGCCCAGGTCGGTGGAGTCGGCGTACCGGGGCTGGATACCGAGATACTCCCCGACCTGCACGGATCCCTGCTCACCCAGGTAGTTGACGAAGAGTCCGTCCACGTCTTTCAGGCCGAGCCCGGCCTCGGCCAGGGCCTCACGGGCGGCGAGCGCCACCATGGACAGCTCCGTTTGGCCGGTGACCTCGCCCAACGGCGTCTCGGCGACTCCGGTGACGTACACGTCCCATGGGCGGCTACGCATGAGGAGCCTTCTCGCGCTCGTGGACCAGCGCCTGCCGGCGTATCTTGCCCGACTCGTCGCGGGGCATCCTGGCCAGAAACTCGTAGCTCTTGGGGATCTTGTAGGAGGCGAGG
Source organism: Sphaerimonospora mesophila NBRC 14179 = JCM 3151 (assembly GCA_001552515.1). Classification (GTDB taxonomy): domain Bacteria; phylum Actinomycetota; class Actinomycetes; order Streptosporangiales; family Streptosporangiaceae; genus Sphaerimonospora; species Sphaerimonospora mesophila. The sequence goes on from BCRI01000028.1 coordinate 24,640, forward strand.
CGGGCCCGCAGATGCGCGTCGAGCTCGGCCGGGGCCCGCTCGGGATCGTGTCCCGGTACCAGCTCCACGACCGCGTGCACCCGCTTTCCCCATTCCTCGTCGGTCAGTCCGACGACGGCGACGTCCCGTACGGCCGGGTGACTGGAGATGGCGGACTCGACCTCGGCCGGATAGACGTTGGCGCCTCCGGTGACGATCATGTCGAGCCGCCGATCGGCGAGGTACAGGTATCCCTGCTCGTCCATCCACCCCAGATCACCCATGGTGACCAGGCCGTCGGGAGTGGCCGGCGGGGCGGGCGCGCCCACGTAGTGGAACGTGGGGCCCTGGACGTCCGTCCGCCGCATGTAGATGCCGCCGACCGTGCCGGGTGGGACCTCGACGCCGTCGTCGTCGAGTATTCGGAGCTCGGTGAAGTGGGGCCGCCCGACGCTGCCGGGTCTGGCCGGCCACTCGTCGCCCCGGATGAGGCAGCGCCCCACCGCTTCCGCGGTGCCGTACACGTCGAACTGCCGTTCCGGCGGGACCAGATCGAGCCAGGTCCGCTTCACCCAGTCGGGCATCGGGGCCCCGCTGTGGTAGAGCGCCTCGAAGCTGGAGAAGTCACGCTCCGCGATGCCGGGCAGCCGCGCGATGCGCTGCATCATCGTCGGGACGAAGCCCGCGAACGTGATCCGGTGCCGCTCGATCAGGTCGACGGCGAGCGCGGCGTCGAACTTGGTCATCACCACCAGGTGGTGGCGTTCGAACAGCCCCACGTGGCTGAGGGTGAACGCGATGTTGTGGTACAGCTGCCCGGTGACGAGCTGGGTCTGCCCGGACGCCACCCCCTGATGGCCCAGCACCCCCAGGTCGCCCGCTGTACGGGCCCAGGGCTGCGGATCAACGATGATCTTCGGTCGGCCCGTGGAGCCACCGGAGCAGATCGCCTTCCCCGGGTGGGGCACCACATCGGCCGGCGCGGGCCCGCCGGCCTCGCCGTACATCGTCCGGACCGTGACGTGATCGCGTCGCGGCAGCGGTTCGCCGGTGACGACGAGCGTGCGCCGCCAGGTCCGTGCCAGATCGAGGATCTGATCGCGCTCGGGCCCCGGCAGCCGGTGACTGATCGGCAGTACGCAGGCGCCGAGCCGCCAGCCCGCGAGCACGGCGTGGAAATGCGCCCTGCCGGAGGGTAGCGCGACGATCAGGAGGGAGTCGGCCGTCAGACCGCGTGCGGCCAGGCCCGCGGCCGCCGCGTCGACCCCGCTGTCCAGCTCGGCCCAGGTGACGTGCTCCTCCGCACCGTCGGGGGAGACGAGCGTGATGGCCACGCTGTCCGGGTGGGCCGAGGCGAGTTGCCGTAGCCGGGCACCGAAGGACGTCATCACGCGTCCGGCCCCGCCCACGCCGCCTGGTACGACGAGCGCTGGATGATCGGCTCCCACTCCGACAGGCTCGGCGCGAGCGCGCCGTAGACCGCCTCTCCCCTCTTCATCACCAGCGGCAGCGGCCGGCGCATGACCGTGATGTCGGCGGTCGGGTCACCGTCCACGACCAGCAGATCGGCCTCCTTGCCCACCTCCAGCGTGCCGACGTGGTCGGCGACGCCCAGCCACTCGGCGGCGCCGCTCGTCGCCGCGGTGATCACTTCCGTCGGGGTCATGCCCGCCTCGACCATCCAGGACAGCTCCTCGATGGATCCGCCGATGGCGTGCTCGCCGGCGTCGCTGCCCATCGCGATGCGAATCCCCATCGCACGCGCTCTCGCCACCGTGTCGAGCGCCCCATGGAGCAGCCGGTCCGCCTGCTCGCGTTCCGCCACCGTGGGATCGAACCGGCGATGGTAGTCGGCGATGAAGAAGGTGGGGATCAGCCACGTTCCCCGCTCTGCCATCGCTTCCAGGACCTCGTCATCGATCCCCCAGCCGTGTTCGATGCCGTCCACCCCGGCCTTCACGGCGGTCATGGCGCCCTGGCTGCCGATCGCGTGACTCGTCACCTTCACCCCGGCCGCGTGGGACTCCGACACGATCGCGGCCACCTCGGCCTCGGTGAAGGTGGGCAGCTCCCACTGCACCTCGTCCTTGACGCTCTGGCTGCTGGTGGCGATCTTGATGACCTGAGCGCCGCAGCTGAGCACCTCGCGTACCTTGCCGCGTGCCTCCCAGGGCCCGTCGCAGTACGGCACAGGCGCGCCCGGGATCATCTGGTTGAGACCGCGCCGGGTGGTGAGGCCGCCGTGGCTCGGGATGTTGTCCAGCACCCCGTTGCGCGGATGAATGATCGACACACAGGTCTGCAGCCGCGGCGCGGTGAGCACCCCGGCGTCGGCCGCCTCGACGAAACCGGCCTCGAGGCCGCCGAGGTCCCGAGCGGTGGTGACGCCGAGCTCCAGGGTCCGCCGCATCGCGTACACGCTGCGCGCGGCCAGGTACATGAGGCGGATGTTGGGCAGGCTCGCGAGCCGCTGCGCCCAACCGGCGAAATGCACATGGCTGTCGATCAGCCCCGGCATCACGGTCTTGCCGCTCACGTCGATCACCGTCGCGTCCGGATCGGGGGTGATGTCCGCCCCCGCTCCGACGATCCGTGTGCCGTCGACGACCACCGTCGACGCCGGTACGGGCGCTCCGCCGCGACCGTCGACCAGCGTCCCGCCTACTAGAGCGATCTTCACCGCAGACCTCCGCAGTTATGTGTAGGATAACGGCAGTCTGCTATGCATATCGATATGGAGTCAAGATGCGATCTCACCGAGACATCTGCGGGAAGCCCGGTCCCTCGCACCCTCGTTGGTGAAAGGTGATCTACGCGCCCTCGGTCAAAATGAGGTCATCAGCTCGGCCGGCGGGCGACGGGGCGCGCGGGCGACGGCCGGGCCGTACCCGAACCTGATGATCATTTGAGCGTGGCCGCGCCGGTGGTACGGATCCCTGCGGCGCCGCATGTCGCGCAGATCCAGCGGCTGGTTGAGGAACGACGCCGACACGCCGTGCGCGGTCGCGACGAGCAGCATCCGCTGGAGGGCCTGCCCGGCACGTAGCCAGTCCACCCGCCTGTCACCGGGCGTCGTCAGCACCGCGAGCCGGGGGTGCGACTCGAAACAGGCGGACGGCCGCCCCGGGTGCGCCGCGCCGAGGTCCCGTACGGGGGAAGGGTCGTCCGCGGAACGCGGGCCGAAGGCGTAGGCGGGAATCCCATCGGCGTACGCGCCCCGCATCGTCCAGGCGGCGAGCTCGGCGAGGTAATCGTGGTCCGCCAGCAGGCCGTCCTCGGCGATCGTGACGTAGTCCAACAGCTCAGCCGTGGCGCCGCGGCCGAGCGGCACCAGCCGGGCGCCCTCGCTCGCGGCGGCCGTGCGCAGCTCGGACATCACCTGGTCGGGGACATGCCGCCGGTCGAAGGGCTGCCGGTTCGTGCGCCGGCGGCCGATCTGTTCGTACAGGTCGCGCTCGGCGGCCGTGGGCGGCCCCAGCTCGACCATGCGCACGGCCGCCAGCAGGTCGTGCCGCCCCTCCGGATCCGGAAGCAGCCACACCAGTGGCCGATGACCGGCGACCCGCGCCGCGAGCCGCACATTGAACAGCGCGGCCCCGCAGCTCACGTGCAGCGAACGGCCACGCGGGTCGCTGACCGACAGCGTGCGGTCCCGGTCGCCGTACAGCTCGGCGTATTCTCCCCGGACGATCCGGAAGCGCCATGGCTGGGTGTTGAGCACCGAAGGCGCCTGGCCCGCGGCGGTGAGCAGCCTGCGGATGCCAAGTTCAGTGGCAACGGGACAGGACATGGCGCACCTCCATGGTCGAAGCTCCTCGATCCGAGGCTTCTCCCGTTGGACCTTCTCGGACAGGGGCGAAAGGCCCGCTGTCGCACGTCGATCGGCCCGTTCGGTCACAGGGTCATCGTGGAACCGGTCACCGGATCACCTGGGGAACCCGTGGAACCCGCCTTTCCACAGCTGATCGGTCAGGTTCCGTGGCCGTGCATCCGCCGGCGAAGCGGTGCGCGCAGGGGCGGTGACGGTCGGCCGCGGGTCAGCCGGTGGGCCGCGCCGCCGCCATGACGCCGTGCACGATCTGGCCGATGCGCTCGGCCGCCTGGCCGGGATCGGGCCGACCGGCGTCCAGCCAGGCGATGACGGCCTCCAGGGTGATGGTGGGGATCAGATCGGCGGCCCAGTCCAGCCAGGGGCCCGCCGGGATGTGGCGGGCGAGGTTGCGGTGGGCGACCTCGCGTGAGGCGGCGGCGAAGGAGTCGATCAACTCGCGGAAGTCCGGCTCACGGGAGGCGTGGCGGAACAGCAGCCGGAAGCCGTCCGGGTCGGCGGCCGCCGCACGCAGCAGCGCCGGGATGGCGTCGTCGCCGAAGTCGTCGGCACCGACCTCCTCGGCCACCCGTACGCAGGCCCGATCGAGCACCGCCCGGTACAGATCGGCCTTGGAATCGAAGTGCCGATAGAGCATCGCCCGGGTCAGCTCGGCCTCGGCGGCGATGTCGTCCAGGCCGGTGGCGGCGTAGCCGGCGCGGGCGAAGGCGCGGGTGGCGGCGTCCAGGATCTGCTCGCGTCGTTCCGCTCGGCGCAGCCGCCGCACCGGCGGGGCCGGGACGGTCGCAGGACCGGTGCCCTCGGCTTCGCGATCGCTCATCCCACCTCCACTTGTAGACGCCAAAGTATATATGTGTTTTAGTAAACATCGAAGTGTATAAATCGGCGTCTACCTAGAGGGGGAGTCATGTCCGTCCCCGTTCGGCTGCCGTACGAGCAGACCCATCCCATGCGACCCGCCCCGTTGCTGCGCGAGCTGCAGGCACGCGGCCCGATCCACGCCATCCGCACCGCTGTCGGTGCCCCCGGCTGGCAGGTGACCGGGTACGAGGAGGTGCGCCGGCTGCTGGACGACGACCGCCTCGGCCGGGCCCACCGAGAGCCGGACAAGGCCTCCCGCACCGGGGAGTCGGCGCTGTTCGGCGGCCCGCTGGGCGACTTCGACACCGAGCAGGCCGACCACCGGCGGATGCGCGCGCTGCTGCAGCCGCACTTCTCGCCCAAGCGGATGCGTGCGATGCGCGGCCGCGTCGAGGCGCTCACCTCCGATCTCCTGGACGAGATGGCCGCCGCCGGTCCGCCCGCCGACCTGCACGCCGCGCTGGCACTGCCGCTGCCCATCGCGGTGATCTGCGAGCTGCTCGGCGTCCCGTACGAGGAGCGCGCCCGGTTCCGGGAATGGACTCAGGCGGCCGGTGACATCACCGACCGTTCCCGCTCCGAGCAGGGCCTGGCCGAGCTGTTCGGCTACGGCCGGCACCTGGTGGCGCGCAAGCGGGCCGAGGGCGAGGCGGACGCCGACGTGATCTCTCGGCTGGCCGCCACCGACGGGGTCGGCGACGACGAGGCCGCCATGATGGGGATGCTCCTGCTGTTCGCCGGGCACGAGACCACGGTCACCGCGATCGGCGAGGGAGCATTGTGGCTGCTGGCCACCCCGGGCCAGTGGCAGGCCCTGGTCGACGCACCGTCCCGGATCGACGCGGCGGTGGAGGAGATCTTGCGTGCGCCCGGCCTGGGCGGGGGCGGGATCCCCCGCTATGCCCGTACGGACCTGGACATCGCCGGAGTGCGGGTGCGCGCCGGGGATCTGGTGCTGTTGGACAACGGCGCGGCCAACCACGACGCGTCCGTCTTCACCGACCCGGACCGCTTCGACATCGGCCGCCCCGCCGTACCGCACCTGAGCTTCGGCCACGGCGCCCGCTACTGCATCGGAGCACCGCTGGCGCGCCTCGAGCTCCGGGTGGTCTTCTCCCAGCTGGCCGCCCGCTTCCCTACCCTGAAGCCGGGATGCCCGATCGACGAGCTGACCTTCGACCCGAACGTACTGACCGGCGGGCTGACCGCCCTGCCCGTCATCTGGTGACCGCCGCAAACGAACCCGCGCCGGCCGGTGATCGCCCGCGCGCTGCCGGCCGTCCTGGCCGCCGACGCCGCCACGTGTGCGGTACGGGATCAGCCGATACGGCCGGCCCTGAGCGAGGCGGCGGTGTCGACGACGCGGCGGGCCTGGTGGCGGGCGGCCTGCAGGGACACCTCGCCGGGCGGGCCATCGCCGACCACGTGGGAGGTGCCGTAGGGATTGCCCGACTGGAACTGGACGGGATCGGTGTAGCCCGGGGGCACGATGACGCCGCCCCAGTGGTAGAACGTGTTTCCCAGTGCCAGGAGGGTGGACTCCTGTCCGCCGTGGGCGGTGTTGGAGGCGGTGAAAGCCGAGTAGACCTTGTCCGCGAGCTCGCCTCGGAACCACAGCGGGCCGGTGGTGTCGATGAACGCCCTGAGCTGGCTCGCGGGGTTGCCGAAGCGGCTGGGGGTGCCGAAGAGCACGGCATCGGCCCAGGCGAGGTCGTCGAGGTCGACCTCGGCGATGTCGGCGGTGTCCCGGATGTGCCGGGCCCAGGCCGGATTGGCGCTGATCGCCTCCGGCGGGGCCAGTTCTGCGACCTTCCGCAGTCGCACGTGGGCACCGGCCTTCTCCGCCCCCTCGGCGGCGGCCAGGGCCAGGGCGTGCACGGTGCCGGTGGCACTGTAGTAAATGATCGCCACGTTCACGGGTCGCATGATCGGTTTCCTTCCTCGTCGGATCGGTTCATCCGTACGACGACATGACCCCGCGAGATGTGAGGCGGGGCCCGACCTGACAGTTCGGCGGGGTGTCCCGTCGAATGGGTGAGGGCGACGCGACCGAGGGAGTCGGCAACACCATGACCAACCCATCCGGGACCAACCCATCCGGGCCGGTGGACGGCAGGACCGATCCGGACCTGAACGTGATCATGAGCGAGCGACGTCACCTGATCAATCTCGCCTACCGGCTGCTCGGCTCCCTGACCGATGCCGAGGATGTCGTGCAGGAGACGTACGCCCGCTGGTGCGCCCTGTCCCGGCGGCAGCAGGAGGCCATCGCATCCCCAGGCGCCTGGCTGACGACGGTCGCCGGTCGCATCTGCCTCGACCTGCTCGGCTCGGCCCGGGCCCGGCGCGAGAGGTACGTGGGCGCGTGGATTCCCGAGCCGCTGCCCGAGCCGGCGGACGACGACCCGGCCGACCGGGTCACGCTCGACGAGTCCGTCAGCATGGCCTTCCTCGTCGTGCTCGAATCGATGACCCCGGCCGAGCGCGTCGCCTTCGTCCTGCACGACGTCTTCCGCTACCCCTTCGCCGAGGTGGCCGAGATCGTCGGCCGTACCCCGGCGGCCTGCCGTCAGCTGGCCTCCTCGGCCCGCCGCCGGGTTCGCGCGTCGCGGCCTCCCGCGACCCCGGCGGACCGGCACGCCGGCATCGTCAGGGACTTCAAGCGGGCCTGGGCGGCCAAGGACATCGACGCCCTCATCGGACTTCTCGACTCCGACGCCACGGCGACCGGCGATGGCGGCGGACTCGCCAGGGCCGAGCTCCGTCCGGTCGAGGGCGCCGAGCGGGTCGCGCGCTTCTTCGCGGATCGGGCGGGCGCGGTGCGCGACTTGACGATCGTGGAGTGTACGGTCAACGGTCAGCCCGGCCTGGTCGCTCGACAGGACGGCGTCACCGTGTCGGTGCTGGCGTTCGACGTCACCGGCGACAAGATCAAGCACATCTGGGCGATTCTCAACCCCGACAAGCTCCGGCATTGGACGACGGACTGACCGGCGTCCGATCGGTAGGGCTCTCTTCGCGAGGCCGCCCGCGATTCGCGATCAGTGATCGCCCTACTCGGGCCAGTCGGAGTTCTGGATCACGTCGACGAAGTCGATGCGGCGGAATCCGGGCACGAAGTGTTCCAGCACGTCGGCATTGACCGTGCCGAACGTGGTGTCCGGCCGTTCCTCGAACCCCTCTTTGAACGCGAGCAGGATCTGGCGCTTGAAGTCCGGCCGGGGGTGCGCGGCGGTGACCGCCATGATCTGCCCGGTGTCCAGGTCTGCGTAGCCGATGCCGAGGACGTCCGTCTCCACACCGGCGGTCACGAGGGCCACCTCGGGTTCCAGGCGGTACGGAATCTCGGGCGTGGTGTGCAGGGCGATCGCCTCCCACACCTTGCGGACGTCGGCCTCCGGCACCCCGTGTGATGTGAGGAAGCGGCGAGCCTCATCGGCGCCGTCGAGCTCGAAGCGCTGGTCGGTACGCCGGTAGGTCTCGGTGAGCCCGAGATCGTGGAACATCGCGCCCACGTAGAGCAACTCGGGGTCGGCATGCAGACCGAGCCGGAGACCTCGCAGCGAGCCGAAGAGGTAGACGCGGCGGGAGTGGTGGTACAGCAGCGGGGTCGCGGTGTCCCGGACCAGTTCCGTCGCCTCCCTGGCGAGCGCCGAATCCGGGATGACGATGCCGGCGATGGTCTCGGTCATGCGGATGGTCCCCTTCCCTGTCCCGGCGGGAATCTTCCGTACCGTTCAGCGGTCCGGTTCCGCCCCTGGAAATTACATCCGCTCTGCTCCGGAAATCGGCCGCCACCGGCCCGGCAGCGAACTCGCTTTACCGAGATATTGATCCTCGTCACAAAACGTCGCCTGACGCGGGTGCCGGCCTCTCCGCACGGCGGTCGAGGCCGACACCCGAGATCCGTCCGTACCGATTTCTCGTGGTCGCGCGGGCCGCATCAGTAGGGGCGTCCGGTGCCTTCGCCGGGCAGATAGCCGCCGTCGTCGGCGTCCGTACGGCCCGAGCCGACGTCGGGGTCGTCCTCTCCCGGCTCGGCCCATTCCAGGTCGCCGCTGACGTGCCCGCCTTCTCCGACCCGGTACGGCATGGCACCGCGCGGCGTCTCGTCCTCGACGACACCATGCTCGGCCTCGTCCACCGGCCCCTGCACCCGGAAGCCGGGACGGCCGCCATGGCCCTGCTCCTCGATGGCGTCCGGCGGCATCGGATGCGGGCTGGGCCCGGCGGTCTCCAGGTGATCCGGGACCTCGTCGGTGCGGGCCGCCACCGATTTCTCGCCGGACCCGGCGGTCACGCCCCACTCGTCGTCGCGGCCGGTGACGTAGCCCATCGGCTCGGCGTAGCCGCTCGCGGGCTCGGCGGTGTCGTCGGGCTTGCCCCTCGGGGCACGGTTGGCGCCGCGGATCGACCCGGGGCCGATGTCGCCGCCCATGTTGTGCAGATCGCTGTCGAACTTCGTACCTTCGTCCTCTTCCCTGGGCATCGCTCGTCCTCCGTCGAGTTGGTCATTCGGGCTCGACTCGCATGGCGGCCTCCTCGGCGCTGTAACCTCCCGCGTCGGGGCCGACCTCCACGGCCGTCTCTTCCGCCTCGTCGTCGCCGTGGGCACCCTCGTCCGGAGCGACGAGACGGCCGGCAGGGCGTGGCGCGTCCCAGACCGCGCCGGACGGCTCCTCCGGCTGTGCCTCCCAACCGGCCGGCACCCCGCTGTCCTGCTCGTAGTCGGTGTCCAGGTCGGAGCCGACACCGAGCCCGCCGTCCTCGGTGATCGCCTGTCCGGTGCGCGGACGCTCCTGATGGACGACGGGTGGTCCGTCCGTGCCGTAGACCGGCTGTTCCTCCGGCATCTCCCTGCTCAACCGGCCGTCAAGCGGCTCTCCCTGGATCATCTCGTCGACCGTGGTGCCATAGTCGTCCGCGGCGGTCGGGTGATCCGCGGGCAGTGGCGCCTCCTGGGGATCGACCGCCCACTGCTGCTGCGGGGTCCCGTCCTGGAGGTCGGGAATGCCCTCGTCCTCGAACCGCGAATGCGGACCGTGTTCCGGTGTGTGCTGACTCACCGCGTCCCCCTCCTTCAGCTCACCGGGCATCCACACCCCCCTACCCGTAATCCCAGACAGCCCACGTGGCAGACGGCACATCCACGGCGATCGACGCCGCCCCCGTTTCGCCCGAGCCGAAGTCCGAGCCGAAGTCCGAGCCGACTCCGGATCCGGAGCCGGGTACGAGCCGGAGCCGAGGCGGAGCGGCCGAGCTCGAATCGTGACTTGACGGATCGCCATGGCGCAATCACGATTTTCCCGACTGATTAAGTAGGGAAAATCGGAAAGGAGCATCGTGCGCTCTCTCGTCCTGCTCGGCCTGGTCGGCTTCGCCGCCCAGCTCGTCGACGGCAGCCTGGGCATGGCCTACGGCGTGACGTCGACGACGCTGCTGCTCGCCATCGGCACCAACCCCGCGGCGGCCTCCGCCACCGTTCACCTGGCCGAGATCGGCACCACCCTGGCCTCGGGCATCTCGCACTGGCGTTTCGGCAACATCGACTGGAAAGTGGTCGGCAAGATCGCCGTCCCCGGCGCCGCCGGCGCGTTCGCGGGCGCGACCTTCCTGTCCAGCCTGTCCACCGAGGTCGCCGCCCCGGTCATGTCGTTGATCCTGCTGGCACTGGGCGCCTACATCTTGGTCCGTTTCACCGTGCTCGGCCTGCCGCGCGGCAACCTGGGCAAGCCGCTGCGCGCCCGCTTTCTGGCCCCGCTCGGCGTGGTGGCCGGTTTCGTCGACGCCACGGGTGGCGGCGGCTGGGGCCCGGTGGGCACCCCGGCCATCCTGGCCAGCGGCCGGTTGGCGCCGCGCAAGGTGATCGGGTCGATCGACGCCAGCGAGTTCGCGATCGCGATCGCCGCGAGCGTCGGTTTCTTCGTCGGCATCGGCTCGGAGAACATCGACTTCTCCTGGGTGGCCGTGCTGCTGCTCGGCGGCGTGATCGCGGCCCCGCTGGCGGCCTGGCTGGTGCGCCACATTCCGCCGCGCGTCCTCGGTTCTGCCGTGGGCGGCATCATCGTGCTGACCAACGTACGCACCCTGCTGCGCAGCGACTGGATCGACGCCCCGGGCGGCGTGCAGTCCGTCGCCTACATCGCCATCGCCGTCGTCTGGGCCGCCGCCATCGCCTACTCGGTGCGTGCGTACCGCCGCGACAAGGCCAACGAGTCGGTCGAGGCGGTCGAGGCCGAGTTGGGCGGCCGCGACGCCGAGACCGAGGCCGCCCCGGCCTGATCACCCCGCTCGTCCGGCCGACGCCGCCAGGGAAAGGCGCCGGCCGGACGACAGTTGGTCAGGTCGCCTCGGCCCGAATCCGCCGGGCGGCGTCGACCAGGTTACGCAGCGAGTCGTGCACCTCCTGCCGGCCGCGGGTCTTCAGCCCGCAGTCGGGGTTGGCCCACAGACGTTCGAGGGGGATGGCCGCCAGCCCCTCACGCAGGAGGGACACCAACTCCTCCGCGCTCGGGACGCGGGGAGAGTGGATGTCGTACACCCCTGGCCCCACCTGCCGGGGATAGCCCGCCTCGGCGAGCTCGTGCGCCACCCGCATGTGCGAGCGGGCGGCCTCCAGGCTGATCACGTCGACGTCGAGGGCGTCGATCGCGGCCAGGATCTCGCCGAATTCGGCGTAGCACATGTGCGTGTGGATCTGGGTCTCGGGCCGTACGCCCGCCGTGGTGAGGCGGAACGCCTCGGCGGCCCATTCGAGGTAGGCGGGCCGGGCGGCGGCACGCAGCGGCAGCGTCTCGCGCAGGGCCGGCTCGTCGACCTGGATGACGGCGGCGCCGGCGGCCTCCAGATCGACGACCTCGTCGCGCAGGGCGAGGGCGACCTGCCGGGCGGTGTCGGCGAGCGGCTGGTCGTCCCGTACGAACGACCAGGCGAGCATGGTGACGGGCCCGGTGAGCATCCCCTTGACCGGCCGGCTCGTCTGGGACTGGGCATAGGTGGTCCACCGCACGGTCATGGGCGCGGGCCGGGAGACGTCCCCGGCGAGGATCGGCGGCCGGACGTAGCGGGTGCCGTACGACTGGACCCAGCCGTGCCGGGTGGCGACATAGCCGGTGAGCCGCTCGGCGAAGTACTGGACCATGTCGTTGCGTTCCGGCTCACCGTGGACGAGGACGTCCAGGCCCGCCTTCTCCTGGAAGGCGATGACCTCGCGGATCTCGGCGGCGATGCGTTCGTCGTAGGCGGCGTCGTCGATGCGTCCGGCCAGCAGGTCGGCCCTGGCCGCCCGCAGCTCGTCGGTCTGTGGGAAGGATCCGATCGTGGTCGTCGGGAGCACGGGCAGGTCCAGGCGGGCGCGCTGGGCGGCGACCCGCTCGGCGTACGGCTGAGCCCGCCTGGTCTCCCGTACGGTCACCGCGGCCGCGCGTGCCCGTACGACCTGGTCGCAGGTGATCGCGGAGGTCTTCCTGGCCGCCAGGGCGGCCCGGTTGTCGGCGAGGGCGTCGGCGATGACGTGGGTGCCGCGGGCCAGGCCCCGGGCGAGGGTGGCGACCTCGGCGGCCTTCTGCCGGGCGAAGGCGAGCCAGGCGGCGATCTCGGGCTCGATCTCGCCCTCGGCCGCGACGTCGAGCGGGACGTGCAGGAGCGAGCAGGAGGCGGCGACGTCCACCCGTCCGGCCAGGCCGAGCAGGGTGGCGAGGGTGGACAGCGACCTTTCCAGGTCGTTGATCCAGACGTTGCGGCCGTCGACGACCCCCGCGACCAGGCGTCTGCCGGGCAGACCGCCGACCCGCGCCAGCCCGTCGAGGTTGGCCGCGGCCGGGCCGGTGAAGTCGAGCGCGAGGCCGTCGACGGGGGCGGCGGCCAGCACGGGAAGGGCCGCGCCGAGCCGGTCGAAGTAGCTCGCCACGAGGAGCTTCGGCCGGTGGGTCAGCGCGCCGAGCTCCCGGTAGGCGCGGGCGACCGCGTCGAGGACGGCCTGGGGCTGGTCCTGGACCAGGGCGGGCTCGTCGAGCTGCACCCACTCGGCCCCGGCGGCCCGCAGCCGCGCGAGCACGTCGGCGTAGACCGGCAGCAGCCGGTCGAGCAGCGTGACGGGATCGAAGCCCGGCTCGACGCCGGGGGCCGGCTTGGCGAGCAGGAGGTAGGTGACCGGGCCCACCAGGACCGGCCGCGCGTCGTACCCGAGGGTGAGCGCCTCCCGGAACTCCCCGACGGGCTTGGCGGGATCGGCGGCGAAGACGGTGTCCGGCTCGAGCTCGGGCACCAGATAGTGATAGTTGGTGTCGAACCACTTGGTCATCTCCAGCGGAGTGACCTCCCCGGTGCCGCGGGCCATGGCGAAGTAGCCGTCGAGCGGGTCTGCCTCGAACGCGGCACGGTGCCGTTCGGGAATCGCGCCCACCATGACCGTGGTGTCCAGCACATGGTCGTACAGCGAGAAGTCGCCGCAGGGCACCTCGCCGATGCCGGCGTCGGCGAGATCGCGCCAGGCCGTACGACGCAGGTCGGCGGCGGTCGCGCGCAGCTCGTCGGCGCCGACACGCCCCGCCCAGTAGCCCTCGATCGCCTTCTTGAGTTCGCGGTCCCGCCCCTGGCGCGGGTAGCCGTACACGGTCGCCAGCGGAGTGGGGGCGGCGGAACTGTGAGCCATGAAACTCTCCTTCGCGAGTCACGGACGACGCCGACCGGCCGCGAAGACGTGAAGGAACGCCCGCCGGCGAACGCGCGCATACCGCTCGCGAAGCCGCCGGCCCGCCCACGAGGCCATCGACATCACCGCGCGCGGTCGCACGCGGGCAGTGGCAGGTCTTCGGACTCGCGGGCACGCCACGGGCTCACCGAGCCCGGACATCTACTGGCCGTCGCTTCCCTGACCGTGCTGGCCCAGTGCGTTGACGGCGGTCGTTCCCACTCACCGCTGCGGGGCAGTCCCGGAATTGGCCTGCCCACTCCGAGGTGAGCACGACCGCACCGGGTTCCCTCTTACGACGCTCCCGCCTGGCGGGCGGAGGCGAACCGACTGCGCCACCAGAGTAAACCCGAGGATCACCGCCGCCCACCCGGACCCGTCCGGTAGGGGCGGGCATGAGCCCCGTGGCCGGATGGTCCGTACCGGCGGTCCGCTCGCCGCGACAGATCACCGTGGCACGCCCGGGGGAGCGCCGTGGTGCGCCCGGGGGAGCGCCGTGGTGCGTTCGGGATCGACACCGTTTCATTAGGACGCAACATGTTGGGTGTGACATCGAGCCGCCACCCCATATATGGTGTCCCTGCGCTGGTCCGGCCGCTCAGCCAGAGTGGCCGGGGCAAGAGGGAACCCGGTGGAAGTCCGGGACTGCCCCGCAGCGGTGAGTGGGAACGACCGCCGTCATACGCACTGAGCCATCACGGTCTGGGAAGCGACGGTCAGTAGGAGCTACGAGCGCGCCCACGAGTCCGAAGACCTGCCGGCGCGCCGCGTACGACCATGCGTGCGCGGCTGCTCCGAGGTCGCGCGGGACGACCGACGGCTCCGGCGGCGACCGCTGTGCGTCTCCGCCGGGCGTCTCCTGCGCGCACCTCGGTCATGTGGACCGAGTTCGCGAGGAGAGGACCATGACGGTCACCGGGGACCCGCCGACTCAATCGGCAACGGTGGACGAGCCCGTGCCGCGGCAGACCCAGATGCGCGTACGCAAGCGCGACGGCCTGTCGGAACCCGTCGACGTGACCAGGATCGTGCGTGCGGTCGAGCGCTGGGCGGGTGATCTCGCCGACGTCGACCCGCTGCGCGTGGCGACCAAGACCATCAGCGGTCTGTACGACGGGGCGACCACCGCGGAACTCGACCGGCTGTCGATCCAGACGGCGGCCGAGATGATCGGCGAGGAGCCGCAGTATTCGCGGCTGGCCGCGCGGCTGCTGGCCGCCTACATCGGCGAGGAGGTGGGTGGTCAGGGCATCGCGTCATTCAGCCAGGCCGTCCGTCTCGGCCACGCCGAGGGGCTGATCGGCGACGCGACCGCCGAGTTCGTGGCCGCACACGCCCGCGAGCTGGATGACGCGGTCGATCCACGCGGCGACCTGCGGTTCGAGTATTTCGGGCTGCGCACCGTTTACGACCGCTACCTGCTGCGGCACCCGTTCACCCGGCTGGCGGTGGAGACCCCGCAATATTGGCTGCTGCGGGTGGCGTGCGGCCTGGCGCGGAAGCCCGGCGAGGCGATCGACCTCTACCGCCTGATGTCGTCGCTGGCCTATCTGCCCAGCTCGCCGACCCTGTTCAACTCCGGCACCCGGCACACCCAGATGTCGTCGTGCTATCTGGTCGACTCCCCGCGCGACGAGCTGGGCTCCATCTACGAGCGCTACGCCCAGGTGGCGCACCTGTCGAAGTTCGCGGGCGGCATCGGCATCTCCTGGTCACGCGTTCGGTCGCGCGGCGCGCTGATCCGCGGCACCAACGGCCACTCCAACGGCATCGTGCCGTGGCTGCGCACGCTCGACGCTTCGGTGGCCGCCGTCAACCAGGGCGGACGGCGCAAGGGTGCGGCCTGCGTCTACCTGGAGCCGTGGCACCCCGACGTCGAGGAGTTCCTCGAACTGCGCGACAACACCGGCGAGGACGCCCGGCGCACGCACAACCTCAACCTGGCCAACTGGATCCCCGACGAGTTCATGCGCCGGGTCGAAAGCGACGACCTGTGGTCGCTGTTCGACCCCGACGAGGTCCCAGAGCTGCCCGACCTGTGGGGTGAGGCGTTCGAGACCGCCTACCGCGCGGCCGAGGCAGCCGGCCGCCACGTCCGCCAGGTCAGGGCCCGCGACCTGTACGCCAAGATGATGCGTACGCTCGCGCAGACCGGAAACGGCTGGATGACCTTCAAGGACACCTCGAACCGGTTCTGCAACCAGGCCGCGGAGCCGGGAAACGTGGTCCACCTGTCGAACCTCTGCACCGAGATCATCGAGGTGTCGAGCGACGCCGAGACCGCGGTGTGCAACCTCGGTTCGGTCAACCTCGCCGCCCACCTCGCCGAGGACCGCGGCGGCATGGACTGGGCGCGGCTGCGCGCCACGGTCCGGACGGCGGTGACGTTCCTCGACCGCGTGATCGACATCAACTACTACCCCATCGAGCAGGCCGCCGCCGGCAATGCCCGCTGGCGTCCGGTCGGGCTCGGCGTCATGGGCCTGCAGGACGTGTTCTTCGCGCTGCGCCTGCCCTTCGACTCGCCCGAGGCCGGTGAGCTGTCCACCCGGATCGCCGAGGAGATCTACCTGGCGGCCCTGGAGACGTCGGCCGATCTGGCCGAGCGCCACGGCGCCCATCCGGCGTACGACCAGACGTGGGCCGCGCGGGGCAGGCTCCACCACGACCTGTGGAACGTCGAGAGCGCACTGCCCGAGCGGTGGGCGCGGGTCCGGGAGAAGATCGCCGCACACGGGCTGCGCAACTCGCTGCTCGTCGCGATCGCGCCGACGGCGACCATCGCCTCGATCGCCGGCTGCTACGAGTGCGTCGAGCCGCAGGTGTCCAACCTGTTCAAGCGCGAGACGCTCAGCGGCGAGTTCCTCCAGATCAACAACGCCCTGGTCGCCGAGCTGAAGGCACGCGGGCTGTGGACCGAACGGATCAGGACCGCGATCAGGCGGGCCGAGGGCTCGGTGCAGGGCATCGCCGAACTGCCGGCCGACGTACGTCACCTGTTCCGCACGGCGTGGGAGCTGCCGCAGCGCGCGCTGATCGACATGGCCGCCGCGCGGGCGCCGTACGTCGACCAGAGCCAGTCGCTCAACCTGTTCATGAGCGCGCCCACCATCGACAAGCTCTCCTCCATGTACCTCTACGCGTGGAAGGCGGGCCTGAAGACGACCTACTACCTGCGCTCCCGTCCGGCGACGCGGATCCAGCAGGCGACCGTTCCCGTCGCCCCGGAGCCCGTACCGGAGCAGGCCCGGGTCTGCTCCCTGGGCGACGGCTCTCTTGAGAATCCCGACTACTGCGAGGCCTGCCAGTGACCGCTCATCTGCTGCTCGACCCCGGCATGAACCTGACCCTGCGCCCGATGCGCTATCCGCGGTTCTTCGACCGGTTCCGTGACGCCATCAAGAACACCTGGACCGTCGAAGAGGTCGATCTCCACTCCGACCTCAAGGATCTGGACCGCCTCTCCGAGGCGGAACGGCACCTCGTCGGCCGCCTGGTCGCCTTCTTCGCCACCGGCGACACGATCGTGGCCAACAACCTGGTGCTGAACCTGTACCAGCACATCAACTCCCCGGAGGCGCGGCTGTACCTGTCGCGTCAGCTCTACGAGGAGGCGGTGCACGTCCAGTTCTACCTGAACCTGCTCGACACGTACGTGCCCGGCGAGCGGGAGCGGTCCGAGGCCTTCGCCGCGGTGGAGAACATCCCCTCGATCCGCCGGAAGGCCGAGTTCTGCTTCCGCTGGATCGACTCGCTGGGCGACCTCCAGCGGCTCGAGACCAAGGAGGACCGGCGCGCCTTCCTGCTCAACCTGATCTGCTTCGCCGCCTGCATCGAGGGCCTGTTCTTCTACGGCGCGTTCGCCTACGTCTACTTCCTCCGCTCGCGTGGGCTGCTGCACGGGCTGGCCTCCGGCACCAACTGGGTCTTCCGCGACGAGTCCCTGCACATGGCCTTCGCCTTCGACGTGGTGGACGTCGTCCGGAGCGAGGAGCCGGACCTTTTCGACGACGAACTCGCCGCGCGGGTCAGGGAGATGCTCGCCGAAGCGGTGGAGTGCGAGGCCCAGTTCGCCGAAGACCTGCTCGGCGGGGGCGTGCCCGGCATGTCCGTCGCCGACATGCGCGCCTACCTGGAACACGTCGCCGACCGCCGGCTGGCCCAGCTCGGCATCGACCCGTTGTACGGCTCGAAGAACCCGTTCGCCTTCATGGAGCTGCAGGACGTCCAGGAGCTGACGAACTTCTTCGAGCGCCGCGTGTCGGCGTACCAGGTGGGGGTGACCGGGACGGTCAGCTTCGACTCCGATTTCTGATTCCGCCCGAGTCCGCTCCTCGATCGGGCTTCCGCGGCTCCCCGGTCGCCGAGGGGCGGAGGTGCCCGGATCTAGACTGTTTCCCTGACGTTTGGAGGACGGAATGCTGGAACGGCGGCCCGCCGGTCTTTCGGTGGCCACATGAGTCACGAGACGAATGACGGCCGGGCCGCCGGACCGGTCGTCCTGGACGGCGGCGACCGGCGCTGTGTGCGACTGCTGATCGAGCTGCGCAGCCTCGTGGACGGCCTGGCGCCGGGCGACGTCGTCCACCTGATCGCCACCGACCCGGCCGCGCCGATCGACCTGCCGGCCTGGTGTCATCTGACCGGCCACAGCTACCTCGGCCCGCTGCCGGAGGCCGACCGCCCCACCTATGCGCTGCGGGTGGAGCCGACGGGCCGCGCCACCCGCCCCCGGGCGCCCTGGCACCTCGCCGACCGCTGAGACACGCCTCGGTCAGCGCCGCCGAATATTGCTATATATCCCGACATAAGAGTAGAGTTTCGGGGCTTGCGATGGGGCTCGTTTCGCCGCGTGCTCACCCATCGCAGGCATCAGCGCCACCGCCCACGGCCCGCCTGGCCCTTCCCCCTCGCCAGGCGCGTCATCGCGGTCGTCGCCGCGATGGCGCCTCCACGTTGGGGCCGTTGGGCGGCACGGCGAGGTCTCCCGCCGTCGTCAGGCGGAGAGAGTGAAGCCCTGGTAACCCCGGGCGGCGACGTCGTCGCACCTCTTGCGGTACTGGCCGACGCCGGCGGCGTAGGGCATGAAGACCCGCGGCTTGCCCGGCACGTTGGCCCCGGTGTACCAGGAGTCCGTCTCGGGGAAAAGGGTGTGGGCGGCGACGAGGCCGACGTGGTCCACCCAGGCGTCCTGGGCCTGCCGGGTCGGCTCGATGGTGGTCAGGCCGTTGCGTTCGAGGTGGCGGATCGCGTCGGCCGTCCAGTCGACATGCTGTTCGAGCGAGACCATCATGTTCGACAGGACCGACGGGCTCCCCGGTCCGGTGATCATGAACAGGTTCGGGAAGCCCGCCGAGGCGATCCCGAGGTAGGCACGCGGGCCCGTGCGCCAGCTCTCCTTGAGCGAGACCCCGCCCCTGCCCCGGATGTCGACGCTCGTCAGCGCCCCGGTGATCGCGTCGAACCCGGTGGCGTACACGATCACGTCGAGCGCGTGCTCCCGGTCCGAGGTGCGCACGCCCGTCTCGGTGATCTCCGCGATCGGCGTGCGCCGCAGGTTGACCAGATGCACGTTCTCCCGGTTGTACGTCTCGTAGTAGCCCGTGTCGAGACATGGGCGCTTGGTTCCCACGGGGTAGTCGGGACAGAGGTCGGCCGCCGTACGCGGATCCCCGACGATCTGATGGATCTTGTGGTGGACGAACCGCTTCGCCGTGTCGTTGGCCTCCCGGGAGGTGTAGAGGTCCGTGTAGGTGTACATCAGGGTGATCAGGCCGCCGGCCTCCCAGGCCCGTTCGTAGGCGGCTTCGCGTTCCTCCGGGGAGACCTCCAGGGCGGACCGCGTCGGCATCGGGACGGGTATGCCGAAATGGGACTCCCGCTGCTCCTTGCGGAAGGCCCGGTAGTTCGCCTTCATGTCGGCGATCTCCTCCGGGCGCAGCGTGCGGTTGCGAGCGGGGAAGCTGTAGGCGGGAGTGCGCTGGAAGACGGTGAGATCGGCGGCCTGCTCCGCGATGAGCGGGATCACCCCCACGCCCGATGACCCGGTGCCGATGACGCCCACCCGCAGGCCGGTGAAGTCCACCCCCTCGTGCGGCCAGTCCGCCGTGTGGTAGGCACGGCCGCCGAACCGGCCGATGCCGGGGATCTCCGGCCGCTTCGGCACCGACACGCATCCGGTGGACATGACGAGGAAGCGGGCCGTCACGACGTCCCCGTGCTCGGTGCGCACCCGCCAGGCCCTGCCGCCCTCGTCGAAGGCCGCGGCGGTCACGCGCGTGTCGAAGCGGATGTCCCGGCGCAGGTCGAACCGGTCGGCCACGTGCCGCGCGTACCGGAGGATCTCCGACTGGGCCGGATAACGCTCCGGCCACTCGTACTCCTGTTCCAGCTCCGCCGAGAACGAGTACGAATACGCCAGGCTCTCCACGTCCACCCGGGCGCCCGGATAGCGGTTCCAGTACCAGGTGCCGCCGACGTCGCCACCGGCCTCGAACACGATCGCGGACAGGTTCATCTCGCGCAGCCGGTGCAGCATGTACATGCCGGAGAAGCCGGCGCCGACGATGACGGCGTCGACCCGCGAGGGGAGGGGGCGGGACGCGGTCTGCGCATCCCGATCGGAGACGGACAATGGCCCTCCTGGGGGGTGGGACGAACGCGAGGCGCCGAGACTCGCGGCGGGGACCTTCGCGATTTTTCGGGTGGGGGGGACGACCGGAGCGGTCAGGGCGTGGCGTTTCTCGCGATCGCTGTGCACGTCCCGCCGGCGAACGCGTGTTCTTCCGTACGGGGCCGGGGCGCGTCGATCCGACGCGCCCCGGCCGTGATCACGTCAACCGGTCGACGATGATCTTGGCCACCTCCTCGGCGCGCTCCCCGAGGTAGAAGTGGCCGCCGGGGAAGCCGATCAGCTCGAAGGAGCCGGTCGTGTGCTCGGCCCAGGCCCGGGCGTCGTCCTCGCCGACCCGGGGGTCCTCGTCGCCGACCAGGGCGGTGACCGGGCAGCCGAGCACGTCGCCCGGCCGCCATTCGTACGCCCCGATGGCCCGGTAGTCGTCACGCAGCGCGGGCATGATCATCCGTACCACGTCCTCGTCGTCGAGCAGACGCGCGTCGGTGCCGCTGAGCAGGCGCAGCTCGGCGAGCAGGGACGCGTCCCCGTAGCCACCCGGCAGCTCCGGCCGCCGCAGGCCCGGCGCGCGCCGGCCGGAGGCGAACAGCCGGACCACGGGCAGGCCCCGCCGCTCCATCCGCAGCGCCACCTCGAAGGCGACGCTCGCCCCCATGCTGTGCCCGAACAGCGCGTACGGCCGTCCCTGCCCCGCCTCGCCGCCCGAGGTCAGCACCTCGGTGACGCGGTCGGCGAGGTCGCGGATGTCCCGGACGCCGGGCTCGGCGCGGCGGTCCTGCCGCCCGGGGTACTGCACGGCCACCACGTCCAGCGCGGGCGACAGCAGTCCGGACAGGCCGTGGAAGTAGCTCGCCGATCCGCCGGCGTGCGGGAACAGCACCAGCCGCGGGCCCGTGGCGGCACCGCGGTGGAAGCGGCGCAGCCACATGTCCGGATCGCCGCCGGTCATGTGCCGGACCTCCCGCGCACGTTGACGGGCAGCGAGGCCAGCCCGCGGATGACCATGCCCTCGGTGTGCCGCGGGCCCGGCTCGGCGATCTCCAGATCCAGGGCCGCGATCTCGCCCAGCGCCGTCTGGACGGCGAGGCGTGCGAGCGGGGCGCCGAGGCAGAAGTGGATGCCGTGCCCGAAGCCGAGGTGGCGCGTGCCGGACGACCGTGCGAAGTCGAGGCGATCGGGCTCGTCGTACGCCGCCGGGTCGCGGTTGGCGGCCGCGAGGACGAGCAGCAGCGCCTCCCCCGCGTGCACGGGGGTGTCGCCGATCACGGTGTCCTCGAGCACCACGCGAGAGATCACCTGCGCCGGCGAGTCGTAGCGGAGCAGCTCCTCCACGGCCGGGGCCAGCCGGTCGGGGTTGGCGCGCAGCCAGGCGAGCTGGTCGGGGTTGCGCAGCAAAGCGAGCACGCCGTTGCCGAGCAGGTGCACGGTCAGCGCGTAGCCGGCGGAGATCAACAGGGTGCAGGTGGTGACCAGCTCGGTCTCGGTGAGCCGGTCGCCCTCCTGCTCGGCCGCGACGAGCGCGCTGATCAGGTCGTCGGCGGGCTCGGCGCGGCGCCGCTCCGCCAGCTCGGCGAAGTACTGGTTGAACTGCTCACGCGCGCCCTGACGCCGGGCGACCTGCTCCCTGGTGAGCACGAAGTCGGGGTCGAGACCCCGGCCGATCTCGGCGGACCAGGCGCGGAAGCGGTCCAGGTTCTCCTCCTCCACGCCCATCAGCTCACCGAGCAGCAGCGCGGGCAGGGGGTGGGCCACGGCGTCCATCAGGTCGAAGGAGGTCCCGGCCTCGGCGAGCAGCCGCGCGGTGATCTCGGCGGCGCTCGGGCGCAGCCGCTCGACGGCGCGGGCGGTGAACGCCTTGCTGACCAGGGACCGCAGACGGGTGTGGTCGGGCGGGTCCATGAAGATGAACTGCCGGACCGGCCTGCCCTCGGGGTCGCGGCCGAAGTGCTCCGACACCGCCTGCCCGTCGCCCCAGCCGATCAGGGGGTCGCGCAGCGCGGCGGAGGCCTCACGATGGCCGGTGACGACGACGGTGCCGCCGGGCGTACGGGTGACGGGCCCCGCTTCGGCGATCTTGCGGTACACCGGGTAGGGATCGGCCCGGAACGTGGGATCGAAGGGGTTGAACGGCAGCAGCTGGGTGATGATGTAAACGCCCGGATTCGCCGGGAGGCCGGAGGGCGGCTCCTCGGGCAACGCGGGCGCGGCGACCGGGGTGACGTCGCCGTAGGCCACCGGCAGGTTCAGGATGACGGTGTGCTTGTTGCTCCGTGCCCACCGCACGGGCCCGGCCGTACGCAGCTCGCCGACGCGGTCAAGCAGCGCCTCCAGGACGATCCGCAGCTCCAGCCGGCCGAGCGCCTGCCCCATGCAGTCGTGGGTGCCGAACCCGAACGCGAGGTGCGGGTTCGGGTCGCGACGGATGTCGAAGGTGTGCGCGTCGGCGAAGACCCTCTCGTCGCGGTTGGCCGAGGCCCACCAGAAGGTGACCTTCTCCCCGGCCCTGATCAGCGCGCCGCCCACTTCGACGTCCCGGGTGGCGGTGCGCCGGTTGTACGGGGTGGGGGACGACCAGCGCAGCATCTCCTCGACGGCGCCGGGGATCAGCGAGCGGTCCTCGCGCAGCGCCTTCCACTGGTCGGGGTGCTCGGCCAGCGCGAGCAGACCGTGCGCGATGGCGTTGCGCGGCGGCTCTGAGCCGGCGCCGAGGATCAGGTTGAAGAACACCTCCCGTTCGTACGCCGACATCGGCCGCTCGTCGGAGGGCAGCTCGGCACGGGCGACCAGGGAGAGCAGGTCCCGGCCGGGTTCCGCCGCCGCGCGGGCCTTGAGCGCGCCGGTGCCGTACTGATAGAGCGCGAGGCGCGACATCTGCGAGCGTTCGGTGTCCTCGCCCGCCTCGCGGTCGTCGAAGCCCATGCTGACGTCGGCCCAGGCGCGCAGCGTGGGCCAGTCCCGGCGCGGCACGCCGAGCAGCAGCAGCGCCGTCGTGATCGCGAAAGGCCCGGCGACGTCCACCATCAGGTCGCCCTCGCCGCCCTCGACGGCCTTGGCCACCAGGTCCTCCGCGATGGCCCTTAGCTCCGGCTCCATGGCGGTCAGCGCGGCGGCGTCGACCGAGGGGCTGACGGCGTCGCGTACGGCCCGGTGCCGGGGGTCGTCCATCATGTTCAGCATGGTCCCGGCATGCACGCCGGGGGCGAGGTCGTCGATGTGCGTGCCGCCGCCGGCGCGCCCGCCGCCGCCCTGGGAGGAGAACGCCGGATCGGCGGCCGCCGCCCTGATGTCCTCGTAGCGGCTCAGCACCCAGAAGCCCTCGCCGTCAGCGGTGTGACCCGCCGGGTGAAAGAAGACCGGCGCCTCCTCGCGCAGGCGGGTGAAGACGTGATGTGGGAAACCGTCGGTGAAACGCCCCTGGTCGGAAAGGTCGAAGCCGCCCAGTGCGGGGGGAAGTTGCTGTTCTGTCATCACTGTTCCTTCGAGTTCTGCGGTGCGAGCTTTTCCAGAGCCGTGGCGGCGGGAGCCAGGTCGCCCGGCCGTCCTGCGGTGGCGACGTAGCCGTCGGGGCGCAGCAGTACGAACCCCTCCGCTCCGCCGTCGCGGTGCCGATGGGCGAGCAGCCCGGGCAGCCGTCCGGCGAGTGCGGTCCCCTGGGCGTACGCGTCGCCGCCCTCGGCGCCGACCGTGATGAGCTGCCACCGGTCGGCCTCGTCGGGTTCGAGGACATAGAGCGGCGAGCGCGTACCGGGCAGGGGCAGGCCGCGTGGGACCTTGGCGGGTGCGGGGATGAGCACGTCCGGATAGCGGATCAGCCAGCCGGACAGGAGCGGCGGGAGCTTCTTGCCCAGCGCGCCGGTGCGGTGGGCCAGGGTCATGAGCGCGTTGCGCACCCGGTTGGCGAGCGGGCTGAGCACGGCCTGCCTGGCCATCCGGCCGGTGGCCTGGACGGTCTGCTCAGCGGCGGCGCGGCGCTCGGGGTCGTAGCTGTCGAGCACGCCGGGGACGTACCGGCCCTGGATCACTCCGGCCAGCTTCCAGGCGAGGTTGCGCGCGTCGGCGAAGCCGAGGTTCAGGCCCTGCCCGCCGACCACGGAGTGCACGTGCGCCGCGTCTCCCACGAGGAAGCAGCGGCCGACGCGCAGCGTCGAGGCGATGCGTTCGTGGCTGGTGAACGTGGTGTTCATGGTCAGGCCGGTGACGCGCAGTCCGCCGGGTCCGCGCTCGTCCAGCAGGCGCTGGGCCGTCCCCTCGTCGACCTCCACGCCGTCGGGCAGGGCGCCGGAGATCCGCACCCGGCCTCCGGGCAGCGGGGCGACCAGGACCACCCCGGTGCGGCCGAGATAGTAGGTCACCGCCTCCGGGTCGTGGCCGCCCTCCAGGTCGCCCTCGGCGAGCAGGAACCTGATCGGCAGCGGCGCGCCGGTGAACCGGGCGCCGATGAGATCGCGGACCGTGCTGCGGAAACCGTCGGCGGCGATCAGCCACTCGGTCTCCAGCGTGATCTCCGTGCCGTCCGCGCGGGTGGCCGTGACGACGACCCGGTCCGCCTCCTGGGTCACGCCGGTCACCCGCACCCCGCGCCGCACCTCGCCGCCGAGGCGGCGCAGCTCGTCGTCGAGCAGCTCGACCGTGTCCTCCTGCGGGAGGATCAGCGGCGCCATGTGCTGGGCCAGCGGCAGCCGCAGCGGGTTGCCGCCGGTGTGGTAGCTCAGCGCCTTGATCCGCGCGCCGCGCTTGGTCGCCTCCTCCAGGATGCCGACGTCGCGGTAGAGCTCCAGCGAGGGCGGCCACAGGAGGATGGCGCGCGAGCCGCCCCCGGGCTGCTCGTCGGCGTCGACGATGACCGCGTCAACGCCGCGCCGCCGCAGTTCGCAGGCCATCATGAGGCCGCACGGGCCGCCGCCCACGATGAGTACGGTGCTTGGACTGTTCAATGGTGTGGCTCCTCCAGGGTCTGTCCCAGGTGCCGGGCGAGCTGCCGGGGGGTGGGGTGATCGAAGACGACGTCGGCCGGGAGGCGGCGACCGAAGGCGGTGCCGAGCCGGTTGCGCAGTTCCACGGCGGTGAGCGAGTCGAAGCCGGCCTCGGTGAAGCGCCGGTCGGGGTGGATCTCGGCCGGGGTCTCGTGGCCGAGCACGGCGGCGGCGTGGCCGCGCACCAGGTCGAGCAGCTCCCCCGGCTCCTGGATCGGGGGTACGGCGTCGCCGGTCTCCCCGGGCCGTCCGTCCTCCGGCACCGCGGTGAAGTCGGCGATCAGGGGGCGGCTGCGCTCGCCCTCGTACGCGGGGGCGAAGCGGCTCCAGTCGAGATCGGCGACCACCACAGCACCGGCGTCCCCGTGCAGGTCCCGGCGGAGCGCGTCCAGTGCCGAGGCCGGCGGCATGAGGCCCACTCCGCGGCCGGTCAGCCGTCCCCCTCGCTGCGGCCCTTCACCTGATCCCGGCCCAACCGGCGTCTGCGCCGATGTCTGCGCCGGGGTCTGCTCTGGGAGCTGTGCCGACCACAGTCCCCAGGCCACGGACAGGGCGGGCAGACCGCTGCCGCGGCGGTGCTCGGCGAGCGCGTCCAGCTCAGCCCCCGCCGCGGCGTACGCCGCCTGGCCGACACCGCCGAACGTGGCCGCGATCGAGGAGAACAGCACGAACGCGGCCGGCTCCTCCTCCGCCGCGGCGGTCGCCGCGTGCAGGGCGTGGGCCGCGCCCGTGTTGCCACGCAGGACCCGCTCCAGCCGATCGAGGGTGAGCGTGTCGAGGGTGCTCTCCTCCAGATGGTCGGCGGCGTGCACGACGGTGCGGGGCCGATGCTCGGCGACGAGGGCGGCGAGCGCGTCGCGGTCACCCGGGTCGGCCGCCACGACCGTGATCTTCTCTCCCGGCGCGGCGACGGGCTCGCCGGCCACCAGCACGACCCGCTCGGCGCCGTGGTCGACCAGCCAGCGGGCGAGGTGCCCGCCGTACGGCGTGACGCCACCGGTGACCAGCACGGTTCCTGACGGGCTCCAGGAGGGGGCGGACGGCGCGGCGCGCACCAGGCGGGCGGCGAGCAGTCCCACGGCACGCACGGCCACCTGATCCTCGCCGCCGGGCGGCGCGGCGAGCGCCCGGGCCAGCCGCTCGCCGGCGCGGGAGTCGAGCCGCGCGGGCAGGTCGACGAGCCCGCCCCACAGGTCGGGGCGTTCCAGGGCGAGGCTGCGGCCCAGGCCCCAGATCCGGGCGCGGGCGGGTTCGGCGATCCGGTCGCCGGGCGCGGCGACGACCGCCTCGCGCGTGACCAGCCACAGCGGTCCCCGGGTGGGCCGCGTCAGGGCGAGCGTGGCGGCGAGCCCGCGGCTGAGCTCGGGGTGCTCCGGGTGCGGCGACTCGTCGAGGGCCAGCAGCGACAGCACGCCCGCGTACGCGCCGCCGTCCGGGGTGGCGGCGGTCTCCACCTTGGCGCCGTGCGCCGTCAGGGCCGCCACGACGTCGGTCACCAGTTCGTCGTGCTCATATCCCTCGGGCACGAGCACCTGCCAGGTGCCGGACAGCTCCGGCGGCGTGTCCGGCTCCGCCACGGGACGCCAGGCGACGCGGTAGCGCCACGAGTCGGGGCCGCCGTCGGCGGATCGCCGCGGCGTGATCCAGTAGCGGCGCGGCTGGAAGGGATAGGTGGGCAGGTCGAGCGGGCGGGCCGGGTCGAGGACGGCACGCCAGTCCACGGGGGCGCCGTGCGCGTACGCCTCGGCGAGCGCGCCGAGGAACCTGGCCCGGTCGGCGGAGCCGCGGCGCAGCGTGGCGACCACGGCGGCGGACGACTCGGCGGCCTCGGCCGTC
The DNA here is from genome assembly GCA_001552515.1 of Sphaerimonospora mesophila NBRC 14179 = JCM 3151. Classification (GTDB taxonomy): domain Bacteria; phylum Actinomycetota; class Actinomycetes; order Streptosporangiales; family Streptosporangiaceae; genus Sphaerimonospora; species Sphaerimonospora mesophila. The sequence goes on from BCRI01000028.1 coordinate 51,444, forward strand.
TCCGCCACCCCGGCCACGAGCACGGGGTGCGGGCCCGGCTCCACGAACAGGGTGTGGCCGTCGGCGAGCAGCGCGCGCACGGAGTCGGCGAAACGGACCCGTTCGCGCAGGTTGCGCCCCCAGTAGGCGCCGTCGAGTTCGCGCCCGTCCAGCGGCCCCCCGGTGACGGAGGAGTAGAAGGGGATCGTGCCGGGCGCGGGGACCAGGTCGGCCAGCGCGGCGGCCAGCGCGGCGCGGGCCGGCTCCACGTGCGGGGAGTGCGCCGCGTATTCGACGTCGACCCGTCGGGCCCGCACGCCGGCGGCCTCGCACTCGGCCAGCACCTCGTCCAGTGCTCCGTGCTCGCCGGCGAGCGTGACGTAGGAGGGTCCGGTGACCGCGGCGACCGTCACCCGGTCGCCCCAGCGCCGCTCGGCCTCCTCCTGGGGCATCGTGACGGCCACCATGCCGCCCCGGCCGCGTGCCGCCGCCAGCAATCCGCTGCGGAGGGCGACGACGCGGGCGCCGTCCGCCAAGGACAGCACGCCGGCGACGGTGGCGGCGGCGATCTCGCCCTGGGAGTGGCCGGTCACGGCGGCGGGATGCACCCCGGCCTCCCGCCACAGCCGGGTGAGCGCGACCATCATGGCCCACAGCGCGGGCTGGGCGACCTCGTCCCGCCCGAGATCGGGCGCGCCGGGGCCGCCGCGCAGCGCGTCGGTGAGCGACCAGTCCACATGCGGCGTGAGGGCCTCGGCGCACCGCTCGATCTCCTCGGCGAAGGCGGGCGAGGAACGCAGCAGTGCCGCGCCCATCCCCGGCCACCTGCCGCCCTGCCCGGAGAACACGAACGCGACCTGCGCGCCTCCCGGCGTCGCCGTCCCCCTGACCAGGTTCGCGGCGGCCTCGCCAGCGGCCAGCGCGTCCAGTCCGCGGGCGAAATCGGCAGCCCCGGAGCCGAGCACCACCGCCCGGTGTTCCAGGGCGGCCCGGGTGGTGGCCAGCGACCACGCCACCCGCCGCGCGTCGTGCCCGTCGGCGTACGGCTGAAGCCGCGCGCCCTGTGCCCGCAGCGCCGCCTCCGACCGTGCCGACACGACCCAGGGCAGTACGGCGTCGTCACCGCGTTCGACTGCCCGACCGGTGTCATCGCCAGAGACCTCTGCGGGTGCGGCCTCGGCGGGCACGATCTCTGGGGGCGCGGTCTTGGCGGGTGCGGCCTCGGTGGGTGCGTCCTCGGGGGGTGCGTCTTCGGCGGGGGCGGCCTCGATGATCACATGTGCGTTGGTGCCGCTCACCCCGAAAGCGGACACTCCCGCGCGGCGCGGCTCACCGGTGTCCGGCCAGGGCACGGCCCGGGTGAGCAGGGAGACCCGTCCGGCCGACCAGTCGACACGCGGGGTGGGTTCGTCGACGTGCAGGGTCGCGGGCAGCACGCCGTGCCGCATGGCCTCCACGATCTTGATCACTCCGGCCGCCCCGGCCGCAGCGGCGGAGTGGCCGATATTCGACTTGATCGACCCCAGCCACAGCGGCCGGTCCCGGTCGCGGCCGTACGCCGACAGCAGCGCCCGCGCCTCGATGGGGTCGCCGAGCGGGGTGGCCGTGCCGTGGGCCTCCACGGCGTCCACCTGCGCCGGCGACAGCCCGGCGGCGGCCAGGGCCGCGCCGATCACGCGTTCCTGGGCCGGGCCGCTGGGCGCGGTGAGCCCGTTGGACGCGCCGTCCTGGTTGATCGCGCTGCCGCGCACCACCGCCAGCACCTGGTGCCCGTTGCGTCGGGCGTCGGACAGCCGTTCCAGCAGCAGCAGACCGATCCCCTCGGACCAGCCGGTGCCGTCGGCCGCGGCCGCGAACGAGCGGCACCGCCCGTCGGGCGACAGGCCGCGCTGCCTGCTGAACTCCACGAATCCGGCGGGCGTGGCCAGCACCGCGACGCCGCCGGCCACCGCCAGGTCGCACTCCTCCTGCCGGAGCGACTGCACGGCGAGGTGCAGCGCCACGAGCGAGGAGGAGCAGGCGGTGTCCACGGTGAGCGCGGGGCCCTCCCAGCCCATCGCGTACGCCAGCCGCCCCGACAGCACACTCGCCGCCACGCCGGTCAGCAGGAAGCCCTCCAGCTCCTCGGGCGCCGGGTCCATGAGCCCGGCGTAGTCCTGGCCGCTGCTCCCCACGAACACGCCGGTCAGGGTGCCGCGCAGGGACTCCGGGTCCAGGCGGGCCCGTTCCAGCAGCTCCCAGGAGGTCTCCAGGAGCAGCCGCTGCTGCGGATCCATGGCCAGCGCCTCGCGCGGGGAGATCCCGAAGAAGGCGGCGTCGAAGTCGCCCGCCCCCTCCAGGAATCCGCCCCGGGTGACGTAGGTGGTGCCGGGGTGGTCGGGGTCGGGGTGATAGAGCGCGTCCAGGTCCCACCCCCGGTCGGCGGGGAACGGGCCGATCGCGTCCCGCTCCTCGGCGACGAGCCGCCACAGGTCCTCCGGAGAGCGCACCCCGCCGGGGTAGCGGCAGCTCGCTGCGACGATCGCGATCGGCTCGCGGCGGCGCTCCTCGGCCTCGCGCAACCGTCGCCGGGTCTCGTGCAGTTCGAGGGTGGCGCGCCTGAGGTAGTCGCGCAGCTTCTCCTCGGTCGAGGAGATCTCAGTGGTCACCGGCGCTCACCCTTCCAGCTCTGCGTCGAGGAAGTCGAACAGTTCGTCGTCGCTGGCCGCGCGGAGCCGCTCGGCGACCGCCGCCCCGTCCGCGTCCGCCGCCGGGGCGGCGGTCAGCTCGCCGAGCAGGGCCTGCAGCCGGGCCGCGACCCGCCGCCGTTCCCCGCTGTCCACGCCGGCGGCCAGCGCGGCGGCGATCCCGTCCAGCGCGGCGTCGAGGGAGGGCCGCTCGCCCTCCCCGATCCGCCCGAGGAGGTAGGCGGCCAGCGCCTCCGGTGTGGGGTGGTCGAACACGAGCGTGGGCGGCAGGTCCAGCCCGGTGGCCGCGCCGAGCCGGTTGCGCAGGTTGACCGCGGCGAGCGAGTCGAACCCGAGGTCGCGCACCGGCCGGTCGGGCGGGATCGCCTCGACGCTCTCGTGGCCGAGCACGGCCGCGATCTCGGCGCGTACGGCCCGCACCAGCACGCGCGGTCGTTCGGTCTCGGAGAGTCCGGCCAGCCTGCGCGGCAGCTCGGCCTCCCCGTCGGCGTCGTCGCGGGGGGTCTGCGCGGCGCGCAGCACGTGGCGCACCTCGGCCAGGTCCGCGATCAGCGGCCGGGAGCGCAGCGCGGTGAAGGCGGGCACGAACCGCTCCCAGTCCACGTCGGCGATCACGACGGTCGCCTGGTCCTCCTCCAGCGCCTGGCCCAGCGCGGTCAGCGCGAGCGTAGGCTCCATCGCGGGCACGCCACGGCGGCGCAGCTGCTCGCGCCGCTCCGCCTCGGCAGCGGCGTCGCCGAGATCCACCTCGGCCCACAGTCCCCACGCCACGGCGGTTGCCGTACGGCCGTGGGCGCGGCGGAGCTCGGCGAGCGCGTCCAGATAGGCGTTGGCCGCCGCGTACCCCGCCTGACCGCCGCTGCCCCACACGCCCGCGATCGAGGAGAACAGCACGAAGGCGTCGAGCTCCCGTTCGCCGAGCAGCTCGTGCAGGTGGGCCGCGCCCAGCGTCTTGGCCGCGAGCACGGACTGCAGCTCGGCCGGCCCGGTCTCGGCCAGGGCCGTGGCCTCCAGCGCGCCCGCGGTGTGGAAGACGGCGGTCGGCGGGTGCTCGGCGAGCAGCGCGGCCACGGCGGACCGGTCGGTGAGATCGCACTCGGCGACCGTCACCCGCGTCCCGTCGAGCTCCCGCGCGAGATCGCCGGCGGCGCCGCCGTCCCCGGGCGGCTCCACGAGGACGATGTGGTCGGCGCCGCGGGCGGCGAGCCAACGGGCCAGGTGGCCGCCGAAGCCGGTGGCGCCCCCGGTGACGAGCACGGTGCCGCTCGGCCGGAAGGCCCGCCCGGTGGCCGCCGCCGGGGTGGCCGCGCGGGTCAGGCGGCGGGCGAGCAGCCCGGACGGTCGTACGGCGAGCTGGTCCTCCTCGCCCACCCCGGCCAGGGCACGGGCGATCCGGGGGACGATGCGGCCGTCGAGGGTGCCGGGTGTCCCCGGGAGGTCGATCAGGCCGCCCCACAGCCGGGGATGCTCCAGCGCCACGGCGCGTCCGAGCCCCCACACCTGCGCCTGCGCGGGATCTCCGCCCCCCGGCCCCGCCGCGCCACGGCCCTCTGGTCCGACGGCGGCACGGCCCTCTGGGCCGACGGCGCCACGGGTCGCCAGCCACAGCCGGACGCCGTCCAGGTCGAGGGCGTCGAGGGCCCGGACCAGGGCCACCGTGGCGGCCAGACCGGCGGGCACGGCCGGGTGGCCGGGCAGCGCGGCGGTGGCCAGACCCAGCAGCGACAGCACTCCCGCGATCCTCCCGCGTGGCGCCGCCGCGAGCACGTCCGACAGTTCCTCGGGGGCGGAGGCGTCCACCATGACCGTGACGACGTCGGCCCCGGCCCCGGTCAGGGCGCCGGCGCAGAATCCGGCGATGTCCGCCCAGCCTCCCGTCTCGGCGTTCTGCTGGGCGGGCACGAGCAGCAGCCAGGTTCCGGTCAGGGTGGGCGGCGGACCCGCCGGTTCCTCGACGGGGACCCAGGTGACGCGATAGCGCCAGGAGGCGGTGGCGGACCGTTCGCGGCGGCGGGCGTGCCAGTCGGACAGGACGGGCAGGACCTCGCCGAGGGGGCCGGGCTCCGCCATGCCGAGCGCGTCGGCGAAGCGTGCGGGGTCCGCGCTCTCGACGGCCGCCCAGAAGGCGCGCTCCATCGGGTCTGCCGCTTCGGCCGGGCGCTTCTCCTCTCCGGGCTCCAGCCAGTAGCGCCGCCGCTGGAACGGGTACGTCGGCAGTTCCACGGGCGGCGTGGCGGCCCTGCCGTACGCGGGCCGCCAGTCGACGGGCAGACCCGCCACGTGCGCCTCGGCCAGGCCGGTCAGGAACCGGTCCGGCCCGCCGTCGTCACGCCGCAGCGTGCCCACCACCGTGACCGGTACGGCCGCCTCGTCGGCCGTCTCCCGGACGGCGGCGGCGAGCACGGGATGCGGGCTGATCTCCACGAACGCCCGGTGGCCCTTGTCCAGCAGGGTGCGGGTGGCCTCGGCGAAGCGCACGGTCTGGCGCAGGTTGCGATACCAGTACTCCTCGTCCAGCGAGGCCCCGTCCACCCACTGCCCGGTGACCGTGGACAGGAACGGGACGTCGGGACCGCGCGGGGTGATCCCGTCCAGGGCCCGGCGCAACTCGTCGCGGATCGCCTCCACGCCGGACGAGTGGGAGGCGTAGTCCACCGGCAGGCGGCGGACCTGCACGCCCGCGGCCTCGTGCCGGGAGACCAGCTCCTCCAGCGCGGCGGGGTCGCCCGCGACGACGACGGAGGAGGGACCGTTGACGACGGCGAGCGCGAGCCCCGACTCCATGAGGTCCAGCCGGTCGGGAGGCAGCGCCAGCGCGGCCATGCCGCCGGTGCCGGCCAGCGCGCGCAGGGCCCTGCTGCGCAGGGCCACGATCCTGGCGCCGTCGGCCAGGGACAGGGCTCCCGCCACGCACGCCGCCGCGATCTCACCCTGGGAGTGCCCCACGACGGCGGTGGGCTCCACGCCGTACGAACGCCACAGATCGGCCAGCGCGACCATCATGGCCCACAGCGCGGGCTGCACGACATCCACCCGATCCGGGTCCGCCGGGTCACGGCCGCGCAGCGCGTCCTCCAGCGACCAGTCCACGTACGGCGCGAGCGCCTCGGCGCACTCCGCGATCCGCGCGGCGAACACCGGTTCCCCGTCGAGCAGCGCGGCCCCCATGCCGAGCCACTGCGAGCCCTGGCCGGGGAAGACGAACACCGCTCCCGTGTCGGGTCCCGCCGTCCCCCGCACCACCCCGGCCGCCGCGTCGCCCCGCGCCAGCGCGGCCAGCCCGCCGGCGAAGCCCGCGCGGCCGGTGGCCACGACGACGGCGCGCCGTTCGAGGGTCGCCCGGGTGACGGCCAGGGCGTGGCCGATGCCGGCCAGATCGGGCGCCGGATCGGCCTCCAGGCGGGCCAGCAGCCGGTCGGCCTGCTCGCGCAGGGCGGCCTCGCTCTGGCCGGACAGCACCCACGGCAGCGGGCGCCGCGGCTCCTCCGGGTTCGGCGCCGGGATCGGTTCCTCCGCCGGCGCGGCCTCCACGATCACGTGGGCGTTGGTGCCGCTGATGCCGAAGGAGGAGATCGCCGCCCGCCGGATGCCGCCGGTCTCGGGCCAGGGCACGGGCTCGGTCAGCAGGGACACCGCGCCGGCGGCCCAGTCGACGTGCGGGGTCGGCTCGTCCACGTGCAGGGTGCGCGGCAGCGTGCCATGCCGCATCGCCTGCACCATCTTGATCACTCCGGCGGCCCCGGCCGCCGCCTGGGTGTGACCGATGTTCGACTTGACCGAGCCCAGCCACAGCGGGCGTTCGCGGTCGCGGCCGTAGGTGGCGAGCAGGGCCTGCGCCTCGATCGGGTCGCCCAGGGCGGTGCCGGTGCCGTGCCCCTCCACCGCGTCCACGTCCGCGGGGTCGAGGCGGGCATCGGCGAGTGCCCGGCGGATGACCCGCTGCTGGGAGGGCCCGTTGGGGGCGGTGAGCCCGTTGGACGCGCCGTCCTGGTTGACCGCGCTCCCCCGGACGACGGCGAGCACGCGGTGCCCGTTGCGACGGGCGTCGGACAGCCGCTCCAGCAGCAGCAGGCCCACTCCCTCGCTCCACCCGGTGCCGTCGGCCGAGGCGGCGAACGACTTGCACCGGCCGTCGGGCGCCAGGCCGCGCTGCCGGCTGAACTCCACGAAGGTGCCCGGCGTGGCCATCACGGTCACCCCCCCGGCCAGCGCCATCGAGCACTCGCCGCGCCGCAGCGCCTGCGCCGCCAGGTGCAGGGCCACCAGGGAGGACGAGCACGCCGTGTCCACGGTGACCGCCGGCCCTTCCAGCCCGAAGGCGTACGCGAGGCGCCCGGAGGCGACGCTGCCCGCCGTGCCGGTGCCGACGTAGCCCTCCAGCTCGGGTGGTACGGCGGGCAGCAGGGCCGCGTAGTCGTGGTACATGACGCCGACGAAGACCCCGGTGTCGCTGCCGCGCACCGCGGTCGGGTCGAGCCCGGCGCGTTCGAAGGTCTCCCAGGTGACCTCGAGCAGGAGCCGCTGCTGGGGGTCCATGGCCAGCGCCTCGCGGGGACCGATGCCGAACAGTTCCGCGTCGAACCGATCGGCGTCGTAGAGGAAGCCGCCCTCACGGGCATAGCTGGTGCCGGGGTGGTCGGGGTCGGGGTCGTAGAGCGACTCCAGGTCCCAGCCGCGGTCGGCGGGGAACAGGGAGATGCCGTCGCCGCCCGAGGCCACCAGGTCCCACAGGTCCTCGGGGGAGCGTACGCCACCCGGGTAGCGGCAGCCCATCGCCACGATGGCGATCGGCTCGTCGGTGGCCGGCCCCGCCTGTCGGGGCTGCGTACGGACGGGGTCCGTCGCGGGGGTCAGGACCTCCCGGAGCAGATATTCGGCGAGGGCCGACGGCGTGGGGTGATCGAACACGAGCGTGGCCGGCAGCCGGACGCCCGTGAGCGTGGCCAGCCCGTTGCGCAGCTCGACGGCGGTGAGGGAGTCGAGGCCCAGCTCGGTGAAGGTCGCCGTGGGCGGCACCGCCTCGAACCCGCGATGACCGAGCACCGCGGCCACCTGGGTGCGTACGGCGTCCAGCGTGATCCGGGCCCGCTCGGCGTCCGTCCGGCCGGCGAGGCGGCGGGGCAGCTCGGCACCGCCCTCGGCGGGGGCGCGGCCCGTACGGACGAGGTCCGGGCTGACGAGGCCCGCCAACAGCGGCGGCACGGGCCCGGCGCCGGCGGCGAGGTCCAGGCGCATCGGCAGCAGCACGGCGTCCGCCGCCGCGCCTGACCCAGCGCCTGACCCAGCGCCGGACACCGCGTCGAACAGCGCCAGCCCCTCCTGCGCCGTCAACGCGGGAATCCCGCGGCGCGCCCCGCCCGCCATGCCGGTCTCCAGCTCCCACAGGCCCCAGGCGAGGGAGGTCGCGGGCAGGCCGTCCGCCCGGCGACGCCGGGCGAGGGCGTCCAGGACCGCGTTCGCCGCGGCGTAGTTGGCCTGGCCCGGCGCGCCGAACGTGGCGGCGGCCGAGGAGAACAGGGTGAACGACCGCAGTGGAAGGTCCCGGGTCAGCTCGTGCAGGTGCAGCGCCGCTTCGGCCTTGGGCGCCAGCACGGCGGCGAGCCGGTCGGGGGTGAGCGCGTCGAGCAGGCCGTCGTCCAGCACGCCCGCCGCGTGCACCACCGCGGTGAGCGGATGGGCCGGATCGATCCCGGCCAGCAGGGCGGCGACGCCCGCTCGGTCGGACACGTCGCACGCGGCGACGGTCACCTGGGCGCCCATATCGGACAGCTCGGCCCGCAGCTCGGCGGCACCGGGTGCCTCCGGCCCGCGCCGACCGGCGAGCAGCAGGTGACGTACGCCGTGCTCGCGCACGAGGTGATGGGCCAGCAGGCGACCGAGGGCCCCGGTGCCGCCGGTGACCAGCACCGTTCCCTCCGGGTCGTACGCAGGCCCGGCCGGGTGATGATCACCGGCCGGGAGTGCGGCACGGGCCAGGCGCGGGGCCAGCGGCCTCCCCTCGCGCACGGCCACCCGTGGTTCACCGGAGGCCAGCACGTGGTCGAGGTTCCGGTGCGACTCGGCGCTTCCGTCGAGATCGACCAGGAGGAAGCGGCCCGGGTGCTCCGACTGGGCGGACCCGATGAGCCCCCAGACCGCCGCGCCGGCCAGGTCCGGACCGGCGGAGTCGCCAGGGCCGGTCGCCACCGCGCCCCTGGTGATCAGAGCGAGGCGGGTCTCGGGCAGGCGGCCGGAGGCCGTCCAGTCCTGCGCCAGGG
>BCRI01000029.1 GCA_001552515.1 Sphaerimonospora mesophila NBRC 14179 = JCM 3151
GCCGGTGAGGCAAACGCCGGCACAGCGGGCATCCGGCGGCCACGGAGGTGCTCACCGATGGGCCGGCTCTGCACCGTCGTGACCGTCGCGCAGGAAGGCCGCCGTCGCGGAGTCGGCGGGGTAGAAAGATTCGATGGCCAGCTCGGAGACCGTGATGTCGAGCGGCGTGCCGAAGGTCGCCATCATGCTGAAGAACGACAGCTCCCGTCCCGCACGCACGACTCGCATTGGGACGAAGATGGCGCCGGTGCCGGGCAGGTCCACCTCGGGTTCCGGCTGGTCACAGGGATAGTCGCGCAGTTCCGCGTACAGTTCGCCGAGCCGGGGGTCGGCCGTGACCGAAATCTGCCGCTTGAGCCGGCCGAGCAGATGCGCACGCCACTCGCCGAGGTTGACGATGTGCGGGGCGAGCCCTTCGGGGTGGAGGCTGGCCCGCAGCACGTTGGTCAGCAGGTCGGGATCGATGCCCTCGCTGAGCACTCCGATCCCGGCGTTGGCGTCGACCATGTCCCAGTTCCGGTCCACGACCACGGCCGGGTAGGGGTCGTGGGCCGTCAGCAGCCGGCGGATCGCGTCGCACACCGCCGCCATCTCAGGTGAGTCGAGGGTCGACTCCGTGTAGATGGGGGCGTACCCGCCGGCCAGCAGCAGATCGTTGCGTTCCCGAAGCGGGAGATCGAGCTGCTCGGCGAGGTGGAGCACCATGTCTCGGCTCGGCTGGGCCCGGCCGGTCTCCAGAAAACTGACATGCCGGGTTGAGATCTCGGCCTGGAGCGAGAGCTCCAGCTGGCTCATTCGCCGGTGCTCGCGCCATCGCCTGAGCAACTCGCCGAAGGGCCGCCGGTAGAGCTGGGCTGTGGTCACGCCCCGACGCTATCCGGCGTCCCGGACGCCGGGCGATTACCTGGCACGTAATCGCCTGACCTCCGGGTCTCGTGACACGGTTCTCACGTCGTAGGACGAGACGGACCACAGGAGTGCGAGATGAGTGATTACGCCGCAGCGGCCGCAAGGTACATCGCCGCGTGGAACGAAACGGACACCGAGGCGAGGGCCAAAGCCGTCGCCGGGGCGTGGACCGAGGACGGCGGCTACACCGACCCGTTGGCCACCGTCACCGGCCACGAGGACATCGCCGCGGTGATCGCCGGGGCTCAGCAGATGTTCCCCGGCTACGTGTTCACACTGGGGGGCGCCGTGGACGGTCACCATGACACGATGCGGTTCACCTGGCACCTCGGACCCGAGGGGGCGACGGAGCCGGTCGTGGTCGGGTTCGACGTCGCCGTGCTCGCCGAAGACGGCCGGATCCAGAGGGTGTACGGCTTCCTCGACAAGGTCCCCGCCTGAGATAGGTGCCCCCGAGCGATCCGTGAGACCGCGCCAGTCCCCGACCCTCTCCGTACGGTATTGCGGGGACTGGCAGGCGGTCGCTGGACAAAAGGGAATCGACGCGACAAATGCCATGGCCGGGTGCCCGTCACCCGGTGCAGGCCCGACCTCACTTCGAGGTTCACCGCACAGCCGGTGCCACGCGGATGCGGGCGCGGAAGGTTCTGGAACGGTACAACTTGGGCGATCATGCGCTTTTTGGGGGATCTGCCCACGCTTCGGGAAGATCCTTGCGATAATCGATCGCCGAGAGGCGGAGTTCGTCCACGAGTGGGTGGTCCCTGTGGGTCCGCTCTCTCATGCTGCTCTCTTGCCGGGTGTGTCCCGGCGCGTCGCCGATGCGGCGGGGGGTCGTCGTGTCAGCCCGGTTGACCATGAATCTTCGCTGCCCGGGGGAAAGGTGCCAGAGCCAAACAATCTGCGCGATATGACCCATGCCCGCTGGTCGAGACGGGCCGTGCTGCTGGCCGGGGGGCTTCTGGTCACCGGCTGCAGCGACTCCCGCCGACCCACCATCCAAAGCGAGGACTACGACTCCTACGGGTCCAACAAGAAGCACCTGCGGGAGATCCTCGAACGCCGCGCGAAGGCGCTGATGGACAAGGACGAGAAGGGCTATCTCGCCGACCTGGACCAGGCCAACACAAAGCTGGTCCAGCGCGAGAAGTTCATCTTCGACAACCTGCGCCAGTTCGATCTCGCGGAGATCCGCTTCATCACCGATCGGGCCACGGAGCGGTCCGAGGGCGAAGGCGGGGACATCCAGTTCCGGCCGGTGATCCGGATCACCAAGCTCACCGCTGACGCCGGCCCCGGTGACGTCGCCCCGGCCGAGACGTTTCTCTACACCCTGCGCGAGAAGAGCGGCAGGTTCGTGGTGACGGACATCATCGGGGCGACTCGGAAGAACTACAAGAAACTGCACCTGGACGGTCCGCTGGCCTATGCGCCGTGGAACACCGACAAACTGCACGTCGTGAAGGTGGGGAAGAAGGTCTGGCTGGTCGGCGATGAGAGCGTCACCGATCTGGACCGCTACGCCGCCGTCACGGAGAAGGAACTGCGCCTGGTCGAGGGGATGTGGGGCGACCGCCTCAGCTACCCCGGTCACGTCCTCTTCTTCACCCGGGATCTGGCCAACGTCAAGCAGTGGTTCGATTTCGGCGCGGCCGAGAACTTCCTTCCGGACATCCTCGGCTTCCAGGCCCGGGAACTGGGCGTCCAGAAGAACGGCATGGTCTACGGCAATGAGTACGCCGCCTCCAGGGTCGTGGTCAATCTGCGAGGCCATCAGGCGTTCGGCAGCGACCCCGCGCTCACGATCCGGCATGAGCTGACCCACGCGGTCACCGCACGCGCGACGCTGACCATCGGGGGAGACTACAACCCTCCGACCTGGGCCATCGAGGGCTTCGCCCGCTACACCGAGACCATCGGGAACACGGCGTCGGCGGCCAGGATCCGCTCCGCCGTGGCCGCCGGAGTCCGGGCCGGCAGGTTCCGCGGGGTCACTCCCGCGTCGAAGACGTTCTACGGCCGCGACATCGACTTCAACTACTGCCTGGGCTCGACGGTGTTCAGCCTGGCCGAGCGGCTCAAGGGGCGGGACGCCGCGGTGGAGCTCTACGCCAGGATCATCAACCACCCCGACTCCCTCGACATGCCGTTCATGCGGCTCCCGGTCTTCGACGGGATCAGCAGGGACGTCCTCGGGATGAGCAGCGCCTCCTTCCGGAGTCGATGGAACGGCTTCGTCCGGAATGGAGGGTGAGATGTCCATGACGCCTCCCGGGCCGCCCACGGGACAGCCGGAAGGCCCGCCCCCCGGACGACCATCCGGTCCGCCGCCCGGTCAAGCGCCTTCGGCGGCGGGCCCCTCGCTTCCCGGCACGACACCCGATCCGGCGCCAGGCGGGGGCCGTTCCCGGCGCGGGCTCGTGGTCCTCCTGGTCGGCCTGGTCGTCTTCCTGGCCGCCGGCGGCGGCGCGTACGCGCTCGCGCGCAACTATCGCGCCAATCAGATGACGCAGGACTGCGGCAGTTCCCATGCCTGCATTCCCGGGCTCAAGGTCGCCACCCTGACGGAGGCGTTGAAGGACCGGGGACACAGGTGTGTGGAGGAGACCTCGTCGTGGCACTGCGACATGGTGATCGGCCGGGTGTATTTCGACCTCTGGTTGCAGTCCTCCGGGGGCTATGTCTATTCGATTTCCATCAGGCTCCACCGGATGGACGACAAGGCGCTGGCCGGCACCGGGCTCTCCTACCTGTCGTGGTTCGGCGCCCTGCCGTTCCGGGACGATCCCGTGTTGACGAAGGAGATCAAGGGCTGGATAGCCCAGCAGATCGAGAACGACAAGGACACCAAGGCCACCATCGGCGACTACGAGTACGTCTTACAACGCCCTGAGGCGGAAAGCGTCGAGTTCAGCATCCAGGAGAAATGACGATGGCCGCGCGACCCGGACCTTACTCACCCGACGGTAGGTTCTGGTGGGACGGCACGGCCTGGCAGCCGGTGCAGCCGCCGCCTCCCGACCCCGCCACGGGACAGCCTCATCCTCAGTCTCATCCTCAGCAACAGCAGCAGCCCGCCGCGCCGTACCAGCCGCCTCCGCCGCAGCCGCAGTACGGCCCTCCCGGGCAGCCCGGGTTCCAGCGGCAGGGGTTCCAGCAGCACGGATTCCAGGCGCCGCCCGGATATCCCGTCCCGCCGGGAGGCGGCACGCCCCGCCCGCCCAGGTCAAGGTCGGGATTCGTGCTGCTGACCATCGGTACGGCGATCGCGGCCCTGGTGCTGGGCGGCATCATCGGCGGTGTCGTCGGATTGACGACGACCAAGCCCAAGGGTGAGAACGTCGTGCCCGCGTTCGCGGAGAAGTTTCCCGACGCCGATGCGCAGTATCTGCCCGGCGTGACCCTCTCCATGATCGTCGACGACTGGATGAAGACCGCCAACAAGTGGAAGTGCACCAAGGACCCCAACGTGGAGGATCTCTACAGCCGGGCCAAGGCGCAGATCAAGTGCGAACCCCCGGACGACCGCGGCGACATGTACGTCGACATTGAGTACGACGCCGACGACAAGATCAAGGTGGTGGAGGCGAGCTGCTGGCTCGGCGTCCACACCAAGGCGTGCAAGAGCCTCGCGGCCACGATGGCCGACGCGGTGCTGGCCGCCCAGCCCAAGCTGCGTAAGCAGGCACAGAAGTGGGCGGAGCAGAACTCGGGCAGCGAGCGGGCGACGACCATCGGCGGCATCCGGTTCGAGGGCAACCTGGACCCGAACGGCATGCAGGCCCTGCCCGCTATCTGACGATCACGGCGGCCACGGGCCGGGGTGGACGGGGGCGGGGGCTCCGACATTCCGGCCCGAGCACGGCACGCCGCCTCCGATCCGCCGACGCTCGATCGGGCAAAAAATACAAAGTGCCGTTCTGGCGGGATTTGTAGCTAGAGAACCGTTAGATAACTGTTTGACCGAGTCGATCTTCCCGCGACGAGATCGTTGGTTAATGTGATCTCGACCTGGTCGAGGGGGAAGGCGGGGGCGATGACCACGGGTGGGTCGGAGGCGTCTCTCGGGAGCGGATACGTGCTCCTGGACGAGATCGGCGCCGGGGCGATGGGGAGCGTCTGGCGGGCGCGGCATCGGGCCACCGGGGAGATCGTCGCGGTGAAACTACTGCGGGACGGCCTCACCGGCGACCAGGATCTCGTCCTGCGATTCGTCCAGGAACGCAACGTGATGCGGGCCTTACGGCATCCCAACATCGTCACGGTACGCGACTTCGTCATCGAGGGGGAGCGCCTCGCCCTCGTGATGGACCTGGTCGAGGGCGGAAACCTCCGTACGCTGCTGCGGCGGTACGGCACGCTGCCGCCGGCGGAGGCCGTACGCCTGATGGCCCAGGTCGCCGACGCACTGGCGGCCGCCCACGCGAACGGGGTGGTGCACCGGGACGTCAAACCGGGCAACATCCTGATCGAAGCGGCCACCGGGCAGGCCCGGCTCACGGACTTCGGCGTCGCCCGCATCGTGCACGGGCCGGGCCTCACCCAGACCACCTCGATCATCGGCACGCCGACGTACCTGGCCCCCGAGGTGGCGGGCGGCGGCGCGCCCACGCCGGCGGTGGACGTCTACGCCTTCGGCCTGATCCTGTACGAACTGCTGGCCGGCCGCCCGCCCTTCGTCGGCCACCATCCGATCGCCGTGCTCCAACAGCATGCGACGGCCGCTCCCCGGCGGCTGCCCGGGATGCCCGACTCACTGTGGTCGGCCATCTCGGTCTGCACCGCCAAAGATCCGGCCGAGCGTCCCGTCATCGGACAGGTGGCGGCGGCACTGCGCGAGGCGGCGCCGTCGCTCGCGGGGCTGCCCGCGCTGCCCCGGGTCTCCTGGGAAGACCCGCCGTCCGCCACCACCGAGCCGGGCGTGGGCGGGTACGCCGCCGCGGCGCATCCGTCCGCCGGCGCCGGTACGGCCCCAGGCGGCGGGAGCACGTCCGGCGGGGGAGAGCCGCCGGCGGCGGACGCCGATGCCCCGGGCGGCCCGGCGCCGGCGCGACGTGAGCGGTCCCGGCGGCGCATGGTCGTCACCGGTGCGTCCGCCATGGCCCTGGCGCTCAGCGCGGTGGCGGTGGCCCTCGTGGCCCCGTGGCGTACCGACATCGGGCCGACGGAGAATCGGGCCGTCGCGGCGGACACCTTGGCCAGGCCCGCCGGCGGTGAGATCACCACGGCGCCTACGCCGTCCGTTCCGCTGACGACCCTGCCGACGCCCTCGGGCGAGGCCCGGCCGAAGCGGACCCGGACCGTGGAGCCGCCGGTCGCGGACCCCGTGAGCAGCGCCCGCCCCAGGCCGGTTCGCACGACGGCCGCGCCGAAGGAGCAGGAAAAGCCGAAGGCGCGGTCCACCCCGACGCGCTCACCGGTGCGCAGCACGACGAGGCCGAAGGCCGAGCCGACCGGCGGTGACTCCCAAGCGCCCGACACGATCCGGCGGGAACCGGAGCTCGAGTGGCGCTGCCGGGCGTGGTTCTCCCCCGCTCCCGGTGTCGAGATCTCGCCCTGCATGGCCATGGTGGGTGACGTCTTCCACCTGCTCGGGCGGGTACGCGGCAGCAGCTCGGTCCGCTCCGACATCCACATCGAGCTCTTCGACTCGACCAGGGACGTCGCCGTCTCCCCGCCGCACGTCTGCGCCGGTGTCGCGCCTCCGGGCGACGGCTCGATCGTCACATGCGGGCCGGTGACCGCCACGGCTCCCCGCACCGGAGGGAACCTGCACAATGCCCGGCAGCGATGGCGGAAGAGCGGCGAGTCCTCCCTCAAGAGCGTGGAGAGCCCGTCGGTTCCCTGGTGAGGTCTCCCGCTGAGCTCCCCTGGGAAGTCCCCTGGGAAGTTCCCGGCGAGGTTCCGGTGAGATCCTCCAAGTGAGACCACCGCTCACATGTTGATCATGTGGCCCGCGAGACCGTGGACGGCCTCCTTGACCGCCTCGCTCAGCGTGGGGTGGGCGTGGACGTTGCGCGCCACCTCGTGGACGGTCAGATCCCACTGCTGGGCCAGGGTCAGCTCGGGCAGCAGCTCGGTGACGTCGGGACCGATCAGATGGGCGCCGAGCAGCTCGCCGTGCTCGGCGTCGCTGAGGATCTTGACGAATCCCGCCGTGTCGCCCAGGCCGTGCGCCTTGCCGTTCGCGCTGAACGGGAACTTGGCGACCTTGACGTCGAAGCCGCGCTCGCGCGCCTGCGCCTCGGTGAATCCGAAGCTCGCGATCTGCGGCTGGCAGAAGGTCGCCCGAGGGATCATCACATAGTCGAGCTCCATCGTCTCCGCGTCCGCGATCGTCTCGGCCGCGACGATGCCCATGGCCTCGGCCGCGTGGGCGAGCATGAGCTTGGCCGTCACGTCCCCGATCGCGAAGATGTGCGGCACGCTCGTACGGCACCGCGCGTCGACGTCGATGGCGCCCCGGTCGGTGAGCCGTACGCCGGTCCGCTCGAGGCCGTAGCCCGCCACCCGCGGCTGGAACCCGATGGCCTGCATGACCTTGTCCGCCTCCAGGACCGAGGTGGCGCCGTCACGTGACACCGTCACCCGCACCTTCTCGCCCGAGTCGTCGATGGACTCGACCCGGGTCGACGTCAGCACCTCGATGCCGAGCCGCTTGTAGCGCCGGGCCAGCTCGGCCGACACCTCCGCGTCCTCGAGCGGCACCATGCGGTCGAGGAACTCCACGATCGTCACCTTGACGCCGTAGCTGTTCAGCACGTACGCGAACTCGACCCCGACGGCGCCCGCCCCGGCGATGACGATGCTCTCCGGCAGCTTCTCGGTGAGGATCTGCTCCTCGTACGTCACGATCCGCTCGGTCACCGAGGTGCCGGGCAGGAGGCGGGTCGTCGCCCCGGCGGCGATGATGCAGTGGTCGAAGGTGACGGTGCGTTCGCCCCCGTCGGAGTCCGCCACCCGCAGGGTGTGCGGATCGGTGAAGACGCCGCGGCCCTGATATTCGGTGATCCCGTTCTTCTTCATCAGGTAGTGCACGCCCTTGACGCGCCCGTCCGCGACCTTGCGACTGCGCCGGAACGCCTCGCCGTAGTCGAAGGTCAGGCTGCCCTCGACGCCGATGCCGAACGTCTTGGCATCGTGGGTGAGCAGATGGACGAGCTCGGCGTTGCGCAGCAGCGCTTTCGAGGGAATGCAGCCCACGTTGAGGCAGACCCCGCCCCAGTAGCGCTCTTCGACGATCGCCGTGCTGAGCCCGAGCTGGGCCGCCCGGATCGCCGCGACGTATCCGCCGGGGCCCGCGCCGAGGACAACGACATCGTAGTGATCGCTCATATATCGGACCCTACGTGGACCGGTCTCGGCCCTCCACATCCGGGAGGCGGCGACCGCCCCGGGATTCCGCAGGCGGCGGGGCATCTTACCAAGGCACCCCCTCGCCCCGGTTAAACTACCCGAAAACGAGACCAAAGCGTCGCCTTGTTAGTTTTCATAACTGCGGCGGTCGAGCCATGGCGAACCCTCCACGCCGTACGGGATCCCACGTCTGTCAAAGCAAGGGAAGATCACCTACTAGCCCTACGGAGGACGCATGCTCTCCCCGGACTCGGCCGCGGTCGTCCGCGCAACCCTGCCGGTCGTCGGCGACGCCATCGAGAAGATCACCGCCACCTTCTACGACGACATGTTCGCCGACAATCCGGAGTTGCTGCGTGACCTGTTCAACCGGGGCAACCAGGCCAACGGTGAGCAGCGCAAGGCCCTGGCCGGCTCGATCGTCGCCTTCGCCGCCATGCTGGTGAACCACCCCGGCGAGCGGCCAGACGTCATGCTCGCCAGGATCGCGCACAAGCACGTCTCGCTGGGCGTCACCCCCGAGCAGTACAACATCGTCCACAAGTATCTGTTCGGCGCCATCGCCGAGGTGCTCGGCGATGCCGTCACCCCTGACGTCGCCGCGGGCTGGGACGAGGTCTACTGGCTCATGGCCGAGGCGCTGATCAATCTGGAGACCGGCCTCTACCGCGAGACGCGCCGCGGGATCGGACAGGTCTGGCTGCGGGCGCGGGTGCTCGAACGGCGGCGCGAGACGCGCGACGTGATCTCCCTCACGCTGCGGCCCGAGGCCCGGCTGCCCTTCCGGCCGGGGCAGTACGTCAGCGTGGCCGCCCCCCTGTCGGACGGGGCCCGGCAGATCCGCCAGTACAGCCTGTCGTCCGCCCCCGCCCGGGACGACTGGCGTATCACGATCAAGCGCGTGTACGGCGACGCCGGGCCGGACGGCGAGGTGTCCAACTGGCTGCACGCCAACGTCGAGGTCGGCGACGAGCTGATGGTCTCGGCCCCGTTCGGCGAGATGACCCTCGCCGACGGCGACGCCCCGCTGCTGCTGGCCTCGGCCGGCATCGGCGTCACCCCGATCCTCTCGATGGTCGACCACCTCGCCGCGATCGGATCCACCCGCCGGGTGACCGTCGCCCATGCCGACGGCGCCGCGGCCGACCACGCCCACCGCGATGAGCTCATCCGACTGGTCGAGACGCTGCCCGGGGCCGCACTGCATCTCTGGTACGAGCGGGTGGACGCCGCCTCCGGCGGCGCTCCCGCCGGTCCCGAGCCCCGGACCGGCCTGATGGACCTCGCCGGCGTCGACCTGCCGGAGGGTGTGGTCGCCTACCTGTGCGGGCCGCTGCCGTTCATGCGGAGCGTGCGCACCGACCTGATCGCGCGCGGCGTGCCCGCTTCACGGATCCACTACGAGGTGTTCGGCCCCGACCTCTGGCTGGCCGACGCCGACTGATCCGGCCGGTCCGCGTTTCCTGCCACCGGCGTTTCCCCGGCGAGCCCGGGTAGGGCGTGAGGCTGAGAAGGAACGAGGGAGGAGAAATGAGCGAGTTCGAACGCTCCCGCAGGATCGCGGCCCCCGCCGAGCAGGTTTTCGAGAGCGCGTGTGACATCGACGAGCTCGACGACTGGCTGCCGCGCGACCTGCACGTGCGGCCCGAGGAGCCGCCCGCCGTGACGGTCCACGAGGACGCCGGCGGACGGGACGAGCGTGCGCTGCTGCGGACCGAGCGCGACCAGCTCCGCATGGAGTGGGGCACCCGGGACGACGACCGGTACGCCGGGTGGCTGCAGGTGGCCGGGATCGACGACGCCAGCAGCGACGTGACGGTCCACCTGTCCTTCTTCGACGAGGAGCACGCCCCCGCGGCGGATTTCGTCGACGGCGCCCTCGACGAGAGCCTCGAACGGCTGGCCCACCGGGTGAACGGCTGAATCTCATGCCCGTTCTAAGGCCGGATCGGTAAAGAGTCGGCACACGTTTGCGCAGGTGAGGGGGCACCCTGTCGGGTGTGGGGTAATCGCACTCAATATGTGGGGTCTGCGCGTGATCCCGGGCGTACGGTCACTGTACGCCCGGTTCACCCTCCTCTGCCTGGTCCTGGCGGTCCTGGTGCTGCTGCCGGGAGGCCTGCTGATGGCGAAGATCGTCCGGGACCGCGACGCCGCGTCGTGGTGGGAATCCGGTCGCGAGGCCGCTCCCACCGCCGCGCAGCGCGTACGGACGGGCCGGCTCGGCGGCACGGCTGAGACGGGAGCGGCAGAGGCCCGGGGCCCGAATGCCGGGCCGGAACCGGTCGTCGGACCGACCGATGAGACGGCCGGCGCGCCGAGCGTGGCCCGGAGTCTGGCCCCGCTGGGCGTGGTGGGCCCACCCGGCGGCGAGCAGGTCCAGCTGACCCAGGCCTGCTCGGATCCGGGAGGGGGTTGCCTGCTCCCCGCGATGGTGCGGGCGTGGCCTGAGTCGGTTCCCCCGGTCCGCCAGCTGGTGCAACGTGTCGTCGGCGCCGCCGTCGGCATGCTCGACCTCCTTCTCGTGTTGCAGGCGGTCGTGCTCGTGACGCTGTCCATCTGGGCGGTCCGCAAGGTGGTCAGGCGCACGCTGCGTCCGGTACGCGAGATCTGTGCCGCGCTGGAGCGGATCAACCACTGCGGCGAGGGCCGGATCGAGGAGCCGCGGGGAAAGGACGACATCACCAGGCTCGCCGGATGCATCAACGCCACGCTGGATCAGATCCGGCAGATGCGGAAGTTCACCTCCGATGTCTCCCACGAGTTGCGAACGCCGCTCACCGCCCTACGCCTCCATGTCGAGGAGTTGCAGCTCAGCCGGGAGCGGGTCGACCTCGACGAGCTGCTGCGCCAGGAGCTGCGCGACATCGAGCGGCTGGAGGGGATCATCAGCGACCTGCTGCTGCTCGCCCGGCTGAAGGAGGGGCCGGGCACCGTACGGCACGCCCCGGTGGACCTCGGAGAACTGGCCAGGGAGGAGGCCGGACTGCGGGCCGGCCGGATCCCGGTCCAGCTCGACGTCGAAAGCGACGTCTGGGTGCTGGGCGTGCGGACCCAGCTCCAGCGGGTGCTGCGCAACCTGCTCGACAACGCTCAGCGGCACGCCATCAGCACGATCAAGGTCGCGGTCGGCAGGAACGGAGGGTCGGCGGAGCTGGCCGTGGCCGACGACGGTCACGGGGTGCCGATAGCGGACAGGGAACGCATCTTCGAGCGCTTCACCCGGCTGGAGGAATCCCGCCGGCTCGACCCCGGCGGCACGGGGCTCGGCCTGGCCATCTCCCGCGAGATCGCCAAGGCGCACGACGGCACTCTGCACGTGGAGGATTCCTGGAACGGCGGGGCCTGCTTCTTGCTCCGGCTCCCGCTGCTGGCCGCGCGCAGGAGAGAACTGCCTCCGTCGGCTCCGGTGGAGCGGGCGGTACGCGGCACACCCGCCAAGCCCGAGTCGCAGGTGCACATCCGGTGGATCCATCTGGCCGACGGGTGGCCGGAATGACGCGCCTCCCGGGCGGCTCAGCTCCGCTGGAGATCTCCCGGCCGGTCCCGCCGCGGCGGCGTGCATTCCACGTCGGCGGCATCCACACCCGGGTCGTCGGCGGGCACGGCGGCCGGGAGCGGGGGCATATGGGCGGACGCCCGCGGACCTGCCAGGCGGAGGACCTGCCGGATCCACGCCTCGAGACCCGAGGGATCGGGCGGGGTGAGCGGCGTACGCTCAGCCATCCGGGTGCTCCTTGTCTCTCGCACGATCTGCACGACCAGGCGGATGGGGGGCGTTCCGCGCCGAAGACGCCGCCCGGCTGAACCTGCCCGGCGGCGTTCGATGGTCAGCATGGCATCAGCCGCGAGGTCGCGGCGGGCAGGAGTCATCGACCGCGGTCACGTGTCGGCCTTCGGACCGAACCCGTGTCGGCCTTCGGACCGATTTCGTGCCGACCGCTCCGCCGTACGGCCTCGCGTGCCGCAGGCAATTTCCCTAAAACTGCTCGTTTATCCGCTTCTTTGGGGAATGGAGCAGAAGTGGAGTACAAAGAGTTCATTCGGACGGTGGAGGAGCGCTCTGGGCTGTCGCGTGAGGAATCCGCTGACCTCGCCCGCGCGACGGTCGAGACGCTGGGGGACCGGCTCAGCGCGGGGGAGGCTCGCTGTCTGGCGGCCGAACTACCGGCGCAGTTGCAGGAGTCGCTGCACGTCGGCGGGAGGATCGAGCGGTTCGGCCTGCGTGATCTGGTGCGCCGGGTGAGCCGCCGCACGGGGCTGACGATGGAGGAGGCACGCGGCGGAGTGCGGGCCGTCCTGCTGACGCTGCGCGAGGCGGTGGGCGGCGACGCGTTCGGTCACGCGATGGCACAGCTCCCCGCCGAATTCGAGCAGGCGGCGTCCGAGCAGGCGTCCATCTGACGCCGACACGGATCACGCGACTTTCATTAGACGGTAAAGGGATGTCCCAGATCTTCGTGTCTTGGCGGCACGCCCCATGTCGCCGCGTGTCTCCTTGGAGCCGTGCTCAGAAACTTCCCTGGAGGCCGAAGATGAGGAAACTGCTGTACGCCGGCATGATCATGGTTGGCTTGCTGGCGTCAGGATGTGGCAGCGCCGAGGAGCCCAACGCGGCCAAGCCCGCCGCCGCCGATGAGCACCTCACCGAGCCGAGCGAGACGCCGTACGAGTCCGGATCGGCGACGCCCGAGCCCGGCACCCCCGCTTCGCCGACCTCTCCGGTCATGGCGACCCCGACGGGCCCGGCGAAGGTCGACGTCGCCCAGACCAGCCTCGGCACGATCCTGGTCGGGACGGAAGGTCGCACCCTCTACCTGTTCACGGAGGACAAGAAGGACAAGTCGACCTGCTCGGCGGCCTGTGCGGCCGCCTGGCCGCCCGCGCTCACGCTCGGGAAGCCCCAGGCGGGAACCGGCGTCAACGCGAGCCTGCTCGGCACGCTCAAGCGCGAGGACGGCGCCACCCAGATCACCTACAACAAGCACCCGCTGTACTACTACGCCAAGGACCAGAAGGCCGGCGACACGGCCGGTCAGAACGTCAAGGACTTCAGCGGCGAGTGGTACGCGGTGACCCCGGAGGGCAAGAAGGCGAAGCACTGACGACGTCGGACCGGAATCGACCCGCCTCGACCGCCCCGGCCCCGCCGCGGACGTGAGGGAGCACCGCTCTCCCGCGCCACGCTACGGGGCCGGGGCGGTCGCATGTGCGCGGGCGATAGGCTTGCCGCGATGTATCGACTCGTCTTCACGCAGGTCCTGAGCCGGTTCGACGCGGAGGCCGTGCACCACCTCACGATCAGGCTGCTCCGCCTGCTCTCGGTGTTTCCCGTGGCCAAGCGGCTGCTGTACGGACGGCTCGCGCCGCGCGACGAGGCGCTGCGCGTCCGGGCGTTCGGCGTGCACTTCCCGTCGCCCTTCGGACTCGCCGCCGGCTTCGACAAGGACGCCGGGTGCTTCGAGGCGCTGGCGGCCTTCGGCTTCGGCCATGTCGAGGTCGGCACGATCACGGCGCGGCCCCAGCCCGGCAACCCACGCCCCCGGCTGTTCCGCCTCCCGGAGAGCCGGGCGATCATCAATCGGATGGGCTTCAACAACGCGGGAGCCCGGGCGGCGGCCAGACGGCTGCGCAGGACCAGGGGCGTCCCCGTCGTGGTCGGCGTGAACATCGGCAAGACCAAGGTGGTGCCCGAGAGCGAGGCGGTGGCCGACTACGTGACGAGCGCCCGGCTGCTCGCCCCGTTCGCCGACTACCTCGTGGTGAACGTGAGCTCGCCCAACACGCCGGGGCTGCGCGACCTCCAGGCGGTGGAGCTGCTGCGGCCGCTGCTGACGGCCGTACGGGAGGCGGCGGGCCGGACGCCGCTGCTCGTGAAGATCGCCCCGGACCTCGCGGACGAGGACGTCGACGCGGTCGCCGAACTCGCCGTCGACCTGGGGCTGGCCGGGATCATCGCCACGAACACCACGATCAGCCGCGCCGGGGTGTCCAGCACCGAGGCCGGGGGCCTGTCGGGCCGGCCGCTGAAGGCCAGGTCGCTGGAGGTGCTGCGCAGACTGCACCAGAAGACGGGCGACCGCCTCACCATCGTCTCGGTCGGCGGGGTGGAGGACGCCGACGACGTGTGGGAGCGGCTGCGCGCCGGTGCGACGCTCGTGCAGGGGTACACCGGCATGATCTACAACGGACCACTGTGGGCGTGGCACATCAACCGGGAGCTGTCCCGCCGTCTGCGCCGGCACGGCCACACCTCGATCGGCCAGGTCGCCCCCACTCCCCACCCGTGATCTTACATTTTCTCGCAGGCCATGCCTGCGACCTGGGGAAACACCATCCGTGATCTTGAAGTTTCTGGCGCCCGGCCCGGCTGACCAGGCCGGTCACCCTTCGTGATCTTGCAGTGTCACATGCTGGGACGGGTGGAGTCCGCCGACTGGGTCAGGTCGTACAGGCGCCGCATCACCTCGTGCACGTCGATGACACCGGGGCGGTGACGCCGCCACCCGGTGCCGCCCCGCTGCCAGGGCCGTGGTCCCGCCGGCGGGCGATATTCCACCCCGAAGGCGTCCAGCCGGACGAGATGGGCGTCGAGACGGCGGGTGAAGCAGTCCGCCGCGGGCGTGCCGGTCCAGGCGATCTCGGCCGCTGCGCAGCCACGCGGCCAGGCCCGATAGTCGAGCGTCCGCCCGTCGGGAATGCGCTCGCTCCAGAGCTGGAACTGCATGCCGATCACCCGGTCCCGCTCCGCACCCGACCACTCGGCCGGCACGGGAGTGAAGGCCGCCACGTCGGCCAGCGTGATCGTCTCACCGATGGCCAGGGGTTCCTCCGGCGAGGCCGCCTCCGCGTAGTCGAAGTACAGGGGGAACACCGGCGTCGCGACGACCTCGTGGCCGGCCGCCGCCGCTCGCCGTCCCACATCGGGGCCGCGCCACGGCATCACCACCGTGTCCTGCCTGAGCATCCCGCTGACGAACGCCTCGTCCCACACCACCGCCCGGCATCCGCGCGCGGCGAGCACGTCGGCCAGCCGGCGCAGGAACCAGGCGTGCAGATCGGCGGGGGCGGCCAGACCCAGCTCCGACTGGTACGCGGAGATCTCGGCCGAGGCCGCCCAGTCGTCCAGCACGCACTCGTCGCCACCGATGTGGAAGTACGGCACGGCACCCAGCGCGCCGATCACCTCGTCGAAGACGGCGGTGAGGAAGTCGACCGTGGCCGGAAGCGGGGAGAGGATCGCGGGGGAGATGCCCCACCGGTCCAGCACCCGATATCGCTCCTCCGGCCGTGCCCCGAACCTCGGGTAGGCCGCCAGGATCGCCGAGGCATGTCCCGGCACGTCGATCTCCGGCACGACGGTGACCGCCCGGGCCGCGGCGTAGGCGGAGATCTCCGCCAGGTCCGCCAGCGTGTAGTACCCGCCGTGCGGCACGCCGTCGAAGGTCGGCTCCTCCCGGTAGTAGCTGGTGGTCGTCTGATCCCGGTGTGAGCCGACCTCGTGGAGCAGCGGGTAGGCCCGGCTCTCCACCCGCCATCCCTGGTCGTCCACGAGGTGCAGGTGGAGCCGGTTGAGCTTGTGCAGGGCCAGCAGGTCGATCATCCGCAGCACCTCCCGCTTGGGCAGGAAGTTGCGTGCGACGTCGAGATGGGCGCCACGCCAGGAGAGCGCGGGCGCGTCCGCGATCCGCCCGCAGGGCATGGTCCAGGTCGTGCCGGGGACGGCCGTCGCCCGGTATGCCTCGGCGGGCAGCAGCTGCCGCAGCGTCTGCCCGGCGTAGAAAGCGCCGGCCCGGTCGCCTGCGACGATCCGTACGGCTTCGGCGGCGATCTCGATCTCGTACGCCTCGGGGCCGAGCGCGGCGTCCTCGGTCACACGCACCGCCGCGACGGCGTCCGCTGCCGCGGCGTCGGCGGGCCGGAGGTCGAGCACGGCGAGCGAGAGCCGTACGGCATCGACGAGGGCGGCCGGCCCGCTGACCGCCGAGCCGGGGGTGAGCTCGAAGACACCGGGCGCGCGCTCGGCCACGCGGGGCCGTGGAAGGAGGCGATCCATGCCCTAGATCATGCCAAATATCCGGTGCGTCCGGTCGGATCAGTGCAGCAGATAGTCCCGGAGGCCGCGGGCCAGGGAGTCGGCGATGCGCTGCCGGAAGCGCTCGTCCTTGAACTTGGCCGCGTCCTGCGCGTTCCGCATGTTCCCGCACTCAAGGAAGATCTTCGGCACCTTCGACAGGTTGAGCCCGCCGAGGTCGCTGCGGGCGACGAGCGCGTTCCTGCCCAGATAGTTCGAGTACGGCAGGCCGGTGCCGCGGCGGAAGGCGTCCCTGATCGTACGGCCCAGCCGGCCGGAGTCGCCGACGACGGGGTCGACCGGGCCGTCGATCTTCTTGGGGACGATGATGTGGAAACCTCGGCCGCTCGGCGGTGCGCCGTCGGCGTGGACCGAGATCGCCGCGTCGGCCCTGGCCCGGTTCCCGATCGCCGCCCGCTCGGTGATGCACGGGCCCCAACTCGTGTTGTCGGCGCGGGTGAGCCTGACCACGGCGCCCATGTTCCTCAGCCGCTTCGCGAGCCGCTTCGAGACGTCCCAGGTGAACGCCGCCTCGCTGTAGCCGTCGTTGGTCGACGTACCGGTGGTGTCACAGGCCTTCCGCTTGGTGAGTACGTCGACCTGCCTGTTGATCTCCCGGGAATGCCGCCAGTTGCCGCCGTTGTGGCCGGGATCGATGACGACGACCTTTCCGGCCAGCGGCTTCGTCTGGGACGCGCTCCGCGCCGCGCCGTCCGCCCCGGCCCGGTCATCGGCCTGCGCCGTCGCCTGCGAACCGGTCGGCGATTGCGTCCGGGCATCGGCCTGCGGCGTGTACGCCGTACGGGCGGTCGCCCGGCCCCCGGCGTCGAGATCCTCGGGACCATCCCGGCCCTCCGGAGAGGCGCCGCAGGCGACCAGGGTGCCGAGCCCCCACAGGCCGAGAACCGCGGCGGCGAGTGGTCGACTGATCACGCTCGAATCCCTTCGCGAGGCTCCGGTCGTGTCCGACGGACCATGCCCTGCCAGGAGTCGCCGACGGGCCTCGACCCATGGGCTCCTCCTGCGCCCGGCGAGGCGTCCGCCGGGATCGCGCTCGCGACAGGCGGCATCCGTCAGACACTCCCCTGTAAAACCAACCTACGCGCAAAGCACACGTGACCATGCCGTCGCACCAGAAAGCGCGGGAAGGCGAGCGGCACTAGGCTCCCGGAGCCACGGAGAGCCCGACCGCCTGAGGGGCTCGCACGGACGCGGCGGCGTCCTGCCCGTGCAGGAGGAGGGCGGCCAGTTCGCGGGCGTCCGCCGCGTCGAGCCCCAGCACCACCCGGGGGCGTCCCCACGGGTGCTGGATCGAATGGGCGACGTAGCTCGCCACGGAGTCGGCGATGCCGTCGTCGCCGCTGATGGCCAGTCCGCGGGCCTCCCGCCAGCGCACCCAGGCCCGTTCCAGCTCATCGGCCGCCCGCTGTGCGCAGGAGACCAGCTCCGGATCACGCATGAAATCCCCCGATTCTCGCGAAACGCGGTCGCCGCCCCGGCGGGTCCCCCCGATGCCACTGACTCGCCGGGGTCGGCGTCACGGCACGAGTTAACACCGCCGCGAGACGACACGTCGGCGGTTGACCTAGCTTTGGACCTCGCTTGGTACGGCCCCGGTGCTGCGCCGGACGACCAGTTGGGGGGTCACCTGCCGGAGTCTGGAGGATTTGCCCGGTTCCGAGATGCGGTCGCTGAGCAGGGCGGCCGCCGACCGCCCCATCGCCCGCCGCGGCTGGTCGACGCTGGTGAGCGAGATCTGGTTCACCGCCGCGAGATGCGTGTTGTCGTACCCCACCACGGACAGGTCCTGGGGCACTCGCAGGCCCAGTTCGCTCGCGGCCGTGAGCACGCCCATCGCGACGATGTCGTTGGCCGCGAAGACCGCGGTCGGCCGAGGCGTACGGCGCAGCAGCGCCAGCGCGGCCTGCCGGCCGCTCTCCTCGGTGAAGTCTCCGTGCTCGACCATGATGTGCGGGGCCAGCCCGTGCCGGCGCATGGCCATCAGATAGCCCTCACAGCGGCAGCGGGCGGCCGACGACGGCGTCCCCTCGATGTGCGCGATCTGCCGGTGCCCGAGCTCCACCAGGTGGTCGACGGCCAGCCTCGCCCCGAGCTGGTCGTCGTCCACGACGATGTCGATGCCCTCGAGGTCCACGTCGCGTTCGCCCACCACCACCGTGGGGGTGTAGGCGGCGGCCTCGGCGAGCGTGTCGCTGGACGGGGCGATGCCCAACATGACCAGGCCGTCCACACGCAGTTCCAGGAACGCCTCCACGGCCTCGTCCTCGAACGCCGGGTCCCATCGGCCGCTGCCGATCAGTAATCGAAGACCGTCGCCGTGCAGGCTCTCCTGCAGACCGTCCAGGAACTCGGCGTAGAACGGGTTGTGCAGATCGGCCACCAGGGCGCCCACCAGGTGGGTACGGCCCTCCACGAGGCTGCGGGCCACCGCGTTCGGGCGGTACCCGAGCTCCCTGGCCGCCTGGAGGACCGCCTCCCTGCGATGTTCGCTCACATGAGGTGATCCCCTGAGCACGAGGGACACCAGCGACTTGGACACTCCGGCACGTTCGGCCACATTGCGGATCGTGGGCCGCGGCCGCGGGCTGAATCCATCGGGCAGCCCGCTGTCGGGCAGCGATACGCCGACGCTGTTCCGGGCAGTGGTCTGCATGGACGGTCCTGACATGGCTCTCCCCACGATGCGTGGACGTGCATCTGACACACCAAACGATCGAGTTGCCCAGAGGGTACGGGTTAAGACCGTAACGCTCGTTCTTGCCCGTTCCTCCGCGCGTTGGAGATGCCCGATAGTGGCTGATCGCCGTTGGAAGGCCGGCTTGCTCGCCGTAGGGCGTGTTGGTGTTTCCCGTGTGGCGTTGGTCGTCAGGGGTGTCGGTTTTGCCCGTTCCTCCGCGCGTTGGGGATGCCCGATAGTGGCTGGTCGCCGTTGGGTGGCCGGCTTGCTCGCCGTAGGGCGTGTTGGTGTTTCCCGTGTGGCCGTTGATCGTCAGGGGTGTCGGTTTTGCCCGTTCCTCCGCGCGTTGGGGATGCCCGATAGTGGCTGGTCGCCGTTGGAAGGCCGGCTTGCTCGCCGTAGGGCGAGTTGGTGTTTCCCGTGTGGCCGTTGGTCGTCAGGGGTGTCGGTTCTGCCCGTTCCTCGTCCGTGCGTTCGGGTGCCCGATGGGGGCTGCCGTTGTGAGGGGAGAAAGCTGCGGATCGACCCGATAGTGTTCAAGGTGTGGGTGCCACACGCCAGGTGGGAGAGAGCACACGGCGGGTTCGGCGCAGGCTGAGCGTGGACCGGCGGCGGGAGGAGTTGATCGCTGCCGCACTCGACCTGTTCAGCAAGCATGACGCCGAGGACGTCTCGATCGACGACGTCGCCGTCTCGGCGGGCGCGTCACGGGCGCTCGTCTACCACTACTTCGGCGGCAAGCAGGAGCTCTACGTGGCGGCGCTGCGCAGCGCCGCCAAGGAACTGGACGCGAGACTGCATCCCCGCGGCACGGAGTCACCGGACGGGGAGACGCCGGACGGGGAGACGCCGGACGGGGAGACGCCGCCCGATGAAGCCGGAGCGCGGCGGCGGGGCGCCGACCCCGTGGACGAGATCGCGCGCGGGCTGACCCGCTATTTCGACTTCGTGGAGGAGCACGCGACGGGATTCGCCGCACTGCTCAGGGGCGGCCCCGCCAACCGTGCCGGAGAGGTCGGCGAGATCGTCGACGGCGTACGGCAGCGCATGCTCCGGCTCATCCTGAGCGCGATGTGGGACGGCACGCCGGGCCCGATGCTCCGCGTCACGTTGCGATCGTGGATCGCCGTGGTCGAGACGGCCGGGCTCGACTGGCTGGAGCACCGTGACATGGACCGGAGCGAGCTCGAACGGATGCTGGTGGATCAGATGGTCGCGCTGCTGACCGGGGCGGCCGAGCACGACCGGGAGGTGGCCACCCTGCTGGCGCGGCTGCGGCGGTGACAGGTCTGGCCGGTGCGATAGGTCTGACAGGTGACCGCTTCGGCGGGAAGCGGCCGGGGTAGCGGGGAGGCGCCGGGCGGGCGGCGCCGGCCCCCCATATGACCCGTAACCCATGGTGATCACGGGCTCGTGCTGACGCGCTCGCACTTCTCGACGGAGCGCGTTCGTTGTCCCGCTTGCGGGTGACGGCCCCGTGCTACTCGGAGCGCTGCTGCGGAATCCCCGCGAGCAGTGCCCGGACCTCGGTCTCCCGGTAGCGCCGGTGACCCCCGAGGGTACGGATGGACGTCAGCTTGCCCGCCTTCGCCCAGCGGGTGACGGTCTTGGGGTCGACGCGGAACATGGTGGCGACCTCCGCCGGGGTGAGCAGTGGCTCGGCCTCGGGTGTACGAGCTGACATTTCTGCGGCCTCTCCTCCGTGTGGACCGGCGACAGCGACGTCTTGGCCGCGCTGGTCCTGTCTGGCGCTTGTCTGGTCTGACGCTTGCCAGGGATGTCAGCAAATGACCCAAATGTGCGGTTTTCCAGGATCATTTGCGGCATCACCCGATGTGACCATACAGCCACGCAGTGCGATTGGCGAGCCCTCCGGGCACAACATCTCGACCACGGGTTGATGTCACGCTCGGTGATTCTAGCGACACGTTTCGTGGTATCGCAGTGAAAACGGCAAACTGCTCAGTTCGTAGATGTGAGATCGAATGTTCCGTGACCAGATCGTGCAGGTCGCGGCCCTTTCATTACGATCAGTTTGCCCGTTCCAGGGCCTTGATCGACCTCCAACGGAGAATGACCCGCTGATACATCGCGAAGGCAAGCTCCTCCTGACCGTTGTCCAAACTCGTGAGAGCGGTGGCCACCTCGGCCACGGACTGGTCGCCCTGGAGCGTGTTGTCGTCCATCAGGTGGACGAGACCGCCGTAGTCGAGCTCGACGAGCGAGTGGGGGTGGAACTCCTCCAGCCAGCGGCCCACGTCCTCGACGTCGCTCAGGGTCGTCACCTGGCCGACGTGCCGCCGGATCGTCACCAGGGCACGGGCCACCCGGCGCCGTGCCTGCGCCATCGAGGTGACGTAGAGCATGTTCCTGGGCGGCGCCGTCGTGGTCGGTACGGCGCCCTCGCCGGCCGCCTCGGAGCCGAGCACCAGCCACCGTTCCGCCGAGTCGAACGGGACGAACCACGGCGTCGGGACATGCCAGGTGCTGGTCCTGATGTGGGTACGCAGCGAGTGCTCATAGCGCTTGAACCGGTCGAAGTCGTCCGCGGTCTGCTCGGCGACCTTGTCCGGCACGAACCGGTCGGCCAGCCTGATGGGCAGGCTGCCGCGGAACGAGGTGAACGCCAGCCACGACCGCAGCCTGCTCTGCCACGGGCAGACATAGAGCATCTCCTCGACCCGGCGCAGGTACGCGTTCGGGCTCTCCTCCTCCGGGGCCGGCACCGGAGGCACGCACATCAGCCGGCGAAGCGACTCGCCGTGCTCGACCTCGAGTGCGCCGGCCCGTCGCGGCCGGGTTCTGGACTCGGCATAGCGGGCCCAGCCGACCTGATCCTGTGGGGCGAAGGCGGTCAGCGGCTCGTACACGCGGAGATAGGCAGCGTAGGGGAGCACACCCAGAATCGTGCCACGGCACCGAGGCCATGTGCAGTACCGTCCCGACTTTTCATGATCGTTTTCTGGGAAGGTCGGTAAGCTGTGAGGAGATTCGCCGCAAGGAGGCGGCGAACAGAGGCGATCAGGAGTCACCATCGTGACCGACGTCTTCGGGCTCTCCCACAAGGACACCAGCCCTGCCAAGGACGCGACCCCCATCCAGCCGGTGAAGCACGAACAGGTCGTTTTCTGCTCCGACGAGCGCAGCGGCCTGTACGCGATCATCGCGATCTACAGCACCGCCCTCGGGCCGGGACTCGGCGGCACCCGGTTCTACCCCTACGAGAGCGAGCAGGCCGCGCTCGCCGATGTGCTCAATCTCTCCCGCGCCATGGCGTACAAGAACTCCCTGGCCGGGCTCGACCTGGGCGGCGCGAAGGCCGTCATCATCGGCGACCCGGCCACCACCAAGAACGAGGCCCTGCTGCGGGCCTACGGCAGGTTCGTCCAGTCGCTCGGCGGCCGCTACTACACCGCCTGCGACGTGGGCACCTATGCCGAGGACATGGACATCGTCGCCCGAGAGTCCGCCTACGTCGTCGGCCGGACCCCCGAGCACGGAGGCGCGGGCGACTCCTCCATCCTCACCTCCTTCGGCGTGTTCCAGGGCATGCGCGCGGCGTCCGAGCACATGTACGGAACCTCCTCACTGAGGGGCCGCCGGGTCGGGGTCGAGGGGCTGGGCAAGGTCGGGCACCGTCTCGTCGACCACCTGATCGAGGACGGCGCCGAGGTCGTGGTCTGCGACGTGTCCGAGCAGGCGGTCGAGCGGGTGCGGCTGCGCCACCCGTCGGTCGAGGTCGTCGCGGACACCGCGGCACTGACCGCGGCCGACATCGACGTCTACGCGCCGTGCGCGCTCGGCGGGTCGGTCGACGACGCGGCCGTCCCCCGGCTCAAAGCCAAGATCGTGTGCGGCGCGGCCAACAACCAGCTCGCGCATCCGGACGTGGAGAAGCAACTCGCCGAACGGGGCATCCTCTACGCGCCCGACTACCTGGTGAACTCCGGAGGAGTCATCCAGGTGGCCGACGAGATCGAGGGCTTCGACATGGCCAGGGCCAGGGCCAGGGCCGCCCGGATCTTCGACACCACCCTCAAGATCTTTGAGATGGCCGACGTGGAAGGCGTCCCTCCGGGGGCCGCAGCGGATAGGCTGGCGGAGCGAAGAATGTCGGAAGTGGGTCGGCTGAGGGGCATTTGGCTCCGACGTTGACCAGCGCCACTCGTACGACGTACCGAGCGGCGCACAAACCAGGTACGGTAATAGGCGAGTGAGAGACTGGCGCCTGAAGTCAGTGCGTCAGTGCGCGGTGCGTTAGTGACGAGGGGTCGGGCACGGCCCCGCATGAGGGGGTCGAGCCAATGGGGCGCGGCCGAGCAAAGGCCAAGCAGGTCAAGGTCGCCCGTCGGCTGAAGTACAACAGCGGCGGAACGGATCTTGAGCGCCTGCGCGCGGAGCTCGGAGTCGTGGACGAGGACGATTCCGGCCGCAACAAGGAGCATGACCCTTACGAAGAGCTGGCAAGTCGCTATGCCGACTACGCCGTCGACGACGAAGACGAGGGCGACACCAGCGAGCGTCGTGGGCGCCGTTGATCCGTTTGTGAGTGCCAGGTAAGCCGTCCGGCGGGGTACGCCCCGCCGGGCGGCTTGCTTGCCTGTCCGGCCGATCGGTGCCGCCACCGCGTGCCGGGTGCGGGTCAGACGGGATGCTCGTCGGACGCGCAAGCCCGGCATGCTTCCTGGCATGCCGCCGAAGGGACCGCTTCCGTCCGGGCCTGTCCTTCTCCGAGCGCATGGGCTCCGGGCACATCAGCGGAACCTGGCCTGCCCGGAGCCGGCGACGATCTCGCCGAGCATCCAGGTGGGCACCCCACGCCGGTTCAGCAGCTCAATCGCCTGGTCGGCCCGTCCGGCGGGGACGACGGCGCACATGCCCACACCCAGGTTGAACGTCCGGTCCATCTCCGACTGCGGGACCTTGCCGTGACCGGCCAGCACCTCGAAGATCGCGGGAGGAGTCCACGAGCCGCGGTCCAGGAGGGCGTCGGCGCTGTCGGGCAGAGTCCTGGCCAGGTTGGCGGCGAGCCCGCCGCCGGTGATGTGGGCCAGCGCGTGGACCTCGGTCTCCCGGATCAGTGCGAGGCAGTCCAGGGAGTAGATCCGGGTCGGCTCGAGCAGTTCCTCGCCGAGTGTCCGGCCCAGTTCGGGCAGTTCCCGCTCCAGGCTGAGCCCAGCGGTCGATATGACATGCCTCACAAGGGAGTATCCGTTCGAGTGGACTCCGCTGGAGGCCAGGCCGAGCACGACGTCGCCGGGCACGACCCGATGGGGGCCGAGCAGTTCGTCGGCCTCGACCACTCCGGTGCCCGCACCGGCCAGGTCGTACTCGTCCGGGCCCATCGCGCCGGGATGCTCGGCCGTCTCCCCGCCGATCAGTGCGCAGCCGGCCAGGCGGCACCCCTCCGCCACACCGCCGACGATGTCGGCGATGCGCTCGGGCACGACCTTCCCGCACGCGATGTAGTCGGTCATGAAGAGCGGCTCGGCCCCGCACACCACGAGGTCGTCGACGACCATGCCGACGAGGTCGATGCCGATCGTGTCGTGCCTGCCGAGCCGCTGGGCCAGCATCACCTTGGTGCCGACGCCGTCGGTGGAGGTCGCAAGCAGCGGCCGCCGGTAGCGCAGGAACGCGGAGGCGTCGAAGAGCCCGGCGAAGCCGCTGGCGTCGTCCACGACCTCCGGCCGCCGGGAGCGGGCCACCCGCGACTTCATCAGCTCGACGGCGCGGTCACCGGCCTCGATGTCGACACCGGCGGCGGCGTAGCTGGTCATCGCTGGGCCTCCAGCACGAACTTCCCCACTCTGTCTTCCTCGATCGGGATCGGATAGTCACCGGTGAAGCAGGCCCGGCAGAGCCGGTCGGCGGGCAGCGTGGTCGCCCGCGTCAACCCCTCAAGCGAGATGTAGCCGAGTGAGTCGGCGCCGAGGGAGTGCCTGATCTCCTCTGTCGTCAGCGACCCGGCGATCAGCTCGGCCCTCGTCGCGAAGTCGATGCCGTAGAAGCAGGGCCAGGCCACCGGCGGCGAGGAGATCCGTACGTGCACCTCGGTGGCGCCCGCCTCGCGCAGCATCTTGACGATGGCGCGCTGGGTGTTGCCCCGCACGATCGAGTCGTCCACCACGACCAGGCGCTTGCCCTGGATCACCTCGCGCAGCGGGTTCAGCTTCAGCCTGATGCCGAGCTGGCGGATGGTCTGCGACGGCTGGATGAAGGTACGGCCGACGTAGGAGTTCTTCACCAGGCCCTGGCCGTACGGGATGCCACTCTGCTCGGCGTAGCCGATGGCGGCCGGCGTGCCGGACTCGGGCGTGGGAATCACGAGATCGGCGTCCACCGGGTGCTCGCGGGCCAGCACGCGGCCGACCTCCACCCGGGTGGCCTGCACGCCACGCCCGGCGATGGTGGTGTCGGGGCGGGCGAGGTAGACGTACTCGAACAGGCAGCCCTTGGGCTCGGCTGCGGCGAACCGCCGGGAGCGCACTCCGCGCTCGTCGATCGTCAGCAGCTCACCGGGCTCGACCTCGCGGATGAAGGAGGCCCCGACGATGTCGAGGGCCGCGGTCTCGGAGGCGATCACCCAGCCGCGCTCCAGCCGGCCCAGCACGAGCGGCCGGACACCCTGCGGGTCGCGGGCGGCGAACAGCGTCGTCTCGGTCATCCAGACCAGTGAGTAGGCGCCCTTCACCTGCGGCAGCAGCTCGGCCGCCACGTCCTCCACGGGGCGTGAGCCGTGCTTGGCGAGGAGGGCGGTGAGCACCTCGGTGTCGGTGGTGGCCCTGATGGAGCCCGGCGCGACGTCCTCGGCGAGCTGCGCCGTGTTGATCAGATTGCCGTTGTGCGCGAGCGCCAGCCCACCGTCGTCGGTGGAGTTCAGTGTGGGCTGCGCGTTCTCCCAGTTGCTCGATCCGGTGGTGGAGTAGCGGCAGTGCCCGATGGCCAGGTGGCCGCGGAGGGTGCCGAGGATGGACTCGTCGAAGACCTGAGGTACCAGCCCCATGTCCTTGTAGACGAGGATGCGGTCGCCCTCGCTCACCGCGATGCCCGCGGACTCCTGCCCGCGGTGCTGCAGTGCGTACAGGCCGTAGTAGGTGAGTTTGGAGACGTCCTCCCCGGGAGCCCAGACGCCGAAGACGCCACACGCGTCCTTTGGAGCGTGGTCCTGGGGGTCGAGGTCATGGCCCAGCCGGCCGTCGCCCTTCAACACGTACTTGAGTCTATTTGGACGACGGCGCTGCTCGGACCGGGGGCTGGTGGAGTCTCACCGGAAGGATCGACCCCGCTTTGCCGTGTCGTCCCTGGCCCGGCCGTGATTCTCGGGAGATTCTGGCCGTTCCGGCAGCCCCCGAAATCACCTATGGAAGGGATCACCGTGGCGACACCCGACTACCCCGATCGCCCTGGGCAGCCCGAATCACGCCCTCCAGAAGGCCCACCCTCCCCTGAAGGTCCACGCCCTCCCGGAGGTCAGGGCCCCCAGGGGCCCCCGCAGCGGCCACCCCAGGGTCCGTACGAACAGGGTCCGTATGGACAGGGGCAGGGCCCGTACGGACAGGGTCCGTACGGCGGGTCGCTGCCCCCGCCGCCTTCGGGGCCGGCGGGACCGCCGGGCGGCTGGCCGCCACCGCCGCCGGTCGGTGGCGGGCTGGGCACGGCGGCGCTGGTGCTCGGCATCGCCGGTCTCGTCCTGCTGCCCGTGTGCGGGATCGGCGCGCTGGTCGCCATCCCCGGACTCATCGTGGGGATCGTGGCGACGGTCAGGAGGTCCAACCGGCGACGGGCCGTCATCGGTCTCGCGCTGAGCATCGCGACCCTGATCCTCGCAGTGATCTTCGTGGTGCTGTTCAACAACTGGCTCAGCGACACGGGCCTGCGTGAGTGCTTCGATCCGGCGCTCTACCCGGACCAGGAGGCCGTACAGAACTGCGTGGAGAACAAGCTCGGCGGCAGAACGGGCTAGACAGGGGAACGGGCCGGGCCGGGCAGGCGGATCGGGACAGGCCGGAGGTCTAGCGCAGCGGCAGGTGCTCCGACAGGTCGGCCCGCGCCCCGCTCGCGGAGATGCGCCCTGCGGCGGTCGCCTCCGTCCACGAGAGCGTGCCGATGGCCAGCTCCAGCCAGGTCCGCGGGTCGGTCTCGATGACGTTGGGCGGGGTGCCCCGGGTGTGCCGCGGCCCCGCCACGCACTGCGCGGCGGCGTACGGCGGCACGCGGACCTCCACCGACCGCCCGGGTGCCCGGGTGGCCAGCTCGTCCAGCAGGAGCCGTACGGCGAAGCGTGCGGCGTCCCTGACCGGCGTCAGGCCGGCGTCGTAGGCGGCGAGCACCGCCCGTGCGCACGCGTCCGGCACATCGTCGTCCGGGCCGTCGAACGGCGGCCCGCCCAGTTCGGCGAGCTGGGCGTCGAGCGCCTCACGAACCTTCTCCGGATCCAGTCTCCGCGGCGGCATCCGCCCATTCTCCCCGATCATCCCGGCTCGGCGACCGTTGACCATGAGGGCGGGGCCGGCACCCCGACGCCCACGAGTTGCGTACCCCTATCGAGGGACCGCAGGCAGCCGCGAAACCTCTCGTACGGCTCCGCGGGCTGGTGGCGAGGCAGGCCGCGGAGCCGTACGGCCCGGTTCAGGGGACTCCGGGGGGATTCAGGCGACCGGCTCGGTGGTGGGGCGGCCGGTGACGGTGGCCGGTCGCACCGGCTCGGGTGAGACGTCGCGGGCCTGGCGCAGCGAGTAGAGGCTCAGCGGCACGCCGACCCACACGTGGACCATTCGGAATAGCCGAAGATATATTCGGTCTATGCGAAGAGTCGAGGCGTCCGTGGTTCCTCTGTTCCGGACGCGGACCCAGGCGGAACTCCTCGCCGCCGTCTACCTGCGACGGGAGCGGCACTGGACTCTGGCGTCACTGTCGAGGGAGCTCAACACCTCTCCCTCGACCTTGCATGCCGAGGTCAAGCGCCTGGAAGAAGCCGAGCTGATCACGGCGACCGAGGTAGGCCGCTCCCGGATACTCGAACCCAACCTGAAGCATCCCGTCAGCAAGCCCCTGATTGAAATCTTGTCCTATATGTACGGCCCTCAAGCGATCATCGCCGAGGAGTTCGCCGACATTCCCAGAGCCTTTTGGGACCATGCGACGCAGGCGAAACGAACTTGAATACCCTGAATTCCCTGATGAGGTGGTCGACCGGGCTGAAGCAGCGCATGCGATCGAAACGGCACGATCTCTCCTCCAAGCCGCCACCAAAATCCTGGGCCACCTCGGCCTGTTCTGAAAGATAGGGGCGCGAAGACGGGGACAGGAGTGATCGTGCGAACCTCTCGTACGGCTCCGCGGGCTGGTGACGAGGCAGGTCGCGGAGCCGTACGGCCCGGTTCAGGGGAACTCCGGGGGATTCAGGCGACCGGCTCGGTGGTGGGGCGGCCGGTGACGGCGGCCGGTCGCGCGGGCTCGGGTGAGACGTCGCGGGCCTGGCGAAGCGAGTAGAGGCTCAGCGGCACGCCGACCAGCACGATCGCCGCCGCGATGAGCAGGGTGAACTGGTACGCCTCGAGGAAACGGTGCATCGCCGTCCCGGTGATGGCGCTCTCCCGGCTGCTCATGATGGCGCCCAGGACCGTGATGCCGAGCAGGCCGAAGACCTCGCGGGAGACGTTCAGCACGCCGGAGGCGACGCCCGCCCGAGCCGTCGGCATGGCGCCGAGCACGACGTTCGTCAGGGGGACGAGCAGCCCGGCGCCCAGGCCGTACAGCAGGAACCAGGGGAGCAGGTCGGGGTAGCCGTCGCCCTCGCCGACCGTCGACACCATGGCCACGGCGCCCGCCATCATGGCGAGGCCGATCGCGACCGTGCGGGCGTTGCCGACCCGCTCGGCGATCCGCGGCGCCACCGTGGCGATCACCGCCATGATCAAGGCCATCGGCACGAAGCCGGCACCCGCCTCGATGGGGGTGAAGCCCAGCGCGTTCTGCAGGTAGAGCGCGGTGAAGAAGTAGATGCCGAACACACCGAACGACCACAGTCCCATCGAGAGCAGGCCCCCGCTGAAGATCCGCTCACGGAACAGGCTGAGGTCGATCATCGGCCGGTCCGCGCGGGACTCGGTGATCAGGAAAGCGATGGCGGCGACCGCCGCGACCGCGAACGCGCCGAGGATCGGGGCCGAGGTCCACCCGCGCGAACCACCCTCGATCAGCGCGTAGGTGAGCGCGAGCAGCGCCACCGACGAGGTCCCCAGGCCCGGCAGGTCGAGCCCGGCGAGACCGGTACGGCGTGCCCCCGCGATCTCGGTGACCTCGGTGGCAGGGACGACCCGGATCGAGCGCAGCCCGAGCACGGCGGTGACGGCGCCGATCGGGACGTTGATCAGGAAGATCCAGCCCCAATGGGTGCTCTCGCTGAGCAGGCCGCCGGTGAGCGGGCCGATCGCGAGGGCCAGCGCGCCGACGGCGCTCCAGATGCCGACGGCCATCCCGCGCTCGCGTGGGTCCGGGAACAGTTTCGGCAGCAGGGCCAGCGCCGCGGGGGTCACCAGCGCTGCGCCCACCCCCTGTACGGCACGGGCCGCGATCAGCGTCTCCTGCCCGCCCGCGAGCCCGGCCGCGACCGAGGCGAGCGTGAAGACCGCGAGTCCGGCGAAGAACGTGGTGCGGGCACCGAGGACGTCGGCCAGCCGTCCGCCGACGAGCAGCAGCCCGGCGAACACCAGGATGTACGCGCTGACGATCCACTCCAGCCCCGAGATCGTCAGCCCGAGGTCGCGCTGGATCGTCGGCAGCGCCACGTTGACCACGTTGTTGTCGAGGTACGTCATGAAGGTCGCGAGCGCCACCGAGACGAGCGCCCACCATCTTCCGCTCATAGTTTCTCCCCGTCTTGTACGGAGTACATGTACGACGTACATGTACGGTGCATAGGAGACCTTGTACGGCGTATAGTTGTCAAGTGCGGGAGGAACGAGGGAGCGGACGATGTCAGGCGCCGAGCGGTTGACCCGTCGGACGGTCATCGACAAGGCCATCGCGCTCGCCGACGCCGAAGGGCTCGACGCGCTCACGATCAGGCGTCTCGCCCAGGAGTTGGGCGTCACGCCGATGGCCCTCTACTGGCATTTCAAGAACAAGGAGCTGCTGCTCCAGGGCGTGGCCGACCACCTCTTGTCCGCTGTGACGCCCGAATTCGATCCGGCGGCCCCCTGGAACGTACGGCTGCGCATGATGATCGAGACGCTGCTGCTGGTCATGCGGCGGCATCCCAGCATGACCGGGATCCTCTCGTTGATCGAGAAGAAGGACGTGCCGAGCTTCACCCGGGCGACCGAGGCGGCGCTCGGCCTGCTCGCCCAGGCCGGCTTCACCGTGGAGGAGGGCTATTTCGTCTCCTCCTACCTGCTCAACGGGGTGATCGGGATGGTCGGCAACCGGCCGGGATGCCCCGGCGGGCTGGGTCCGGAGGAGGCGGCCGAGTGGCGTCGCCAGAGGCGGCTGGCGCTGGAGGCGCTGCCCCCCGACCAGTTCCCCTGCATGATCGAGTTCGCCAAGACCTTCGAGCGGGAGGCCGACGAGGAGCGCTATTACGCCTTCGGTGTCGATCTGCTGATCAGCGGCGTCGAGTCCATGGCCGCCGCCGCCCGGGGGCGTACCGAACCGGGCGGCTGATCCCTTTACCAGCGTGTTCACGTGTGGTGGCGATGCGCATACGTGATGTTTGCGGTGTCAACTTATGCGCGGAGCGAATCGTCACTCCATTGTCTTGAGCACCAAGCACCTCGTGTGCCTCAGAAAGGGAAACCCGTGGCTTTCAAGTTGCCGGGTGGACGCACCATAGGCCTGATGACGGTCGGCGCGCTCGCCGGTTCGCTTCTCGTCGTCGGTGGTACGGCCACTGCTTCGACCGCGAGCGATACCGTTCTCTACGCGTGTGTCAACAAGAAGACGCGCTACATGCGCCATGTCGGCGTCACCACCAAGTGCCGGACGACCGAATACAAGGTCTCGTGGAACCAGAAGGGTCAGCCGGGGCCGGAGGGTCCGGTGGGCATCGGCGGCACCGGTCCGCAGGGTCCCCAGGGCCCACGCGGCTTCCGCGGACCCGAGGGTCCGAAGGGCGACACCGGTCCGCAGGGGCCGCAGGGCAAGCAGGGCCCCGAGGGTAAGCAGGGTCCTGAGGGTAAGCAGGGCCCGGCCGGTCCCGCGGGTCCCCAGGGCCCCAAGGGCGACACGGGTGCGGTCGGTCCGCAGGGTCCGAAGGGCGACACCGGTGCGCAGGGGCCGCAGGGCAAGCAGGGCCCGATCGGTCCCGCGGGCCCGAAGGGCGAGCGCGGTTACCAGGGTCCGAAGGGTGACAGGGGCGAGACCGGCCACACGGGCCCGAAGGGCGACCGCGGCCCGCAGGGGGCCAAGGGTGATCGCGGTCCGCAGGGAGCCAAGGGCGACAAGGGCGACCGTGGCCTGAAGGGCGACACGGGTCCGGCCGGTCCCCAGGGTCCCGCCGGTCCGCAGGGCCCGCCCGGTCCCGGTGGCGGCGGCCTGGGCAACGTCTCCGTGAAGACGGCGCGCTTCGACTTCGGCAGGGGCGGCACTGAGGAGGAAACCGTGCTCTGCGGCGGTGGGGCGGTCGCCACTGGCGGTGGCTTCTCGATGTCGGGCGGCAGTCAGTCTGGGCAGATCTTCGCCAGTGCTCCCGTGGTCAGCGCTGGTAAGCCGACCGGGTGGACGGTCTCCGGCAAGAACGCCTCGGGCACCGTTTACGTGATCTGCGCCGGCTGACCTCACCACGCCTGGTGCGATGTGGTGGAGCCTGTGGGGGCTCCACCGCGTTCGCACCCTCGATGCCCCCGTACGGCTACCACGCGCGAGGCGGTAGTCGTACGGGCAACGACGAAGGCCCTTCCGGAAGCCTCTCCCGGAAGGGCCTTCGCCGTCGGATCAGCCGAAGATGCTCGGCAGCGTCTTCGTGTGGACCTCGCGCAGCTCCTCGACCGGGATCTCGAAGAGACCGTCGACCTTGAGCGCCGTGCCCCCGGTGGTGCCCAGGCCGTGGCAGGGGACCTCCTGCCGGGCGCACAGCTCGGCCAGCGTGTCGAAGGCCTCGGGCCGTACGCAGACCAGCGCACGCGCGACGGACTCGCTGAACAGGTCGACGAACGGGTCGTCACCGGGCAGGGTCACCGAGCAGCCGACGCCCTGCGCCAGGCAGGCCTCGGCGAGCGCGATGGCCAGGCCGCCATCGGACAGGTCGTGTGAACCCTCCAGCAGGCCCTCGGCCGCCGCCGTCGTGAGCACGGACGCGAGGCGCCGCTCGGCCTCGAGGTCCGCCTGCGGCGGCAGCCCGCCCAGGTGGTCGTGGACGACGTGCGCCCACTCCGACCCGCCGAGGTCATCCCCGGTCGAGCCGAGCAGCATCACGCGCAGGCCGTCGGCGACGAATCCGGACCTGACCCGCCGGGAGACGTCGTCGATGACGCCGAGCACACCGACGACCGGCGTCGGGTGGATGGCGTCGGTACCCGTCTGGTTGTAGAACGAGACGTTGCCGCCGGTGACCGGCACGCCGAGCGTCCGGCAGGCGTCGGCGAGCCCGCGTACGGCCTCGGCGAACTGCCACATGACCTCGGGGTCCTCCGGCGAGCCGAAGTTGAGGCAGTTCGTCACGGCCAGCGGCTTGGCGCCGGTGACGGCCACGTTCCGGTACGCCTCGGACAGCGCGAGCTGGGCTCCCGTGTAGGGGTCGAGCTTGGCGTAGCGGCCGTTGCCGTCGGTCGCCAGCGCGATCCCGCGGGTGGTCTCCTGCGCTCCCGGCATCACCTCGGAGATCCGCAACATCCCGGCGTCGGCGGGCTGGGCGAGGACCGTGTTGCCGCGGACATAGCGGTCGTACTGCGAGGTCACCCACTCCTTGGACGCCAGGTTGGGCGAGCCGAGCAGGGTGAGCAGGGTCTCCCGCAGCCGATCCGGAGCGGGACGCGGCAGGCGGTCCGGGGTGTCGGCGTTGAGCGCGGCCTGCCCGGCCGGCTCGGCGAACGGCCGCTCGTAGACGGGCCCCTCGTCGGCGGCGGTGCCCGGCGGGATGTCGACGATGACCTCGCCGTCCCAGGTCATGACGAGCCTGCCGGTGTCGGTGACCTCGCCGATGACGGTCGCCGGTACGTCCCACTTCGTGCAGATCGCCATGAAGGCCGGGATGTCGTCGGGTGCGACGACGGCCATCATCCGCTCCTGCGACTCGCTCATCAGGATCTCCTCGGGCCGCAGCGTCGGGTCGCGCAGCGGGACGAGGTTGAGATCCACATGCATGCCGCCGGTGCCCTTGGCCGCGAGCTCGGTCGTGGCGCAGGACACCCCGGCCGCGCCGAGGTCCTGGATGCCGACCACCACGTCCGCCTGGTAGAGCTCCAGGCAGCACTCGATCAGCAGCTTCTCCATGAACGGGTCGCCGACCTGTACGGCCGGCCGCTTGGCCTGCGACTCCTCCTCGAACGTGGCCGAGGCGAGCACGGAGGCCCCGCCGATGCCGTCGGCGCCGGTGCGCGCGCCGAACAGCACGACCTTGTTCCCCGGGCCCGGCGCCGTGGCGAGCTTGATCTGGTCCTTGCGCAGCAGGCCCACGCACAGGGCGTTGACCAGCGGGTTGCCGATGTAGCAGGGGTCGAACACGACCTCGCCGCCGATGTTGGGCAGACCGAGGCAGTTGCCGTACCCGCCGATGCCCTCGACGACCCCGGGCAGCACGCGCCGGGTGTCCGGCTGGGTCGCGCCGCCGAAGCGCAGCGAGTCCATGACCGCGATCGGCCGGGCGCCCATCGACATGATGTCGCGGACGATGCCGCCCACGCCGGTCGCCGCGCCCTGGTGGGGCTCGACGTACGACGGGTGGTTGTGCGACTCGATCTTGAAGGTGGCGGCCCAGCCGTCGCCGATGTCGACCACGCCGGCGTTCTCGCCCATGCCGACGAGCAGTGCCTCCGACTTGGGCGCCTTGGTGCCGAACTGCCGGAGATGGACCTTCGAGGACTTGTAGGAGCAGTGCTCGCTCCACATGACCGAGTAGATGGCGAGCTCGGCGCCGGTCGGACGCCGCCCGAGGATCTCGCGGACCCGCTCGTACTCGTCGTCCTTCATGCCCAGCTCGACGTACGGCTGCCGCTCGTCGGGCGTCTCCAGGGCGCGCTTGACGGTGTCGAGGCTCATGCGTTCACCAGCTTCTTGAGGATCGAGGTGAAGAAGCCGCGGCCGTCCACACTCGGCGCGCCGGTGAGCTCCTCGACCGCGTGCTCGGGATGGGGCATGAGACCCACGATGTTCCCGGCCTCGTTGGCGATCCCGGCGATGTCGTTGAGTGAGCCGTTCGGGTTGTCACCGGCGTACCGGAAGACGACCCGGCCGTCCCGCTCCAGCGCGGCCAGCGTCTGCGCGTCGGCGACGTAGCGGCCCTCGCCGTGCTTGATGGGCAGCACGATCTCCTGGCCCGGCGTGAACTCGCGGGTCCATGCGGTGCCGGTGTTCTCGACCCGGATCCGCTGGTCGCGGCAGATGTAGTGCAGGCCGGCGTTGCGGGTCAGCGCACCGGGCAGCAGGTGTGCCTCGCAGAGGATCTGGAACCCGTTGCAGGTGCCCAGCACCGGCAGCCC
Organism: Sphaerimonospora mesophila NBRC 14179 = JCM 3151; assembly: GCA_001552515.1. Lineage (GTDB taxonomy): Bacteria > Actinomycetota > Actinomycetes > Streptosporangiales > Streptosporangiaceae > Sphaerimonospora > Sphaerimonospora mesophila. The sequence continues at coordinate 34,676 of BCRI01000029.1, forward strand.
GCTCCGGGCGGCCGGGATCAGTTCGTCCATCAGTGGGGCGAAGCGCGAGATGGCGCCACACCGCAGGTAGTCGCCGTAGGAGAACCCGCCGGGGAGGAAGACGGCGTCGACCCCCCTGAGGTCGCGGTCGGCGTGCCACAGCGGCACGGCCTCCGCTCCGGCCAGCCGCACGGCTCGCGCGGCGTCCTGGTCGTCGAGTGTTCCGGGGAAAGTGACGATGCCCACCCGGGCAGCGCTCATCGAATCTCTCCTTGAGCGTGGAGACCCCAGGCTTGTGCCCTGGGGAGGAACTAAGCGCGGTACACCTCAGGGTATCGGAGGCGTTCGAGCGGGTGAGCCCCAGGATGATTCGGATGATCAGACGCCGGCCAGGTGGCGGTCGAGGGTGAGATGGTGGGCGATGGAGTCGTCCGCCCAGTCGAGCTCCTTGCACAGCCGTACGGTCGTGCCGCGGCCGGGTTTGATGTCGAAGGAAATGTCGTCCACGACGGCCCGCATGATCAGAAGGCCTCGGCCGTTCTCGGCGTCGCTGCCCGGAAATTGCCTGGGCACGCTTCCCAGGCCGTTGCCGCGGTCGCTGACGCGCAACTCGCAGCGGCCGTTGCCGATGGTGCCGCGGATCTCGTATCGCTTGGCCGGCCCGCCATGACGTACGGCGTTCGCGCAGGCTTCCGAGGTGGCCAGGAGGATGTCGGCCACGCATTCCTCGGTAACGCCCAGCGAACGCAGGGTGTCCCCCACCACCCTGCGAACCATGGGGATGCCGATCGCATCTCGCGGCATGGCCAGCGAGAACTCAATACCCACCGGACCCCTCCCCGGTGTCGAAGGTCACCAGGGTAGGCTTCCCCGATGAATCGGGGCTAACCGCAAAACCACCGTCCCATTATTTGCGGTCTGCCCGCCGACGACGTTCTAGACGGGCCCTTGCCTCTTTCGGGGTCTTACGTCCGATTATTGCGGTGTGAATTGCGTCACTTTACTCCTCGACCTTGATCGAGAAGTCTTCGATCACCGTGTTGGCGAGCAGGGTTTCGGCCATCTTCCGGACATCCGAAAGGGCGGCTTCATCGGCCGGGCCGTCCAGTTCCAGCTCGAACCGCTTGCCCTGCCGTACGGCGGAGACACCGGAGAAACCGAGCCGCGGCAGGGCGCCGGCGATGGCCTGCCCCTGCGGGTCGAGGATCTCCGGCTTGAGCATGACGTCGACGATCACGCGCGCCACGTTGTTCCTCCAGGTGGGCGAGGTGGGATGGAACTTCCGGTCAAGCCTACCGAGTTGGCCGGGTGCGACCGCGGCGGGCCACAGGGTGTCGACGGGGCAGGGTGTGGTCACATGCGGTAGGGATATAGGGAAGGTGTGGGGTCTTGCGTAGTGGGGTGTCGCCTCTGCCACGATGTCCGCAGGAGGGCGTGGCCGCCCACCCAGCGGCCGTACGCCTGAGGAGACCCGGCCTCACGATGGTGGCGACCCCACCCGCGGACGGCCCATGACGCACAGGAGAGGCACGTGACAAGCGACGTCCCTCGTGGTGTTGACGCACCCCCGGATCTCGTTCAGCTGCTCACCCCCGAAGGGGAGCGGGTCGAGCACCCCGACTACGACATCGAGCTGACCACGGAAGAGGTCCGCTCCCTCTACCGGGACCTGGTTCTGGTGCGCCGTGTCGACCTGGAGGCCGTGGCCCTCCAGCGGCAGGGCGAGCTGGGCCTGTGGGCGTCCCTGCTCGGTCAGGAGGCCGCGCAGATCGGCTCCGGCCGGGCGCTGGCCGCCACCGACATGGCCTTTCCCACCTATCGGGAGCACGGCGTGGCCTGGTGCCGCGACGTCGACCCGGTCAAGCTGCTCGGCATGTTCCGGGGCGTGAACCACGGCGGCTGGGACCCGGCCGACCACAACTTCCACCTCTACACCATCGTCATCGGCTCCCAGACGCTGCACGCGGTCGGCTACGCCATGGGCGTGCAGCGCGACGGCGCCGACGCCGCCACGATCGTCTACTTCGGCGACGGGGCGTCCGCGCAGGGCGACGTGAACGAGGCGTTCATCTGGGCCTCGGTCTTCAACGCGCCCGTGGTGTTCTTCTGCCAGAACAACCAGTGGGCGATCTCCCAGCCGATGGAACGGCAGACGAAGATCCCGCTGTACCGCCGGGCTTCGGGCTTCGGCTTCCCGGGCGTACGGGTCGACGGCAACGACGTGTTCGCCTGTCTCGCGGTGACCCGCAAGGCGCTGCGGAACGCCCGCGAGGGGCAGGGGCCGACGCTCATCGAGGCGTACACCTACCGGATGGGCGCGCACACCACCTCCGACGACCCGACCCGCTATCGGCTGGCCGACGAGCTGGAGGCCTGGAAGCTGAAGGACCCGATCGAGCGCGTGAAGGCCTACCTCTTCAAGAACCAGCTCGCCGACCAGGAGTTCTTCGACAAGATCGACGAGGAGGCCGACGCGCTGGGCAAGGACGTACGGGCCCGGTGTCTGGCCATGCCCGATCCGAAGCCGGAGGCGATCTTCCAGCACGTCTACGCGGAGCCGCACGCCCTCATGGACGAGGAACGCGAGCAGTACCTGACCTACCTTGCGGGCTTCGAGGGCGGAGGCGAGCGATGACCACACTCACTCTCGGCAAGGCGCTCAACGAGGGCATGCGCCGTGCGATGGAAAGCGACCCCAAGGTCCTCGTGATGGGAGAGGACGTCGGCAAGCTCGGCGGTGTCTTCCGGGTGACCGACGGCCTGCAGAAGGACTTCGGCGAGGACCGCGTGATCGACACGCCGCTCGCCGAGTCGGGCATCATCGGCACCGCGATCGGCCTCGCCATGCGCGGCTACCGGCCCATCTGTGAGATCCAGTTCGACGGGTTCGTGTTCCCGGCGGCCGACCAGATCATCACGCAACTCGCGAAGATGCCGCTGCGTTCGCTGGGCGCGCTCAAGCTGCCCGTCGTCGTCCGCATTCCCTGTGGCGGCGGGATCGGCGCCGTCGAGCACCACTCCGAGTCCCCGGAGGCGTACTTCACGCACACCGGCGGACTGCGGGTGGTCGCCTGCTCGAACCCGGTGGACGCCTACACGATGATCCAGGACGCGGTCCGGAGCGACGATCCGATCATCTTCTTCGAACCCAAGCGCCGCTACTGGGACAAGGCCGACATCGATCTGGCCGCGCCCGGCCTGCCGCTCGACCGGGCCCGGGTCGTACGGCCCGGCCGTGACGTGACGCTCGTCGCGTACGGCCCGATGGTCAAGACCTGCCTGGAGGCCGCCGCCGCTGCGGAGGACGACGGGCGCGACCTGGAGGTCGTCGACCTGCGCTCGCTCAACCCGCTGGACATGGGCGTGCTCGAGGAGTCCGTACGGCGGACCGGCCGCTGCGTGGTGGTGCACGAGGCGCCGATCTTCACCGGTCTCGGCGCCGAGGTGGCGGCGCGGGTCAGCGAGCGCTGCTTCTACCATCTGGAGTCCCCGGTCCTGCGCGTCGGCGGGTTCTCCACCCCCTATCCGCCGTCCCGCCTGGAGGAGTACTACCTGCCCGACCTGGACCGGGTGCTCGAAGCCGTCGACCGCGCGTTCGCCTACTGAGAGGGCGGGTTTCTCATGCTCCGTGAGTTCAAGCTCCCCGATGTGGGCGAGGGCCTCCTGGAGGCCGAGATCGTCAAGTGGCACGTCGCGCCGGGCGACACGGTTAAGGTCAACCAGACGATCGTCGAGATCGAGACCGCCAAGGCCGTGGTCGAGCTGCCGTGCCCGTTCGAGGGCACGGTGTCGGCCCTGATGGCCGCCGAGGGCCAGACCGTCGAGGTCGGCACCCCGATCATCTCGGTGCGTACGGGCGACGACGACGGCGCGCCCGCCCCCGAGGCCCCCGCCGGATCGGAAGCGGCGGGGGAGAAGACCGAGAAGACCGAGAAGCGGGAGCCGGTGCTCGTCGGCTACGGGGTCAAGGCGAGCGCCACCAGGCGCCGCCCCCGGAAGGCGGCTCCGGCGAACGGCGGTGGCGCCCAGGCCGCCGGTTCCGCCCCTCCCGCGACGCCCGCAAAACCTGCGACGCCCGCACGGCCCGCGGCGCCCGTTCCCGCCGCGCCACCGGCGCCGCCGCCGGCCCCGGGCGGGGAGCGGGCCCTGGCCAAACCGCCGGTGCGCAAGCTCGCCCGCGACCTCGGCGTCGACCTGACCACGCTGACCGGCACCGGCCCCCACGGGTCGATCACCCGGGCGGACGTCGAGGCCGCCGCCGGAGCCGCTCAACCCGCCGTCCACCGGCGGGAGGCGGGGCGCGCGCCCGGCCGCGAGGAGCGGATCCCGGTCAGGGGCGTGCGGCGGGCGACCGCGCAGGCCATGGTCGCGAGCGCGTTCACGGCACCGCACGTCACCGAGTTCCTCCAGGTGGACGTGACGGCGACGATGGAGGCGGTCGGACGGCTGCGGCGGCTCCCCGACTTCGCGGACGTCAAGGTCTCCCCGCTGCTGCTGGTGGCCAAGGCGCTGATGACCGCGGTCAAGCGGCACCCGATGGCCAACGCCACGTGGACCGACGAAGAGATCATCGTCAAGCACTACGTGAACCTCGGCATCGCCGCCGCCACCGAACGTGGCCTGATCGTCCCCAACGTCAAGGACGCGGACGCGCTTTCGCTGCCGGAGCTGGCCCACGCGCTGGGCGAGCTCACCGAGCGGGCCAGGGCAGGCAGATGCACGCCGGCCGACCTGTCGGGCGGCACGATCACGATCACCAACATCGGCGTCTTCGGCGTCGACTCCGGCACCCCGATCATCAACCCGGGCGAGGTGGCGATCCTGGCCTTCGGCCAGATCAGGGACATGCCGTGGGTGGTCGACGGACAGCTGGCCGTACGCAAGGTCACCACGCTGGCGCTGTCGTTCGATCACCGGGTGGTCGACGGCGAGCTGGGCTCCCGCATGCTGCGTGACGTGGGCGACATGCTGGAGGATCCGCTGCGCATGCTCGCCTGGAGCTGACGCCGGCACTGCCCGGCCGTACGGCGAGGCAGGCCGTACGGCGAGGCGTGAGACGGGGCCGGGGACCGCTGGACGGACCCCGGCCCCGTCGTCGTCACACACGGATCGCGCGTCCCAGGCCCTCGTGTCCCCGGCGGCCTGCCAGTGGCCGCTCATTGAGTCCCAAGTGAGTGGCAAGTCGCGGTTCTTAGCTTCTTTCCCGTAAGCCGATCACGGGCCGCTGCGCCGGTGATCCGGGGGGCCCCGCGTTGGCGGGGACTACGAAACGCCGCGCGAGCGGCGGAGAGGGAAGAGCATGTCGAAGATCAGCATTGAGGACATCCCGTTCGAGGGGGCGGAGCTGACCGAGGCCGAGCTCGGCGAGGTCAACGGCGGCCGTGCGACCGTGAGCTGGTACCTCAAGGGCAAGCCGGCCGAGTGGTGGATCAGCTGACCCTGACCGGTGAGCGCACGGAGGCGTGACATTCCCCGCCTCCGTGCCCGCGACACGGCGGAGCGGGACACCCGCTCCGCCGTTTCCTTCCAGGGAGCGGACGTGATCCTGATACTCAGCGACCGGCGGGACGACGCGGTCGAGATGGTGCTGCCGAAGCTGAGAAGCCGAGGGGTGCCGGTGACCTGGTGGGATCCCGGCGACTACCCCTGGCGGGCGAGGCTCACCGCGGCCTTCGCGAACGGCCGGCACATCGTCACCCTCGACACCGGGGACAGCCGGCTCGACCTTTCGACGGTGACCGCCGTGTGGCGGCGGCGGCCGAACCCGCCCACCCCGGCGGAGCACGTGACCGACCCCACCCACCGCGCCCATGTGGTGTGGCAGGCGGAGTTCCTGCTCGACGGCGCGTGGGAGCTCACCCCGGCCCGCTGGCTGCCGTGCCGGCGCGAGGTCGAGCGGCACGCCCATAACAAGATCATCCACATGGCCCGCGCGGTCGAGCACGGATTCACCGTGCCGGAGACCCTGTACACGAACGATCCGGCCGAGCTGGCGCCCGCCTACGAGAGAGCCGGTGGACGCATGATCGCCAAGCAGATCAACTCCGACGAGTTCACCCTCGACGGCGCCGACCACCGCACGTACACGACCGTGGTCACCCGCCGTCACCTCACCTCGCGGCACCGGCTCCGGCATGAACCGGTCATCCTCCAGCCCTACGTGGCCAAGGCCGTCGAGCTACGGGTGATCGTGGTCGGTGACCGCGTCTTCGCCGCCGAGATCGACACCAGCGCCTCCTCGACCGCCAGGGACGACTGGCGCCACTACGACGACGACCGGGTCCGCCACGGCCCGCACGAGCTGCCCCGCGAGGTGGCCGACCGGTGCGTACGGCTGACCGCCGCGCTCGGCCTGACGTACGGCGCGATCGACCTCATCCTCACCCCCGGAGGGGAGTACGTGTTCCTCGAGATCAACCCGAACGGCGCCTGGGGCTTCGTGGAGCTGCGCGCCGGGCTCCCGGTCAGCGATGCGATAGCGGACTGGCTCGCCGCGGCCGAGCCGTACCACCCGGAGGGTGCGTCATGAGCGGTTTCGGCACGGCGGTCGAGTCCGGGGTGCGGCTGCTGCGCAGCCTGCCCCGTCGCCGCGCCGACGTCGAGGAGGCACGTGGTACGGCCGCGGCCTGGGCCGCCGCGCACCCGCAGCTCGAGCCCCAGCTCGTGGTCGACGTACGTCCAGGGACACCGGTGGTGGACTACGACCTGCTGCTCACCCACCCCGACGGCGGGACGGTCGCGCTGAGCGCGCCGGACGAGGACGGGGTGCCCTGGCTGATCGACCACTCCACGCACTGGGCGGCCGGGCAACTGGTCAGCGTCGACGACGTACACCTCTCCGTCGCCCAGGCCCTGACCATGCTCCGCTCGCTGTCCCGCCGGGACGTCACGCCGTACGAAGAGATCGTCGATCAGTGTCTGATCATCGCCGAGGTGCAGGGCGACGACGCGCCGCTCGACGACGCCGAGCTGCAGACCGTGGCCGACGAGTTCCGCCGGGGGCGTGGTCTGATCGGCCGGGCCGCCACCCTCGCCTGGCTGGCCGACGTCGGCATGTCACCCTCGATGTTCGAGAGCTACATCGTCGGCATCGCCAGACGCCGCAGATTCCGGCAGCGCAAGGAGAGCGAGCTGGCGTCCGCCTACCTCGCCGCGCATCGCGCCGACTTCGATCGGGTGCGGGCGCTGTGGGTGGTCTCGCCGGAGAAATGTACGGCGGCGACGCCGCAGGAGCTCCTCGCCCTCGTGCCCGGCCTGCGCGAGGCCGAGGTGACGATCGACGTGCGACGGGCCCGCGACCTGCCGGCCGAGCTGGTCGATGAGGCGGGGACTTCCGCCGGGACCGTCGTCGGCCCGCTCCCACACGGCGGCGCCTTCTTCACCGGCGCCGTGCTGGAGCGCGAGCCGGCCGGGGACGACCCCGAGACGCTGACGGCGGCCGGGCGGGCCGCCTTCGACGAATGGCTCGCGGAGCGCCGACGCCGGGCCACGATCCAATGGCACTGGTCTTGACGCGCGGAATCTTCCGGGAGGAGGCGCTGCGCCGCCACGCCGTACGAGACTTCCGGCCCAGGCCCCCGGCCATGGTCCGCCGTCGCGCGATCGTCATGCTGTGGCTGCTGACCGCGCTGCTGGCGATCGCCACGGGCGTGGTAGCGCTCGCCGTGCTCACCGGACCCGTGCCCGTCGACGCGGCGGGAGGCGGGCGGTGAGCAGGCGGGTGCCGGTCGTCCTGCAGAACACCGTCACCGAGTGCGGCGCGGCCTGCCTCACGATGGTGCTGTCGCACCACGGACGACGCATTTCGCTCCATGAGATCACCGACCGACTGGGGATCGGCAGGGACGGCCTGTCCGCGCTCGCGCTCGTCGCCGGGGCCAGGGAACTGGGGTTGACCGTGCGGGCCTTCTCGCTCTCGCCCGGCGACCTCGCCCAGGTGCCGATGCCCGCGATCGCCCACTGGGAGTTCAACCACTTCGTGGTGGTGGAGCGCTGGACACCTGATCGGGTCGACATCGTCGATCCCGCCCAGGGCCGGCGCAGGCTCACCGCCGAGGAGTTCGACGCGGGCTTCACCGGGGTGCTGCTCGCCTTCGAGCCTGGGCCCGGGTTCCGGCGCGGCCGGTCGTCCGCCGCGGTGGTCTGGCGGCGCCGGTTCCTGCGCGGCCTGTTCATGCGGCGCAAGGGGCTGCTCGCCCAGGTCGTGCTCGCCTCTCTGCTGATGCAGCTGCTCGGGCTCGCCCTGCCGGTGTTCTCCGAGGCGCTGGTCGACCGGGTGCTGCCGTTCGGCGCCGAGCGGCTGCTCCTCCTGCTCGGCGCGGGGCTGGCACTGGCGGGGGTCACCCAGTTCGTGGTCGGCTGGCTCAGGTCGATCCTGCTGGTGTCGATAAGGGCGGGCGCCGACGCCGAGCTCACCCGGGGCGTGGTCGACCACCTCGTGGCCCTGCCGTACCGATATTTCGCCCTGCGCGGCAAGGGCGATCTGGTGACGCGCGCGGGCAGCGTGGCGGTGCTGCGCGACATGCTGACCGGGCAGGTGCTGTCCGCCCTGCTCGACGGGCCGCTCGCGATCGGCTACGCGGTGCTCGTCTTCGTCAGGGATCCCGTGTTCGGGCTCTGCCTGCTCGGCTTCGCCGCGGCCCAGGTCGTGCTGCTGCTGACGACCGCGCGCAGGGTGCACCACCTGACCCAGCGCGAGCTGACCGCTTACGCGGCGACGCAGAGCCAGCTCATCCAGGCCATCGGCGGCATCGAGACGCTGAAGGCGTCGGGGGCCGAGTCACGCGCCGTCGACCAGTGGGCCCGCTCCTTCACCGCTCAGCTGGACGCCGACGTGCGCGGCGGGCTCACGCAGGGCCTGCTGGACGCCATGCTGGCCGCGCTGCGGCTGCTCGCCCCGCTGACGCTGCTGTGGGTGGGCGCGTGGCGAGTGCTCGACGGTGAGATGACGCTCGGCATGCTGCTCGGGCTCAACGCGGTCGCGGTGGCCGCGCTCACCCCGCTGTCCTCGCTGATGACCAGCCTGCAGAGCATGCAGCAGGCCGGGGCGCACTTCGACCGGCTGTCGGACATCCTCGCGTCCGAGCCGGAACCGGCGCGCGGCATCGAGGTGCTGCGGCTGCGTGGCCAGATCGAGCTGTACGGCGTCGGCTTCCGGTACGACCCACGGGCGCCGTGGATCCTGCGCGGCGTCTCGGTGCGGATCGCCCCCGGTCAGAAGATCGCCCTGGTGGGGCCCTCCGGGGCGGGGAAGAGCACGATGGCGCGGCTGCTGCTCGCGCTGCACACGCCGACCGAGGGGGAGATCCGGTACGACGGGGTGCCGCTCACCGAGCTCAACCTGCGTACGCTGCGGCGGCAGTTCGGCGTGGTCACCCAGGACCCGTCGCTGTTCACCGGCACGATCAGGGAGAACATCGCGCTGAACGACCCCGACGCGGCCTTCGACCGGGTGATGGCGGCGGCCCGGCTGGCGTGCCTGCACGACGAGATCGCCGCGATGCCGATGGGCTACGAGACCGTGCTCACCGAGGGCGGCGGGCTGTCCGGCGGCCAGCGTCAGCGGCTTGCCCTCGCCAGGGCGCTGCTGTCCCGGCCCAAGGTGCTGCTGCTCGACGAGGCCACCAGCAACCTGGACAGCGCGACCGAGGCCGAGATCGAGGCGAACCTCGCCGGGCTCACCCAGACCCGCATCGTGATCGCGCACCGACTGAGCACGATCAGGGACGCCGACCTCATCCTCGTCGTCGACGACGGCCGGATCGTCGAGTGGGGCGACCATCACAGCCTGCTCGCGCGGGCGGGACACTACGCCACGCTGATCGCCGCGCAGTCGGCCGGCGACGACCCTCAGCCCAGGGCCGGCGTGCCTCGATGAATCGGCCCGGGCTGTGAGAGGGTGGGTGGACGCGACGGAGAAAGGAAGATCATGTTCCGGCATGTGGTGCTGCTGAGCTGGATCGAGGACGCCACCGAGGAACAGAAGGCGGAGGTGGCCAAGCGGCTGCGCGACCTGCCCGGGGTGATCCCGGAGCTGCGCGGCTACGTGGTGGGACCCGACGCCGGAGTCGGCCAGGGCAACTTCTCCTTCGCGGTCGTCGCCGACTTCGACTCTCCCGAGGACTACGCCATCTACCGCGATCACCCGGCGCACCGCGCCGTGATCGACGAGTGCATCACGCCCATCCTCGCGAGCCGCGCCGCCGTGCAGTACCACACCGCCTGACAGCGGAGCCCGCGCCGGGTCACACGTCCGGCCGGTTCTCCTGATCCAGGAGCTGCCGATCGGAGGTCTCACCGCGCCGGGAGGCGAAGACGATGCTGAGCAGCAGGCCGGCGGCGCCGACGCACATGAAGATCACCCCGATCACATCGATGTGCACGGAGTCACCCAGGACGTCGGGTTCGATGGCGAACTTCAGGATCGCGCCGAGTGTGATGAAGAAGATGCTGACCCCGATGCCCATCGCTGCGACCTCCGGGACGCTGGTAGTGGCGAGGTAAAGGCTTCCTACGGAACCGGTCATACCCGGCCGTGTGTGATCGCATTACTGGCGGCGTATAACGGATCTCCTCCAAACCCGGTACGGCCGCCGCCCGGCGGGGCAGCGGCCGTACGAACAGGGCGAACCGTCAGAAGGACGCCTCGGGGAGGTCCATCAGGCTCTGGTCGGTGGCGGCGAGCACCCTGCGCTCGGCGGCCAGGCGCGGCAGCACGGTCTGGGCGAAGAACGAGGCGGCCGCGACCTTCCCGGTGTAGAACTCCTTGTCGCCGTCCCCCTCGCCCAGGGCGTTCAGGGCGACCTCGGCCTGGCGCAGCAGCAGCCAGGCCAGCACCAGGTCGCCGAGCGCCATCAGGAACCGGGTGGTGTTGAGGCCGACCCTGTAGATCTCTCGGGGTTCCTCCATCGAGGAGATCGCCCAGCCGGCCATCGTGTCGGCCATGGCCTTGACCTCGTCGGCGGCCTCGTCGAGCAGGCCGCGCTCCACCTTCAGGCGGCCGTTTCCCGCGTTGGAGGAGGCGAACGCCTTGATGTCGCCGAGCAGCGACCCGAGGGCGGCGCCCTGGTTCTTCAGGACCTTGCGGAAGAACAGGTCCTGACCCTGGATCGCCGTGGTTCCCTCGTAGAGGGAGTCGATCTTGGCGTCGCGGATGTACTGCTCGATCGGGTAGTCCTGCAGGAAGCCCGAGCCGCCGAGCGTCTGCAGCGAGCGGGCGAGCAGCTCGTACGACCGTTCCGAGCCGACGCCCTTGACCACGGGCAGCAGCAGGTCGTTGAGCGCCTCGGCGGCGGCGTCGCGACGGCCCTCGGCCTCGGCGATCTGGATGGCGTCCTGGATCGTCGCGGTGTAGATGACGAGCGCGCGCATGGCCTCGGCGTACGCCTTCTGGAGCATCAGCTCACGACGGACGTCGGGGTGATGGGTGATCGTGACGCGGGGGGCCGTCTTGTCGGTGGAACGGGTGAGGTCGGCGCCCTGCACGCGGTTCTTGGCGTAGTCGAGCGCGTTCAGGTAGCCGGTGGACAGCGTGGCGATGGCCTTGGCGCCGACCATCATGCGGGCGTTCTCGATGATCATGAACATCTGCCTGATGCCGTCGTGCACGCCGCCCACCAGGTAGCCGACGGCCGGGTGCCGCTCGCCGAACGTGAGCTCGCAGGTCGTGGAGACCTTGAGGCCCATCTTCTTCTCGACGTTCGTCACGTACACGCCGTTGCGCTCGCCCAGCTCGCCGGTCTCGAGGTCGACGAGGTGCTTGGGCACGAGGAACATCGACAGGCCCTTGGTGCCCGGTCCCGCGCCCTCGGGCCGTGCCAGCACGAGGTGGAAGATGTTCTCCGCCATGTCGTGCTCACCGCTGGTGATGAACCGCTTGACGCCCTCGATGTGCCAGGTGCCGTCGGGCTGCTCGACCGCCTTGGCGCGGCCGGCGCCCACGTCCGATCCGGCGTCCGGCTCGGTCAGGACCATCGTCGCGCCCCAGCGCCGTTCGACGGCCAGCTCGGCGAACCGCTTCTGGTCGTCGGTGCCGAGCTCGTACAGGAGACGGGCGAAGGACGGGCCGGACGCGAACATCCATACGGCGGGGTTGGCGCCGAGCACGAGTTCGGCCATCGCCCACACGAGGCTGCGCGGGGCGACCGTGCCGCCGAGCTCGGGCTGAAGCTCCAGACGCCACCACTCGGCGTCCATCCACGCCTGGTAGGACCGCTTGAAGCTCTCCGGCATCGTCACCGAGTGGGTGGCGGGGTCGAACACCGGCGGGTGGCGGTCGGCGTCCTCGAACGACTCGGCGAGCGGGCCGACGGCGAGCCGGTGCACCTCGTCCAGCACGTTGCGCGCTGTCTCCGTGTCGATGTCCGCGAACGGGCCCGTCCCGAGGATCTCCTTGCGGCCGAAGACCTCGAAGAGGTTGAACTCGAGGTCGCGGAGGTTGCTCTTGTAGTGACCCATCGTTTTGCGCTCCTTGGACCAAGGCGGGGAGATACCTACCGGGCAGTAACCCTAGATAGATGCTACCCACGAGTAACTGGCGATATGCAAGCCTTGACATGGTCCGGGCGCGTTCGGAGTGGTCGACCGGGTGCGGGAGGCCTGGCGGTCGTGATGATGTGTTAGCTTTGCCGTCGAGAGGCACTGGGTGCCCTCCCGGACGAGACGCGCCGTACCCGGAAAGTCAAGACGACGCACTCCCTGTCACAGGAAGTCCAGTCTCGTACCAAGGGGGAGATCGTGGCCTGGATCCTTCTCGTCGCCGCGGGCGTCTTCGAGGTCGTCATGGCCTACTCGCTCAAGATGAGCAGCGGGCTGTCCCACCTGTGGTGGTCGGTGTCGTTCCTGGTCTTCGCGGTGGTCAGCTTCGTGCTGCTGTCTCTGTCGCTGAAGAGCCTCGAGGTCGGTACGGCCTACGCCGTGTGGACCGGCATCGGCGCGGTCGGCACGGCGGTCGCCGGCATGATCCTGCTGGGCGACGACACGTCCCCGCTGAAGATCGTCTCAATCATCCTGATCATCACCGGAGTGATCGGACTCAACCTCGCCGGAGGCGGAGCCCACTGAGGTGGAATCGCCTGAGATGGAATTCACCGGGTGCGCCCCGATGGGCAGTCGGAAACCTGCTTGACCGCTTTGCCGGTGTCGCGATTGGCTGAGCGCATGATTGAGATCCATACGCTCACCGTCGACTGCGCCCGGCCGTACGAACTCGCCGAGTGGTGGAGCCGGGCCCTGGGCTGGCCCCTGGTGGACTCCGCGCCCGAGGACGACGAGGTCCTGCTCGACCGCCCCGAGGGCCCGCCGCACCTGCTGTTCATCCGAGTCCCGGAGGGCAAGAACGTCAAGAACCGGCTTCATCTCGACGTGCGGCCGGACGAGGGCACGCGCGACGCGGAGGTGGAGCGCCTGCTCGCCCTCGGTGCCGAGCCGTACGAAGACCACCGCGCTCCGGACGGCACCGGGTGGGTCACGCTGCTCGACCCCGAGGGCAACGAGTTCTGCGTCTGCCGCGGCACGGCCGAGCGCGCCGCGGCCACCTGAGGCCTCACCGGCGGGCACGGCCCCGCATGGAGCGGGTGAGGATGCCGGTGAGCAGGAGGACGAGCACGCCGCCCAACAGCGCGTCCCACGCCGCACCGAAGACGCCCTCGCCGTCGATCACCAGCTGCACCGGGACCATCAGCGCGGCCGCGCCGAGCCCGGGGTAGAGCGCGAAGCGCCAGGGGTGCTCCAGCGCCCATCGCCTGGCCTGCTGGGTGACGCGGTCGCCACGATCGGGCCGGGAGATGGCGCCGATGCCCGCGACGAGCGCGAAGAGGCTGATCCCCGTGCACAGCGCCCAGGTGAGATCGGCCGGGCCGGGGAGGATCCAGCCCAGGAAGATGCTCGTCGCCGCGACCCCGCCGCCGGCGATCGCCGCCGCACGCCACGGAGCGCCGCGCAGGGCCGCGCCGGAGAGCGACATCTCATCCATTCGGCTCAGTTCGTTCATGCCTACAGGTTCGCTCCCGACGCCGCCCCCGGGCATCGGGGAAGCCCCTGACCACTCCCTGGCCGTCCCCTGAGCCGCCCTGGTTAGGATCGCCGCATGTCCCTCTCATTTCGTACGGCTCGGCGCGAGGACATCCCGGCCATCGTGGCGCTGATCGTCGGCGATCCGGTCTCGGCGGCACGCGAGCGGGCCGCGGGTTCCGGCGTCGAGGGCGCGGCGCCCGACTACGAGAGCGCCTTCGACGCGATCGACGCCGACCCGCGCAACGAGCTGATCGTCGTCGAGAAGGGTGGCGAGGTGGTCGGGACCATGCAGCTCACCTACATCCCCGGCCTGTCCCGCCGGGCCGCCGAGCGTGCCCTGGTCGAGGCGGTCAGGGTGGCCCCGCCGTATCGGCGGCAGGGCGTCGGCAGGGCGATGATGGAGTGGGCCGTCGAACGGGCCCGCGAGCGCGGGTGCGACATCGTGCAGCTCACCTCCGACAAGGCGCGGACCGACGCGCACCGTTTCTACTCCTCCCTCGGCTTCACCGCCTCACACGAGGGCTTCAAGCTCCGGGTCACGAGCTGAGCGGGGCCACCTCGACGAAGTTGTCGTGGTAGACGGCGCCACGGCCCATGTCGGCGTCGCGCTCGTCCACGACGGCGTTGGGGTTGGCGCCTCCCGGGCTGAGCTTGGGCCAGTGGCCCTTGGGCGCGGCCACCACGCCGGGGCGGACCCGGTCGCTGATCTCGACGTACGCGACGAACTCGCCGTTGCCGTTGAACACCCGGGCCGGCTGCCCGTCGACCAGTCCGCGCGGCGTCGCGTCGGCCTCGTTGACCAGCACACGGGGGCCCTTCGACCGCCTCAGCAGCTCCGGGTTGTTGCTGAAGATCGTGTTGAGGAACGTGTGCTGGGCCGGGGTGATCAGCGTGAGCGGATGATCGCGTGCGGCGGGAGCCGTACGCGCCGTGTATGAGGGGATATATCCGGCGACCCGTGGCAGGCCGTCGGCCTCCGCCCGCGCGGAGGCGAACTCCAGCCTCCCGCTCGGCGTGGGGAATCCGTCGGTGAACGGCACGAAGGGATCCGGGACGTCGATCCGGGCCCACCCCTGCTTGCGCAGCACGTCGAGGCCGATCCCGCTGCCGCTCAGCAGTTGCTCGGCCAGCTCCAGATCCGAGTCGTACAGTGCCGGCTCGGTGAGGCCCATGTGCCTGGCCAGGCGGCGGAACGTCTCGGTCGTCGACAGGCACTCACCCGGCGGCTCGACCGCCGGTTCGTTCCAGACCAGGTACATGTGTCCGTAGCCCGCGTGCAGGTCCATGTGCTCGGTCTGCATCGTGGCGGGCAGCACGATGTCGGCGTAGTCGACGGTGTCGGTCGGAAACTGCTCCATCACCACCGTGAACAGGTCATCCCGCTGCAGCGCCGCCCGCACCCGGTTCTGGTCGGAGGTGGAGCCGACGGGGTTGGCCGCGTACACCCACAGGCACCTGACCGTCTCGTCGAGCTGGTCGGCCAGCCGGGTCATGGTCAGCGTGCGCACCGGTTCGGCGAGCAGGTCGGGCCTGGTGTCGACGGTGAGCGGTGCGTACGCCGAGGTGGAGTAGACGACGCCGCCGCCGGGGTGGCGCCAGTCGCCGGTGACGCCGGGGATGCAGGCGATCGTCCGCAGCGCCGTGCCGCCGCCCTCGTGGCGCTGGACGCCCATCGTGGCGCGGATGCCGGTCGGCCGGGTGTGCGCGAGCCGTACGCCGAGGGCGCGGATGCGGTCCTCCGGCAGCCCGGTGATCTCGGCCACCCTGCTGACCGGATATTTCCTGATTTCCGCCTCGAACTCGGGCCAGCCGTACGTGTGCCGCTCGATGTAGTCGCGGTCTTCGGCCCCCTCCTCCAGCACCACGTGCAGCAGCCCGAGCGCGAGCGCCGCGTCGGTCCCCGGCCGGATCGGCAGGTGCTCGTCCGCCTGGTCGGCGGTGCGGGTCCTGATCGGATCGATCGCGACGACGTACGCCCCGGCCGCCCGCGCGTCCTGGACGAACTTCCACACGTGGTGGCCGCTGGTCAGCGGGTTCGTACCCCACAGCAGGATCAGCCTCGACAGCGCGAACGTCTCCGGGTCCATGCCGCCCGGGGTGCCGTTGGTGTAGCGCAGGCCGACGTTGCCTGCTCGGGAGCAGATGTTGAGGTCGTGCTCCGAGGCGCCGAGGACGTTCCAGAACCGCCGCCCGGCCTGGCCGCTCTCGCCCTGGATGAACCCGAGCGTCCCGGTGCCCTGATAGGGCCAGATGGCCTCGCCGCCGTGCTCGTCGATGATGGCGGTGAGCCGTACGGAGATCTCCGAAAGCGCCTCGTCCCAGGTGATGCGTTCGAAGCGGCCCGAACCTTTGGGGCCGACCCGGCGCATCGGGTGGAGGATGCGGTCGGCGGCCCGGCTGTGCTCCAGATAGCGGTTGACCTTCACACAGAGCGCGCCCCGGGTGAACGGATGCTCACGGTTGCCGCGCAGGCCCACGGCCACGCCGTCTCTGACGGTGACCTCCCACGAGCACGTGTCCGGACAGTCGAGCGGGCATGCCCCCGGAATCCGCGACTCCATAACTCTCCCCTCGCGTGGCGATAGCCGGTGCCGGCGACGCTCGGGCGGCCGGATTGCCCTGGTGTGCCACGTTGTTCGGCGACGGAACGATATCAAGCGGGATCAGCCCGATCGCAGACCGCCGACGCTCCATAGAGTGTCAATGAATGGCCGAGCCACTTCGCCTCGGAGGGAAGACCGCTTGCCGTCGAACGTGTGGAAACCCCGTGCGGAGATCGCACAGAATCGCTGGTGGTGAGAGGCATAAAGGAGCAGGACACCGCGCTGGACACGCCCGGCCGGGGAGTCTTCCTCGTCGTCGAGCCCCTGTTGCCGCAGCGGATCCGCCGTCCCTCGGACGCGCTGCGCTTCATGCTCACGCTGGCGGCCCTCGGCGCCGTCGTGCTGCTCGCGCTGGCGCTTCAGCGTACGCTCAACGGCCTGGAGACCGACGTCCAGGCCGGCACCGGCCTGGCTCCGCAGGTGTTGTCGGCCATCTCCGGACTGCTCGGCGGTGTCGCCGTGCTCGTCGTGCCCGTGGCTTTCGCGGTCGAACGGGTCTTCCACCGTGACGGCATGCGCGTCACCCAGGGCCTGATCGCGGCCATCCTCGCCCTCGTCATCGCCTACTCGCTGGACGAGTGGCTCGTCCTCGCCGGTCCCGCCGAGCTGAAGCAGCTGCTCACCGGCGGGCGGGACGTGGAGCCCCTCAACTCCGTGCTCACCCCGGCCATCGCGTACGCGACAGCCGTACGGATGTCTCGGCGGCCGCAGTGGCGGGCCTTCATGTGGATCGCGATCGCGCTCGACGTGCTCGCGCTCTTCACGGCCAACAAGGTCACCGCCCTCGGGGTGATCCTCACCTACCTCGTCGGCCTCGCCGTCGGGTTCGGCACGCTCTACGGCATCGGCAGCGCGAACACCAGGCCGCCGGGCAGCGCGGTGCTGGCCGCGCTGCGCCGCCTCGGCTTCACCCCGACCAGCGCCAGGCGGATGGAGGACGACAGCTCGGGCAGCCGGCGCTACTTCGTCGGGCTCGACGGCGACCGATCCCTCGACGTCACCGTGCTCGACCGGGACCGGCAGGTGGCCGGCCTCGCCTACCGCCTGTGGCGGCGCATCCGGCTCAACACCGAGACCCGGCGGCGGGCCATCAGGTCCCTGCGGGCCGAGCTGGAGCGCGAGGCGCTGATGGCCTACGCCGCCCACGCTGCGGGAGCGCGCCTGCCGCGCCTGCTCGGCACGAGCGAGATCGGCACCGAGGCCGCGCTGCTCGCCTACGAGCACATCGACACCCGCCCGGTCGCCGACCTGTCCGACGAGGACTTCAGCGACGACCTGCTGGCCCAGATGTGGGAGCAGGTGCGGCTGCTGCACGCCCATCGGCTCGCCCATCGGCATCTGACCGGTGACAGCATCCACGTCGACCCGGCTGGGCGGGTGATCCTGGTCGACGCGCGCAGCGGTGAGATCGCCGCAGGAGACCTGCTGCTGCGGCTCGACATCGCCCAGCTGCTCGCCTACCTCGGCACCCGGGTCGGGGCCGAGCGTGCGGTGAAGTCCGCCGCGGCCGTGCTGGGCGCGGACACGCTCGCCGGGGCGCTGCCCATGCTCCAGCGGATCGTGCTCGCCCGGGAGACCCGTACGGAACTGCGCCGGAACAAGGAGCTTCTCCCCGCGATCCGCGAGCAGATCGTCGCGCTGAAGCCGCGGGTCGAGGTCAAAGAGGTCCGGCTCGAACGGTTCCGCCCCAGCACGCTGGTGACGATCATCGCGGGCGCCGTCGCGGCGTACATCCTGTTCTCCCAGATCAGCCGGGTCAACCTCGTCTCCATCGTGACCACGGCCAACTGGGCGTGGGGCGGGGTGGCGCTGGTCGCCTCGGCGGCGAGTTTCCTCGCGGCGGCGCTCATCGTGCGTGGGTTCGTCCCCGAGCCGCTGCCGCTTGGCCGTACGGTGCTGGTGCAGCTGTCCGCCTCGTTCGTGAAGCTGGTCGCCCCGGCGGCGGTCGGCGGCGTCGCGATCAACACCCGCTACCTGCAGAAGCGCGGGGTGCCGCCGGGTCCGGCCGTCGCCAGCGTCGGTGCCTCCCAGCTCGTCGGCCTGGCCTCGCACATAGCGCTGCTGCTGCTGTTCGGATATCTCACCGGCACGCAGGCAGCGCCGTCCCTGACCCCGTCGCGTGGGCTGCTCGTCGTGCTGCTCGGCGTCGCCGTGATCTTCCTGATCGTGCTCGCCGTACGGCCGCTGCGCAGGCTGGTGACCACGCGGGTCCGCGCGATGTTCTCCGGTGTGATCCCGCGGCTGCTCGACGTGGTGCAGTCCCCGCGCAAGGTGCTCGAAGGCGTCGGCGGGACCGTGCTGCTGACCATCTTCAACGTGGTCTGCCTGGGCGCCTGCGTGCGGGCTTTCGGCGGCGAGGCGAGCTTCACCGCGGTCGCCGTGGTGTTCCTCGCGGGCAACGCGATCGGCTCGGCCGCCCCCACGCCGGGTGGACTGGGCGCGGTCGAGGGAGCGCTGATCGTGGGGCTGCGGCTCGCGGGCGTGCACGACACGATCGCCCTGTCGGCGGTTCTCCTCTTCCGGCTGATGACCTTCTGGCTGCCCGTCCTGCCCGGTTGGGCGGCCTTCACCCACCTGCAGCGCCGGAACGCCATCTGACGGTGCCGGTCGCCACGGGGCCGCTGTGCCGCGTATTCGGCGACCTGTCGAGTCCGCCCGCCGGCCGGTCATCCGCCGGTCGGCGGGCGGGTCGAGGTCAGCTCGTGCTGGAGCCGGCCCACAGGTCGATGCCGCACTCGACCGCGTCCTTGTCGATGGCCGCGAGCTCCTCGGCGGAGAAATCGAGCCGCTTCACCGCGTCGAGGTTGTCGTCGAGCTGACGCACGCTGCTGGCGCCGATCAGCACCGATGTCACCCGCCGGTCGCGCAGCGCCCAGGCCAGCGCCATCTGGGCGAGCGACTGGCCGCGTGCCTTCGCGATCTCATTGAGTTTGCGTACGTGCCGCATCGTCTCCTCGGTCAGCAGGGCGGGGTCGAGCGACTTGCCCTGCGCCGCGCGTGAGTCGGCCGGGACGCCGCCCAGGTAGCGGTCGGTCAGCATGCCCTGCGCCAGCGGGGAGAACGCGATGCAGCCGACGCCCTCCTCGTCCAGCACGTCGAGCAGCCCGCGCTCGATCCAGCGGTTCAGCATCGAGTACGACGGCTGGTGGATCAGCAGCGGCGTGCCCATCTCGCGCAGGATCCGGACCGCCTCCCTGGTCCGCTCCGGACCGTAGGAGGAGATGCCGACATAGAGGGCCTTCCCCGACCGCACCGCGTGATCGAGAGCGCCCATCGTCTCATCGAGGGGCGTGTCGGGGTCGAAGCGATGGCTGTAGAAGATGTCGACGTAGTCGACGCCCATGCGCTCGAGCGACTGGTCCAGGCTGGCCAGCAGATATTTGCGCGAGCCCAGGTTGCCGTACGGCCCGGGCCACATGTCCCAGCCCGCCTTCGTCGAGATGATCAGCTCATCCCGGTATCGGGCGAAATCCTCACGCAGGAGGCGCCCGAAGTTGATCTCGGCGGAGCCGTACGGAGGACCGTAGTTGTTGGCCAGATCGAAGTGGGTCACGCCGCGGTCGAAGGCCCTGCGCAGGATGGCCCGCTGCGTGTCGATCGGCTTGTCGTCGCCGAAGTTGTGCCAGAGCCCGAGCGAGACGGCGGGCAGCTTGAGCCCGCTCCGCCCGGTCCGGTGGTACGGCATGGGCCCGTACCGGTCGTCCGCAGCAACGTACGTCACTCGCTGTTCTCCAATCCAGCCGCATTCGCCGACGTTGTGGGACTGTACCTGAGCGATCGCGCATGGAACAGGAGCCCCGAGGGGGAGGATGAAGCCATGCGGATCGGACTTTTCATTACCTGTGTCAATGATCTGCTCTATCCCGGTACAGGCAGGGCGGTGGTGCGGGTGCTGGAGCGGCTGGGGCATCGCGTCGAGTTCCCGGTCGAACAGACCTGCTGCGGGCAGATGCAGGCCAACTCCGGCTACCGCGCCGAGGCGGTCCCGCTGGCCCGGCGGTTCGCCGAGACGTTCGCCGGCTACGACGCCGTCGTCGCACCCAGCGGCTCGTGCGTGGCCATGGTGCGCGACGGCTATCCCCGCCTCCTGCCCGAGACGGCCGAGGTGGCGGCCCGGACGTACGAACTGTCCGAACTGCTGGTGGACGTGCTGGGCGTGGTCGACGTGGGGGCGCGCTTCCCGCACCGGGTCACCTACCACCCGACCTGCCACGGACTGCGCATGCTGCGGCTGGGCGACCGGCCGATGCGGCTGCTGCGTGCCGTACGCGATCTGGAGCTGGTCGAATTACCCGACGCAGAAGAGTGCTGCGGCTTCGGCGGCACCTTCGCGGTGAAGAACTCCGACGTGTCCGGAGCGATGCTCGCCGACAAGTGCGCGGCGATCCGCGCGACCGATGCGGAATACGTGCTGGCCGCGGACAACTCCTGCCTGACCCACATCGGCGGGGGACTGTCCAGGAGCGGCGCGCCGACCCGACCCCTGCACTACGCCGAGATCCTGGCCGGAGGCGGACGATGACGCGGAACCCGCTGGTCGGCGAGCTGCCCTTCCCCGAGGCCGCGCGGCGTGAACTGTCCCGCGAGCAGCTCCGGCGTAACCTGCGCAGCGCCACCCACACCATCCGCGACAAACGGGCCCGAATGGTGGCAGAGGTGCCCGACTGGGAGGAGTTGCGCGTCGCCGGCAGCGCCATCAAGGCCGACGTGCTCGCCCGCCTGCCGGAGCTGCTCACCCGGTTCGAGGCGGCGGCCACGGCGGCGGGCGCACGCGTGCATTGGGCCAGGGACGCGGCCGAGGCGTGCGCGATCGTGACCCGGCTGGTCCGCGAGACCGGTACGGACGAAGTCGTCAAGGTCAAGTCGATGGCGACGCAGGAGATCGGCCTGAACGAGGCACTCGAAGCGGCCGGGATCACCGCGCTCGAGACCGACCTGGCCGAACTCATCGTGCAGCTCGCCGACGACACCCCCTCGCACATCCTGGTCCCGGCGATCCACTACAACCGCAGCGAGATCCGCGACATCTTCCGGGAGCGGATGGCGGGCACCGACCCGGATCTGACCGACGACCCCCGGGCGCTGGCCGAGGCGGCCCGGCGCTACCTGCGGGAGAGGTTCCTGTCGGCGAAGGTGGCCGTCTCCGGGGCCAACTTCGCCGTGGCCGACACCGGCACGCTGGTGGTGCTGGAGTCGGAGGGCAACGGCCGGATGTGCCTGACCCTGCCCGAGACGTTGATCTCGGTGGTCGGCATCGAGAAGCTCGTGCCCACGTTCGCCGACCTCGAGGTGTTCCTGCAGCTGCTGCCGCGCTCCTCGACGGGCGAACGGATGAATCCGTACACCTCGATGTGGACCGGGGTGACCTCGGGCGACGGGCCGCAGGACGTGCACATCGTGCTGGTGGACAACGGGCGCACGGCCACGCTCGCCGATGAGGTCGGCCGGCAGGCGCTGCACTGCATCCGCTGCTCCGCCTGTCTCAACGTATGCCCGGTGTACGAACGGGTGGGCGGGCACGCGTACGGCTCGGTCTATCCCGGGCCGATCGGCGCGGTCCTGACGCCCCAGCTCACCGGCGTGGCGGCCAACCGCAGCCTGCCGTTCGCCTCCACGCTCTGCGGCGCCTGCTTCGACGTCTGCCCGGTGCGCATCGACATCCCGCAGGTCCTCGTCCACCTGCGGCAGCAGGCCGTGGACGAGCGGCGCGGCCACCCGTCAGCCGAGCGTACGGCCATGCGCGCGGCGACCTGGATCATGAGCGCGGGCCGTCGCTACACCCGGGTCCTGCGGATCGCCCGGCGGGCCACCCGGCCGCTGGCCGCGCTGCTGCGACGCCGTACGGTACGACGACTGCCCTGGCCGCTGTCGGCCTGGACGGCCGAGCGAGACGCGCCGCTCCCCGCCGGGGAATCGTTCCGCGACTGGTGGGCGCGCAGCAGAGAGGGGTCGTGATGGACGCACGCACCGAGATCCTCGACCGCATCCGTAGCGCCCTCGGAAACGGAGCCGCGCCACCACCCGTGCCCCGGGACTACCTGCGGACGGCCGAATGCGCCGACCCGGTCGAGCTGCTGACCGAGCGGCTGGCGGACTACCGTGCCACGGTCCGCCACTGCGGGCCCGGCGAACTGGCGGCCACGCTGGCCGCCGTGCTCGCCGACGACCCCCGCCTGGCGGTGCCGTACGACCTGCCGGGCGAGTGGCTCACCGGCTACCGGGGAGAGGTCGCCCGTGACGGAGACCCGGCGCCGCTCACCGTCGCAGAACTGGACGACGCGTCGGCCGTGCTCACCGGCTGCGCGATCGCGATCGCGACGACCGGCACGATCGTGCTCGACGCGGGCCCGGCCCAGGGGCGGCGGGCGCTGACGCTGGTGCCCGACCACCACGTGTGCGTCGTACGGACCGACCAGATCGTCGCCGGCGTGCCCGACGCGGTGGCCGCGCTGGACCCCCGCCGCCCGCTGACCTGGATCTCCGGACCGTCGGCGACCAGCGACATCGAGCTGAACCGGGTCGAGGGCGTGCACGGCCCCCGCCGGCTGGACGTCGTGCTCGTCCGCTAGCCGGCTCTGTCGATGATCCAGGAGAGCGCGAATGCCTCCTCCCGCCAGGAGTCGTACCGGCCGCTGCGGCCCCCGTGCCCCGCGCCCATCTCGGTCTTGAGCAGGAACGGCCCGCCGGTCGCCGCCGCACGCAGCCGGGCGATCCACTTGGCGGGCTCGTGGTAGAACACCCGCGTGTCGTTCAGGCTGGTGACGGCGAGGATCGGCGGGTACGGCCGGCCGTCGACGTTCTCGTAGGGCGAGTACGACTTCATGTACGCGTAGACCTCGGGGTCGTGCAGCGGGTTGCCCCACTCGTCCCACTCGATGACGGTGAGCGGCAGCGACGGGTCGAGGATCGTGTTCAGCGCGTCCACGAACGGGACCTCGGCGACGATCCCGGCGAACAGCTCCGGGGCCAGGTTGGCGACAGCGCCCATGAGCAGGCCGCCCGCCGAGCCACCGCGTGCGATGATCCGGCTCGACCATCCCTCCGCCTTGAGATGCCGCGCGCACGCCACGAAGTCGGTGAAGGTGTTCTTCTTCCGTGTCAGCTTGCCGTTCTCGTACCACAGACGGCCCATCTCGCCGCCGCCCCGCACGTGGGCGATCGCGAACACGAACCCGCGGTCGAGCAGCGACAGCCTCGCCACCGAGAAGTAGGGGTCGATCGAGCTCTCGTAGCTGCCGTAGCCGTACAGCAGGGTGGCGGCGGGCCGGTCGGTGCCCTTCCTGACGACGATGGAGATCGGTACCTTCGTCCCGTCCTCCGCCGTCGCCCACTCGCGGAACTGCTCGTAGTCGGCGGGGTCGTAGCCGCCCAGCACCGGCTTGCGCTTGAGCAGGATCAGCTCGTCCGTCCGCAGGTCGTAGTCGTAGACGGACGGCGGGGTCACCATCGACGTGTAGCTGAGCCGCAGCCGGCCCGTCTCGAACTCCGCGTTCCCGGAAGGCGCGACGTCGTAGAGCGGCTCGGGGAAGGAGATCTCGTACGGCTCCCGCCCGTCGCGAGGCAGGATCCGGACGCCGGTCAGGCCGTCGCGGCGGAAGTGGACGGCGATGTGATCCTTGAACGCGTCGACGTCGAGCAGCCGGGTGTCCTCCCGATGCCCGATGAGCGGCGTCCACGTGGCCGGATCGGTGACCGGCGCGGTGGCGAGTTCGAAGTTGACCGCACCCTCGTTGTGCAGGACGAGGAAGTCGTCGCCGGCGTGGTCCAGGCCGTACTCGACCCCGGTCCGGCGCGGCCTGACCACCGTGAACTCCCCGGTCGGCTCGGCCGCGTCCAGGATCCGCACCTCGCTGGTGATCTTGCTGTTGGCGGACAGCACGAGATAGCGCTTGCTCCGGGTGAGTGAAATCCCCACCCAGAACCGCTCGTCGTCCTCCTGGTAGACGACGACGTCGGGCTCGTCCGACCCGAGCGTGTGCCGATGAACGCGGTACGGCCGCCAGGCGTCGTCGATGGTGACGTAGAAGAACGTCGAACCGTCGGCCGACCACGCGCCCCCGTAGAACACGCCGGGGATCTCGTCGGAGAGGATCTCGCCGGTGACGAGGTCCTTGAAGCGAAGGGTGAACCGCTCGTCGCCGGTGTAGTCGGTGGAGTAGGCGAGCCTCGCGCCATCAGGGCTGACCGCACTCGTGCCGATCGAAAAGAACGGGCTGTCGCCGGCCAACTCGTTCCCGTCCAGCAGCACCTGCTCGCCGGGGAGCGGCTCACCCGGCTTCAGCTCGGGCGGACTGTCGCCGTCGGCGGCCACCCGGCACTGGATGCCGTACTGTTTGCCCTCTTCCGTACGGCCGTAGTACCACCAGGCGCCCTTGCGGGTCGGGACCGACAGGTCGGTCTCCAGCGTACGGCTCTTGATCTCCTGGAAGACGGTGTCCTGGAGGTCCTTCAGGTGAGCCGTCATCTCCTGGGTGTAGGCGTTCTCCGCCTCCAGGTACGCGATCGTGTCGGGATCGTCCTTGTTCAGCAGCCAGGAGTACTCGTCGATCACGGTGTCGCCGTGATGAGTACGCTCGACCGGGATCTTCTTCGCCACTGGCGCCATGTCGCTCACCTGCCAGAGTCTACGTTCGCGCCCGTACGGAAACCCCGAAGCGCGCGTCGTGTGCGCGGTTGGTGTCCAGCTCTGGTAATCTTGTCGAGCCGGTGAGAAGCCGGTACCTCCTCTTCCTCC
>BCRI01000030.1 GCA_001552515.1 Sphaerimonospora mesophila NBRC 14179 = JCM 3151
GGGAGACCGCGGGGGTGGGGGAGGGCGTGTCGGCGGCGATGACGCCCTGGCCCGTGGCCTGCCCCGAGCCGGACTCGGAGGGCGTGGGCGAGTTCCCGGCTTCGACGCTTCGGGCCAGCAGCACGCCCGCCGTCGCGGCCAGCGCGAGCACGCCGCTGACCGCGCCCGCCAGGAACCTCCGGCGGCGGGCGCCGTACGGCACGGGGCGGGTGACGGGGCCGCCGGTCGAGGGAACGGTGGGAGCGGCGGGCCGTGCCTCCCCCGGTGCCGTTGTGTAGGGCGGCGCCGTTGCGTAGGGCGGCGGGCCGTCGCCGGGGGTCGGGCCGTCGCCGGGAGCCGGGCCGGCCCCGGCGAGCAGGCGCATGGTGATGTCGAACATCGTCGGGCGGTCGGCCGGGTTCTTGCGCAGCGCGTCGGCGACGATTCCGCGTAGCGGTTCCGCCAGGTCGCCGAGGTCGGGCTCCTGGTGGAGGACGCGGTTCAGCACGGCGGGCACCGTGTCCTCGCCGAAGGGCGGCCTGCGGGTGGCGGCGAAGACCATGACGCAGCCCCAGGAGAACACGTCGCTCGCGGGGCCGACGGGCTCGCCGGCGATCTGCTCGGGGGCCATGAAGGGGACCGTGCCGACGATGTCGCCGCTCGTCGTGCTCGCATCGAGACGGCGGGCGATGCCGAAGTCGACGACGCGCGGGCCGTCGGAGCCGAGCAGCACGTTGGCGGGCTTGAAGTCACGATGGACGACTCCCGCCCGATGGACCGCGGCCAGCGCGGTCGCCGTGCCCACCGCGAGCCGGTGCAGCGCCCCGCCCGAGCGCGGCGCGGCCTCCTGGAGCGAGGGGCCGTCCACGTACTCGCTCACGATGTACGGCCGAGGGCCGGTCAGGTCGGCGTCGATCACCTGCGCGATGCAGAACGGCGCCACCCGCCGGGCCGCGGCGATCTCCCCGGCCAGGCGTCGCCGGGTGTCCTCCTCGGCCGCCCAGTCCTGGTGCAGGATCTTGACGGCCACCGGGGTGCCGTCCGCCGTCCTGCCCAGATAGACGACGCCCTGGCCGCCCGAGCCCAGCCGTCCCTCGAGTCGGTGGCCGCCGACCTCGTCGGGGTCACCCGGCAGCAACGGGCGGGCATCCGGCATCGGGCTGCCTCCAGCTCCTCGATTCGCCTTACGTGAGGTTCATGTCAGGCAAATCATGCCTTGTTACGTGGGTCCGGAGTTACCGGCGCGGCAGGGATGCCGGAGTTGCTGATCTACTTTGTAAAGGGAGTGGGCCGTAGTGCTCGGGGACTACCCCCAGTGATCGCCCCAGCCCCACAGGTTCGGCACCAACTGCGGCTGCGGCTCGTCGACGCCGAAGCGGCCACGGTAGAAGATCATCGGGCGTCCCTCGCCGGCCGACTCCAGCTCCAGGACCCGGCCGACGACCACGTCGTGGTCTCCGGCCACGTGCACGTCGTACACGTCTGCGTGGACGCGCAGGAGCACGTCCCGCAGGGCGGGCAGTCCCCATCGGGACATGTCCCAGACGAGCCCGTCGAACTTCTTCCCCTTTCTGGAGCCGAACCGGTCGCAGACGTCGACCTGGTCTTCGGCCAGCACGTTCACACAGAACCGGCCCGATTTCCTGATCCGCGGCCAGGTGCGGCCGTTGTGGTCGGCGCAGAACAGCACCAGCGGCGGTTCGAGGGAGACGGACGCGAACGACTGGCAGGCGAAACCCACCGGCTCGCCGTCGTCCACGCCGGTCACCACGGTCACCCCGCTGGCGAACATCCCCATCGCCCGCCGGAACTCCAGCGGCGTAGGTGGAGCCGTGTCGACGGGCTCGTCATCGGGGCCGGACGTCGGCACGGACTCGGCGGACTCGACTGCCATGCGTTCACCTCGCGTTGCCATCGCACCCGCCGCGTCGCGGCGGCTCTCCTGTGACGAACCTACAAAGCGCCGCGGGCCGCGCCGGAGGGCGGATCCCGTTGAGTGGAAGGCATCCGGCGGGCCGGGCATTCCCGCCGCCGGGCCGAGAGGTCAGGGCAGGGGGTGCGGACGATCGCCGGTGCCCGCCGCGAACCGCGCGGCCAGACCGGTCCGCGACTCGGCCGTCTTCAACCGGCGGGCGTTCCAGCTCCACGTCTTCCGCTCGTCCATCCGCAGGTGCTGGTAGCCGACGGGAATGACCTTGACGGCCGCCCAGCCCATGTCGCGCAGCACCACCGGGAGCCGATGGGTGAGATCGACCACGAGTGGGTCGGCGCCGTCCGCGATGAGGCCGCTCACCAGGTCCTTCGTCGAGACGGCCGCGGTCGGTGCGACGGGTTCCTCCGCCGTGAACGCCCGCAGCCAGTCGCACACGGACTCGGCTCCCCGCCTGGACGTCAGGTACGCCGATCGTTCGTCCTCCGTGCCGATCGCCTCGGGCGCCGCGGTGCCCTCCCATCCGCCGCGGACGGCCGTCAACAGCGATCGGACCTGAAGGGCCTCCTGGAGGGCCGTCAGCGCGTTGTGCCCCGGCGACCCCGAGGCCCGGCAGCCGACCGCCGCCAGGGGGTCGGGGCCCTCGTCGGCGACCCCCGCGATTGCGCAGGAGACTCCGGCCACCCCGGTCGGCACGGTCGCGAGGAACACCGTGGCTCCCGACCGCGCCGCCGATTCCGTCATCCGCTCGAGTGCACGCCGGTCGCGGTCGGCGTCCAGGGCCGCGAGCACGGACGGCAGGGCCGTACGCGGCGGTCGCAGCCCGAGCTCCCAGGCGACCATGACCGCGTCCCGCTCGACCATCTCCAGGAGGGCGTTGCGCAGCGCCATGTCATGACCCCGCCCCGAGGCCGCGCCCGAGGGCCCGGGGTCGAAGAACGGCGTTTCGCTCGGCGCGGCGGGCCAGTCCACCAGCGCGGCGGGGACGAGGATCTCCGCGTCGTCGCGCAACCGCCGCGCCGGATACCACGAAAGCTCCCGCCGCCTCGCGCGGGGATCGCCGAGCGCGATGTCCGGGTCGCAGAAGGGCAGCGCCGCGGCACCGAGGTCCGCGGCTCTGCCCCGTCTTCCGGCGCCGGCACCCGGCGGATGCAGCGCGTAGCGTTCCACCGCCTCCCCGGCGCCCCTCGTCAGCGCGTCGCCGCGGGAGTGACCGTAGGCGCCGACGACGCGGGCCGACGGCGGAAGGGCGGACTCGTCGCCTGTGCCGCGCAGCCGTACGATCACTCGCCACAGCGGATGGGCCGGAGGCTCCGGGCGCAGGACCGTGAACCAGTCGGCGATCCCGCCCGACGGTCCCAGGGTCTTGAGCAGGTCGATCACCTGTCACCGCCGCCGTCGAAGAACGGAAGCGGCGTGGGCCGGTCGTTCAGCACGGTGTCCACGGCGAGGAGCACGCCCGCCGCACCTGTCGCGAGATCGGCGGACAGTCGCAGGCCCAGCTCGCCGAAGAACGCGAGCCGGCCCTCGGGGTGGGGCAGGGCGTGCAGCCCGAAACCGGTCAGGTGGCGGTGCAGGGCGGACCCGTCGCCGGACATGTGGCGCAGGCCGAGCACCGTTCCGGCGCGGCCGCCGAACAGGCCCGCCCCGAGGATGAGGCGTGACCGGCACGCCCGCCGGCACGCGTCGAGGACGCGCCGGAGGCCGGGATCGTCCCGGTGCCGCAGCAGGTCGTGCACGACCATGCCGAGGCCGGGGCCGCCGGACAGGCCGTGGACCACGCGCAGCCACTCGTGCCCGTCGATCTCCTGATCCGCGGTCCAGTCGAGGATGTCCATGTCGCGGCGCAGCGCCCGCTCGGCGAGGTCCAGCAGGCCGTCGTCGTCGGCGTGCTCGTGGAGCCGGAGGAAGAGAAGGGCCTGTCCGGCTCCCCCGTGGAGGAGGCCGGGCCGGGTCGGCGCTCCGCCACTTCCGGCCGCCAACATGTCGGCGATCTTGCACGCTTCGTCGGCGTGGCCGTGATCGCCGGTCCGCCGGGCGAAGTGCAGCAGGGTCAGCCCGAGCCCGGCGAGCCCGTCCAGGAGGCTGCCGTTCAGGTCGTCGCGGGGCAGGGCCGCGGCCCGCCGGAGGACCTCGCCCGCCCGGTCGGCGTGGCCCAGCCGCTCCAGGGCGTACGCGATCCCGGCGAGACCGGTGTAGAAGCCGGGGCCGATCCGGTCGGTCCGCTCGATGCCGCTCAGGAGCCAGTCGACGTGCTCGCCCGGTACGGCCACGCCCGCCTGGTCGAGGGCCCAGATCACCCCGGCCGCGCCGTTGGCGAGGCTCAGCCCCCCGCCGGGTGTGAGGAACTGCTGGATGTCGCCGGGGTAGAGCCGGTCGTCCCGGCCGGGCTCCGCCGCGTCCAGGATGCCGCCCGCGATCCGGGCCCGCGACTGCGGCCAGCTCGCCCGGTCGGGGTCGGGCCAGAGGATCTCCGGCCAGTGCGCGCCGCTCCCTCCTCCCTCCGGGATCGGGGCGGGCCCCAGGGCGCGCCACACCCGGTCGGCGAAACCGGCCGGGAGCGGGAAGGCGGCGGTGACCTCGTCGACGAGCTGCTCGATCTTCCGTAGGTCCCACGCCATGAGCACGGTCAGCGGCGCGAACACGCCCAGGCAGAGACAGCCGAAGGCGTACCGGTCGACGTCGGCGCCCGCGTAGCCGAGCGGCGCGGAGTAGCCGGGGGCCCCCATCGCCTGCTCGACCGCGCTCTCCAGCGGGCTGGCCGACTCGAAGTCGACGAAGAAGACGTCGTCGTCCGGCCCGATGAGGATGTTGCCGGGGTGCAGGTCGCCGAAGACGACGCCCTGCTCGTGCATCCGCCGTACGCCCTGCTCGACCGCGTCGAGGATCTTCAGCGCCCACTCGGCGTAGGCGGCGAAGGCGGAGTCTGGGGCGTCGCCCCGCAGCAGCGGGTTGCGCTCGGCCACCACCTGGTCCAGGCGGGTGCCCTCGACGAAGGCCCTGGCCAGGTAGTAGTGCTCGTGCCCGCGCCGGAAATCGATCATCTGCGGCACGCAGGTCAGGCCGGAGAGCCGTTCGAGGGCCCAGTGCTCGCGCCGCAGCCGTTCGACCGCGTCGCGCCCGTGGTTGTCCAGACCGGCCAGCGGCCGAGCCTCCTTGAGCAGGACCTCATCGCCGGTGCGGGTGTCGGTCGCGCGGTAGACCCCGCCTCCGTTGGAGAAGTGCAGCGCCTGGTAGACCCGGAACGGGAAGTCCTGGAGGATCCCGGAATCGCGTGCGGCCAGCGCCTCGCCGAGGATCTCCGGCAGCTCCACCCACGGTGGCGGCCGGAACGCGGGGCCGCGGACATCGGGTACGAGCCTGCCCTCCGGGTCCTCGACGCAGTGGACGAGCTCGCCCGCCTCGTCGCGGCCCATCCGGGCGACGAATCCGCCGTAGCGGACGTACAGCGGGCCGGAGCGCCACCTCAGGTCGCTGAGGATATAGGGCCCTTCGGCGCCGCCGAGCAGTTCGTCGAGCTCGTGGAGCATCCGGCCCAGCTCGGCGTCGTCCCGGGGATAGATGGTGACGAACTTCCCGCTCGACCCGCGGTCGGCGTACTTGCCGTTGCGCTGCCTGAGGACGTCGGGGCCGCGCAGGAACTTGAACATGACGCGGTGCCGTACACAGTGGTCCCACACCGTGGCGAGGACGGATTCGGCGTTGCCGAGCGTCGCGGAGACGTGGATCTTCCAGCCCTGCCGCGGGAGGTTCTCCCCGTCCGGGGCGAACGTCGCCCACTCGCTGTTCAGGTCGCGGGTCCAGCCGGGTGGTACGGCCCGGCGGGCCGCGGGGAAGTCGCCGTCGGTCGTGTCGTTCGACGGCTTTTCGTAGAAGAGGAGTCCGGGCCGGCAGAATTCCAGATATCGCAGGTCGAACATCTCGGATCAGCCTCAATCCTCATTGCAGGGCCGGAACGAAGAACGTGCGGTACAGCAGCGTGCCCAGCGCGACGCGACCGGCCTCGATCTCCGCCGCCCCCACCGCCGTCTCCGGCGCCTGGCGCACCCGCAGCGGATAGCTCTTGACCGGCATCGTCAACGGGTGTTCGAGGCGGAGGGGGAGGAACGCCGAGACGGGGGCGGTGGTCTCCACCGCCTGCGCGCCGGCGACGACGGCCGACCCGGTCGGGGTCCGCAGCAGCAGACCTCTGCGCAGCAGCAGGACCTCGGCGTCCGGCGCGATGGCGGCGTGGTCGGCCTTCAGCGGGAGGACCAGCTCCACTCGCCCGTCGTCGCTCCGCACGTAGGCACCGGGAACGGTGTAGGGCACCTCGGCGAACGTCAGCACGGCGGCGATCGCGAGCAGGACCGAGGTCGTGGCGGCCCACAGGCGCACCGGGTGGGCGCCGGCCGCGCGCGCCTCGGCCATGAGCTTGCGGAAACCGGCGCCGAGCCGGTACAGGAGATAGAGCGACGCCGCGACCAGCAGCGCGATGCCGAAGATTCCGAGGCCGTGCAGCGTGTCGAGCCACAGCGACATCGCGGTGGCCACCAGATACAGCGGGAACACCAGGCAGGCCAGGCCGTACGGCACCGACCAGGGCCGGTCGATCTCACGGGTGTAGCGGCCGCCGCCGAAGAGCACGCGGGCGAGGAACCGGCGGGCGTCGGCCATCGCCTTGTCCCGGAGATAGGGGATGTCCAGGTGGCTCATCAGCGCGATGTAGCCGTCGAACTTCACCAGCGGCAGCAGGTTGAAGGCGGCGCCGATGTACGTGGACAGGGCGAACATCAGCACGGCGTGATGGACGTCCGGCGTGCCGGCGAACAACGCGACGATGGCCGCGAGACCGGCCATCATGGCCTGAACGGCGGCCCCGGCGAGGGCGACCTGCACCCGCTGGGCCCGGCTCGGCAACCGCCATCCGTCGGTGACCTCGCAGAAGAAGGCCGGCGCCAGGTAGAAGAGCATCACGCCCATCCGGCTCGGGCGGCCGCCGTGATAGGTGAGGGTCACGCCGTGGCCGATTTCGTGCAGCGCGGTGGTGGCGAAGCTCGCCAGCAGTACGGCCGCGTACACGCCGAGGGGGAGCGGCTGACCCAGCGCCCGGTCGAGGTCGGCGCTCTGCGCGGCGAGGGCCGGCAGCCCGCCCACGCCGAGGGCCAGCGCCACCGCGGCCGAGAAGCGGTTGGCCAGCGCCATGATGAGCGGCCGGATCAGGGTCATGAACCGCTCGGGCCGCAGGACGGTGAACTGCACGGTCAGCGGCGGAATGATCTTGATCCTGGAGAGCCTCCGGCGCCGCACGCCGCTCTGCCGCGGCGGATCGGCCGCGCCGTCGTCGACCAGGCCCATCCGGTGGACCTGGCCGACCACCGCGCGGACGTCGGCGACCGACCACGGCGGCCCGAGCGTCTCGGCCAGCGCGGCGTGGTCACGGGTGCCGTCCAGGGCCCGCAGCAGCTTCGCCATGTCGGCGCCGACGCGGATGTAGCGCCGCTCGCCCTGCCGCAGCACCCACGGCGCTTCGGGCCGCTCCGGCGGATGGACCTCCACGTCGTGGGCGAGCCTCGGGTGCTCGGGCAACGGGTCGGTGAGCGTCCCGGCGGAATCCTCACGCGGCTGTCCCGGCGAAGTCTTCACGTGATGTCCCTCGTGGTGAGAAGCCGTCGTGCGATGATCCAGGCCGCGGCGAACCAGGCGGCGACGACCGCCAGCGCCGCCGGGACGGACAGCAACTCCGGGTCGCCGTCGAGGTAGAGCGAGGCGAAGGCGATCGTGAGCATGAACTTGCCGATCGCCGGGACCAGGTCGAACAGGTACGGCTCGAAGGCCATCGTCAGCACGGCCAGCAGGCCGACGGCGACGGTCTGGTTGCGGCAGATCCAGCCGACGAGCACTCCCCAGGGGGCCGCGAGCACGGTGACCGCGAACACGCCCGGCAGGACCTGCCAGGTCGTCGTGGTCCATTCCGGTCGCAGCCCGTACGCCGGCAGGAAGATCCAGGGCGAGGCCGCGGCGGCGGCGGCCGTGATCAGTCCGAGGACCACGCCCATCGCCGTGCCGGCGAGCGCCTTCGCGGTGAACAGGCGGTCCCGGCCGCCGCCGAGCAGCACCGACCGGCTGATCGCGTGAGAGGAGTACTCGCCGGTCACGAACACCGCGCCGAACAGCGAGGAGAACAGGTGCATGGTCATCCAGTAGCGGACCGCCTGATCGGTCACATTGGACACCGTGTCGTGCCCGGCGGAGACGTCCGCCGCTCCCTGGGAGACGAGCCCGAGTACGACGACCGTCGCGAGCACCACGCCCCCCACGACGAGAAACGGCAGCAGGCTCTGCGATCGCGCCTTGAGCCACTCGGCGCCCAGCAGGTCACGCATCGCTCGCCCCCGACAGCTCGCGGGGAGACCCGACCAGCGTGAAGAAACGCTCCTCCAGCCTGTGCCGCCCGTCGTCGGTGAGCTCGGCGAGGGTCCCGCTGTACCGCAGCGACCGCTGCAGGATCACCACATCGTCCACGGTCTGCTCGACCTCGGCCAGCAGATGGCTGGACAGGAATATCGTCCGGCCCTCGTCGGCCAGGGACCGCAGCAGGAGGCGGAGCCGGCGGATGCCGTCCGGGTCGAGGCCGTTGACCGGTTCGTCGAGCACGAGCAGTTCGGGGTCGGCGAGCAGCGCGCAGGCGAGTGTGTGCCGCTGTCGCATTCCCGTCGAGTACGCCTTGACCTTCCGGTCCGCCGCCTCGGCGTCCAGCCCGACCCGCTCGAGCACCTCGTCGACCCGCCGGCGCGGCAGGCCGAGCATCTTCGCCCAGATCCACAGGTCACGACGGCCGCTCACGTTGCCGACGGCGCCGACGCCCTCCATGCTGACGCCGACCCTGCGGGCGGCGTCGGGAAGGTCGCAGTAGCGGTGCCCGAAGACGGTCGCCGTCCCCGCGGTGGGCCGCACCAGACCGAGCAGCATGCGCAGCGAGGTGGTCTTGCCGGCCCCGTTCCGGCCGAGGAGACCGGTGATCCGCCCGGCGCGGACGTCGAAGGAGAGGTCCTCCACGGCGACGGCCGGGCCGTACTCCTTCCGGACTCCCCGAAAACTAATCACCAATCTGCCGTCTACTTTCCGTTGGCTCGTGAATTCGAGACGAGCGAATACGTGAGTCCCACCACCGCACCGATGGAGAGCGCGACGAGGACGGTTCGCGGCGAGCCGTCGAGGAACATGGCCGCGGCGCCGCCGACGAGCACGAAGCACACGACGGCGATGATGGTGAGAGTTCTGGACTCGGCCCGTCGGCCCATTTCTTCGAACGCCTCATTCCGCGTTGTGCTGACAATGGGGTCCGCCGCCCGCCGGTCACGGGACCGAAACCCCGTGATCGGCGGGCGGCGCTGTTAAACTGAGAGATCACACACAGGCCGTGCTCTCCCGCCTACCTGGGAGAGCACGGCGCCCACGGCATCAGGTGATGGTGATGCCGATGCTGACGCCGACGCTCACCGCCGTGGCGCTGACGATCGCCGTCTTCCACGTGGGGGCGTCCATGGGCTCGAGCTCCTGCATGGCCAGCTCCAGCGCCGGGTTCGCGCCCGATGCGATGTTCTGCATTTCCTCCTCCTTTCTGGGCTCGGTTCCTCGGTGGCCGGTGCGGCCGTCAGGTGATGGTGATGCCGATGCTGATACCGACGCTCACCGCCGTGGCGCTGACGATCGCCGTCTTCCACGTGGGGGCGTCCATGGGCTCGAGCTCCTGCATGGCCAGCTCCAGCGCCGGGTTCGCGCCCGATGCGATCTTCTGCATTTCCTCCTCCTTTCGTTTTCTCGGTCGGGTCAGGTCGACCGCGTCGTCCCTGGCGGGGAGAACGCGGTGGCTTGTGCGGCCGTCAGGTGATCGTGATGCCGACGCCGACGCTGAAGAGCAGGCTCACCATCGAGGCGCGGCCGATCGCCGTCTCCCACATGGGGGCCTCCATGGGCTCCAGCTCCTGCATGGCCAGCTCCAGGGCCGACCCCGGTGCCGTGTCCGACACTTCCGCCTCCCTCGTTTTCCGCGCGTCGCCATCAGGTCAGGGCGATCGTGGCGACGCTGATGCTGACGCCGCTGATGCTGACCGTCACGATCGTCCGCCAGGCGGGGGCGTCCATGGGCTCCAGTTCCTGCATGGCCAGCTCCAGGGCCGGGGCGGCACGGTTGTCGTGCACTTCGTCCTCCTTTCGGGTCCCGGATCTCCTCATGTCGACCGCGCGGCCTCACCGGCCGCAGTCGGCAGGACCGCACGCGAGAGCAGGCCCCGCAACTCGTCGTGTCTCAGCCCGCCCAGCATCGGCAGTCCGCCGCCCCAGGCGCGGACGATGCGCGACGCGGTCGCTCGCAGCCGGTCCTGGCCTGCGGTGATCCGCCGGTCCACCCGCCAGACGTCGATCAGCGTGGCGATTCCCTCGGCCGGATCAGCGGCCAGGTGGTCCGGGGCGGCCGTACGCAGCCGAGACCAGATCCGGGAGAGCCGCCGAGCCGATCCGAAGCGCTCGTCGCCGTCGGTGATGGCCCGCCACAGGTGCGGCAGCAGCGCCGCCACCGCGCGCATCTTGCGCACCCTCAGCTCCATCGAGAGCTCGTTCGCGATGAACCATCCCTTGGCCACGAAGGCGCCCCGGCCCTGGTGCAGCCAGTCGAGCTGGCTGAGACCGCTGAGCTTCGCGATGTCGGTCAGCGTCGCGCCATCGACGGGCAGGCCCGCGGCCCGGCTGTCGCGCACCCGGTAGCCCAGCGCGACCAGGTTCTCCGCGACGCTTTCGGCCAGCGCGTCCTCGACCAGGGAGTCGGTGTGATCGCCGGCGTAGACGGTGACGGTGCGGAAGAGCGCCTCCAGCACCCCCTCGGCGATCATCTCTCCCGGGAGCGTGGCGAACGCCTCGGGGTCGAGCAGCGCCGCATCGGGGCGCAGCACGTCGCCGAGCACCAATCGCTTGCCCCGCGGATACGTCAGGCAGGCGGCCCGGCTGAGTTCCGCGCCCGTCCCGACCGTGGTGGGGACGGCGATCAGCCGGCCGGCGCGGTCGACCTGGGGGAGAGCGACCAAGCCGCTGCGCTCGGACACCGTGAGTCTGGCCCTGGCCGTGGGCTCGCACGCGAGCAGCACGGCGAGCTTGGCGCGGTCGAGCAGGGAGCCGCCGCCGACGGCCACGACCAGCTCCGTCCCCGTCAGACGCTCGGACAGCTCGATGACATCGGCGAGATCGGGAGGACCGCAGAGCGTGAGCGTCTCCGCGCGCCGCCCGGCCCGTTCGATCTCCCGGCGCACCCGGACGGCGATGGCGGCGTCGGCGATCCCGGCGTCCAGCAGCAGGATGACCGTGCCGCGGGACCAGCCCGTCACGCGGGCCGCCAGCTCGTCGCATCCGATGAGCACCGGGGGAGAACGGTCGATCACGCTCATCCGGCCGCCTCCGGCGAATCCGCCGAGGCGAAGGCGGCCAGTCCCCGGCGTACGCAGTCGAGCAGCTCGGCCAGGTCCGCCTCGGTGTAGGTGAGCGCGGGGATGAGCTGGACGCCGTGTGGCCCGGGGTGCACGATCGCGCCGGCTTCGCGGATCGCGGCGACCAGGCGGGGCACCTCGGCCGGTGGCAGCGCCGCGCCGTCGGGCGTGCGGAGGTGCAGCGAGCGGAAACAGCCCAGGCCCGTCACCTCGGCGACGAGCGGCTCCTCGGCGGCCAGCCGGGCCAGCTCCGCGTCGAGGCGCTCGGCGAGTTCGCGGCCGAGCGACACCGCGTCGAGCCGGTGCATCTCGGAGATCGTCGCGAGGATCGCCGCGCACGAGACCGCCGTGCCGCCCTGCGTCTCCGCGTGACAGAACACCGAGTGGTCGTCGGTGAAGGCCGCCGCGACATCGTGCGAGACCACCACGGCGGCGGCGGCCATGGTGCCGTTGGTCAGGCCCTTCGAGGTGAGCAGCAGGTCGGGCCGCTGAGGCCAGCGCTGGGAGGCGAAGAAGGTCCCGGTTCGCCCGAAACCCGTGGCCACCTCGTCGGCCACCAGCAGAAATCCGTACTCCTGCCGGAGCCGGAACAGCTCCTCGAGGTAGGCCTCGGTGAGCGGCAGCGTGCCGGTCCCGAGCACCGGTTCCACGACGACCGCCGCGACCTGTTCGCCCTGCCGGGACAGCAGCTCCCGCAGCTCCCCGGGCCGGTTCGGCGTCACATGCCGGATCAGCCGCTGGTCCACTCCGTAGAGCCGCTGACCGAGATCCTCGCCGGTGATCGCGAAACCGCCATAGGTCAGGCCGTGGAAGCCGCCGCGCAGCCCGACCACCAGCCTGCGGCGAGGCCGGCCGCGCGACACCTGATAGTGCCGGACCAGCTTCATGGCCAGGTCGTTGGCGGCGCCGCCGCCCGTGGAGAACAGCACCCGCGCGAAGTGGTCGGCACCGCACTCCTCGACGAGCGCGGCGGCGGCCCGCCGAGCGTAGACGTTCTCATAACGGAAGACGTGTCCGTACGACACGGTGCGCATCGCCTCGGCCACGGCCGCGGCGATGGCGGGGTTGCCGTAGCCGAGGTTCGCGTTCCACAGGCCGCTGGTGCCGCAGAGCAGGGTGCGTCCGTCCGCCATCTCGACGCGGTGCCCTTGGGCCGAGACGATGCACAGGTCGTCGCGGCCCTGCATGCCGAAGGGCAGCAGGTACGGCCACAGCGGCTGCCCGATGTCGCTCATGCCGCTTCCGCCTCCAGCAGCGTGTGACGGTAGCGCACGCTCGGCTTCGGCGGCCGGTGCCGTTCCCGCACCACGAGTCCGGCCGAGGCCAGCTCGGCTTCGAGCCGCTCGGCGCTGATCACGCCTACGCTGCTTGTGCACACGGTCACGCTTCCGTCGGCGGCCGGCTCGGCGGCGATGGTGACGACGCGGACGTCACCTCCGGCGGGCCGGTATTCGAACCACCGGTAGGTCCGGCCGCCGACGCCGACGATCGTGCTTTCGACGTCGGTGCCGGCCGTCTCCTCGCCGTCCGAGTCGGCCGCCGACACGAGGAAGCATCCGCCGGGCGCGAGGTGCTCGACGACCGAGCGGTAGAGCCCTTTCCTGCCGGAGTCGTCGAGCAGAGAGACGGACGTCGTGCCCAGGACGATCGCGCCGAAGCGCCGGTCGAGCGAGAAGTCGCGCATGTCGGCTTCGACCGTGGTGCACAGGTCCCGGAGGCGGGGGAAATCGCAGGACAGCCGTGTTCTCAGCAGGTCCAGCAGACCGGGGGAGTTGTCCAGCGCGGTCACCGGCCGGCTCAGGGCGAGCAGCGGCAGGGTGAGCCGGCCCGAGCCGGCCGCCAGATCAAGGACGGGGCCCGGGCGCCTGCGGACGAGCCGGACCAGCTCGCGGATCTCGAAGGTGTCGCCCGCCGAGACGTCGTGGTAGATCGGCGCACCGAGGTCTCCGTACAGGTCGCACAGCCGCGCCCGGTCGCCGAGCTCGCGTACGAACGCGCCGGCCCGGCCGGGCAACGCCCGCTCCGCCGCCGTCCGCGCCCCGCTCGGTCCAGAACGGCTCATCTTCCGGCTCCGGCCGGTTCCGCCGCGCACAGGGGGACACCGGCGTCGGCGAACATCTCCGCCACGCGGACCAGGCCGTCGCGGTCGGCGTGCTCGGCGGCGGCCTCGACCGATCCGCACACGGTCAGCGCCTCGGCGAGCCCGGCCGTCGCCAGGTTGACCCGGAACGTCCGCAGGGACGCGGGGACCTGCAGATAGGCGGCGTCGTGCGTCCACATCACGATGGGGACGTCCGCCCCGGCGAGGTCGGCGGGCAGCCGTACGTCGACGAGACCGTCCAGCAGCCGGCCGCCGAACCCCGATACCCGGACATCGGTGATGTCTTTGGCGGCCAGCGCCCGCAGGCTGTCGAGCACCGTGAGATAGCGGCCGATCCAGGGGCGGTCCGCCAGCTCGCGGGCGCGCGTCGCCTCGTCGACCACCCCGCCCAGGCAGACCGCGCAGGGATGCTCGGACGCGTCGTTGACGCGGGACCACTCCGCCTCGAGATCGGCCATGTCGTCGCCGACGGCGCCGATCCGCCGACCGGCGGGGGAGGTGGACAGCTCCCCGTCGGCGTCGACGTACAACCTCAGGCGCGGGCCGTCGGTTCCCCCTCCCCCGCCAAGTCCGGGCACGTCGGCGAACTTGACCGGCGGCGCGGTGGCGAAATCCGGGATCACACCCTGCAGCCTGGCTCGGTCGGCGTCCTCCAGGAAGCGGGTGAAGTCGGCTTCCTCGGTGATCCTGACCAGGGTGGGGCCGAGCAGGGACATGAACTCGCTCGTCGCGTAGTCCTGGATCTGCAGGTAGAAGTCGTCGCCGAGGGAGGCCTCGCCGCCCGGCTCGTGCAGCGAGCCGTCATAGGTGACGACGCCGGGGTCGTCCTCGTGGCCGGCGTCCTCGGGAACGAAGATCATGGTCGAGGCGGTGGCGAGGCCGGACGCGAGGACGGGTTCGAGATGCGCGGGATCGTCCAGCACGATCGTCGGAGTCCCGCCGCCGGCCGGACCCTGCCCGGTGCCCCAGGACATCAGATACCGGCGTGCCCGAGCCCTCTGCTCGGGACCCATGTTCCCACCGTTCATCACGCCACCTCGGCCAGGATCGTCTTGATATCGCTCAACGCCGCCTCCGGACCGCATTTCTGATAGACGCCGGTCAGGTTCAGCACGATCTCGTCGACTCCGGCGTCGGAATACTCCCTCAGCCGTTCCGCCAATTGCCCGGCATCACCGCTGAGAAATGCTCCGATCTTCACCAGCGCCTCGGCGGCCGCCGTCGGATCGCTTCCGGCGACGTCCACTCCGGACCTTCTCAACATGTCGATATAGTGCGGCAGCCTGAGGTGTCCGCTATTGCCGGCCAATGCCAGCTCTGCGGGTTCGCAGTCGGTTCTGCTGACCGCCATCGGCACGATCGCCGTCACTTTCGGCATTTTCCGCCCGGCCCGCTCGGCGCCCGCCCGCAACGCCGGGATCAGCGTGTCCCTGACATAGGGGGCGGGGGTCAGCCAGGTGATGGCGGCGTCGGCCGTCTCGCCGGCCAGCTCGGCCATCGCCGGTCGCAGCACGCCCAGGCCGATCCGTACGTCGGCGTGGGGGTGCGGCGTCATCTGGCCGTGGCAGGAGAAGTACTCCCCGGTCACCGCTGTCGGCTCACCCGACAGCAGGCTCCGCACGATCGTGACGTACTCGCGCACGGCGCCCAGCTGGCTGCGGTACGGCGCGCCGAGCAGAGCCTCCTGCAGGGCCCGTCCCCCCGGGCCGAAGCCGGCGATGACCGGATGGCCCGTCGTCATCGCCAGCGAACGCGCCTGCAGCGCCGCTTCGTACGGGTGCCGGAAAGGCATGAGGGTGACCCCGGACCCGACGGGAATGCGAAAGCCGGCGCCGGCGGCATAGGAAAACGCCTGATGCGGCTCAACTAAAAGGGACTGTCCCTGCCATAATCTTTCCGCATTACTCCAGTAAACCAATGCGGCATAGGGCAGAACTTGCTCGGGGCGTCGGGGTAAGAAAGGTATGAGTATCGAGTGCGCGGCCAATAATGCCCCCACTGACTATCGTTGATCATCCCCCGGGGAACGCCCAATGTAAGCACGTTGAGAATAAGCGTGTCAATATCTTGGATTCTCAGTTTGGGTAACGGAACGTCGATTACCACATGCGGACGGCATCTTTCTTGATCCGCGCCGGCCCTTATAGGGGGCCGATCACGCCGGTGAGCTCCGGTTCGCGACCGCAGAACTGCGATTGCGGCTGAGATGAGCGGGGCTCGCGAAATGAGATTCCCAGCCAAACGAGACGAGGTCGTGACATGACGATTCGGTGGCGGTCCCCGGACATGGACGAGCCCCCGGCGCTTGACCACGCACCGGGGGCTCGTACTTTTCGGCTGAGCCGATGTCATCCGGCCGTTACAGCACCGCGCCCGACCCCTCGCGGACGCGGGGCGCGCGCCGCTTGGTCGTCTGCTGGGGCGGCGGCTGCTTGCTGAACTTCTCCAGCACGATCGCCGCCGGCCCGGCCAGGAACGACGACGACAGCGTGCCCACGACGATGCCGATGAGCAGGGCGATCGCGAAGTCCTGCAGCGAGTCGCCGCCGAACACCGCCAGCGCGGCGAGGATGAACAGCGCGCCGAGACCCGTGTTCACCGTACGCGGCACGGTCTGCAGGATCGCGCTGTTCACCACGCGGTCGAACGGATCCTTGCGCTGCAGCGGCCACAGCTCACGGACCCGGTCGAAGAGCACGACCTTGTCGTTCACCGAATAACCGATGATCGTGAGCATGGAGGCCAGGAAGACGCCGTCGATGGGCTTGCCCATCCAGGCGAACGCGCCGACGACGACGGCGGTGTCCACGAACAGCGCGATCACGGCGGCCGTGCCGAACGTCCACCTGAACCGGATCGCCAGGTAGAGGAGCTGCGCGGCCAGCGCGACGCCGAGCGCGATGAGCGCGTTGCGGCGCAGCTCGTCGCCGAGGCTGGGGCCGATGAGCTCGTCGCGCCGCTTGGTGACGTCGCCGACCTCCTTGTCGAGCGCCTGCTCGATGCTGACCACCTCGTCGGCGCTGATGTCCCCGGTACGCACGGAGATCGCGTCGTCCGACTGCTGCACGACCGCCGAGGGGAACCCGGCGTCCGCCACCACCTGTCTGGCCGTCGCGGCGTCGACGGGCTTGCTCGTGGCGAACTCCACGATCCGGCCGCCGGTGAACTCCACGCCGAAGTTCAGTCCCCGGCTGAACAGGCCGACCGCCACCACCACGAGCAGCCCGGCCGAGATGGCCATCCACAGCCGCCTGCCACGCATCAGGTCCGGGTTCCGCTTGGTCAGCCAGGACCTGACCCGGCCGATCGAGCCGAGGCCCGACACCTTCGGGCTGATCCTGCCGATCACCATCTGGGTGAACACCCGGGTGATCAGCATGGCCGAGACCAGCGAGGCGAGCACACCGATGGCCAGCGTCACACCGAAGCCCTTGACCGGCCCGGAGGCCAGCCAGAACAGCAGCCCGGCGGCGAGCAGGGTGGTGATGTTGGAGTCGGCGATCGCGCTCCAGGCGTTCTTGAACCCGCGGTCCAGGGACGCCTTGAGTCCCCGCTGCGGTGCTTCGCCGTACTCCTCCCTGGCCCGTTCGAAGACCAGCACGTTGGCGTCGACCGCCATGCCGATCGCCAGGACGAAACCGGCCAGGCCGGGCAACGTGAGCGTGGCGCCCATCGCCACCAGCCCGGCGTACGAGATCAGGCCGTAGCAGGCGAGCGCGAGCGCGGCCATCAGACCGACCACGCGGTAGATGATGATGATGAACACCGCGGTCAGGATCACGCCGACGATGCCCGCCTTGGCGCTGGCCTCGATGGCGTCGGCGCCGAGCGTCGGGCCGACCGTGCGCTGCTCGACCAGCTCCAGCGGCACCGGCAGCGAACCACCCTTGACCAGAACGGCCAGGTTCTGCGCCTCCTCGGCGGTGAACGACCCGGTGATCTGGGTGGTGCCACCGGAGATGCCGGCCTTGCAGGCGATCGACTCGTCCACCTGCGGCGAGGAGATGACCTCGTTGTCGAGCACGATGGCGACCCGGCGCTTGGGATCGCCGACCGGCTCGCAGGCCGCCTGCCCGGTCAGCTCCCGCCAGGGGCCCGCCTCCTTGAAATCGATGGTGACGAACCAGCCGGGACCGACCTGAGGGTCGCTGCGCGCTGCGGCGTCCGTGACACCGGCGCCGCTGATGGCCACCGGGCCGAGCTTCAGCTTCTGACCGCTCTCGTCCGCGACGGCGTCTTTGTCGTCGGCCTCGGCGACGCCGAGCACCGAATGGAAGTTGAGCTGCGCGGTCTTGCCGATGACATCGGCGGCCTCGCGCGGGTCGAGCACGCCGGGCAGCTCGACGATGATCCGCTTCTCGCCGGAGCGGACCAGGGTGGGATCGACGACTCCGAGGGCGTCCGCCCGGCGGCGGAGCACGTCGAGGGCACGGTCGGTGGACTCCGAGTCCGCCTTGACCGTGGGAGAGTCCTTCGTCTCGAAGACGAGTTGGGTGCCGCCGCGCAGGTCCAGACCAAGGCGGGGGGCCATGGTCAGGGCTATCAGCAGCGAGGACGCGATGACGGCGAGCGCCGCCAGCGCACGCCACAAGGGCGCACGTGACATTCGAGCCTCCACAGGCTTGTCGTTTATGGGAAACGTGTCACTGCGCTGTGGAGGGCGGAGCTCTGGCCGGGACGCTCGATGCGTTGGCGGGGACCGGCAGGCCGGGGCCCGCCGGCAGACCCTCGTCCGTGACGAGGACCGAACGGTGCGGCATTACGGCCGGCAGTACGGCCAGGCCGCCCGGTGTGGCATGCGTGCCGGAGCGCAACTGGAGCCGGGGCACCCGCTGCTGGTGATCCACCCCGGGCCTGGGCAGCCGCCACTGCGAGATCGTGGCGTGGTCGTCGGCCCACTGCAGCGCCGTGTAGGCCGTCGCCGCCCGGTGGGCCGCCGTCTGCGCCTCCGCCGGGGCCGCCCCCGCCGCAAGGAAGAAAACGGGCAGCAGAAGGAGCAATGCGGCGGTGAGTCTGCTCCGCATAGTTCCTCCTCTCCCGTTCAACACGTCACCGTATCCGCAATCCCTTCCGGGTATCCGCCAACAGGATCGGGAATGGGATAACGATGGTGCT
Organism: Sphaerimonospora mesophila NBRC 14179 = JCM 3151; assembly: GCA_001552515.1. Lineage (GTDB taxonomy): Bacteria > Actinomycetota > Actinomycetes > Streptosporangiales > Streptosporangiaceae > Sphaerimonospora > Sphaerimonospora mesophila. The sequence continues at coordinate 18,584 of BCRI01000030.1, forward strand.
CTTTTTCGCAGGCTGGGTTATGGTCGGCATCATGGCGACCTCGTGGCGAAGCAGATCCGGGTCCACTGCCTTCTCGGTGGCGGTGGGCCTGCTCGCGCTCGCCCTGATGCTCGTCGCTTCGTCGCCCGCCTGGTACGGCGACGACCAGACCCGGCTCCAGACGGGGGCCGCCCAGGTGTGGGCACCCGGGGGATGGATGGCGCAGCCGTCGACGACGCCGGCCACCGCCTTCGCGTCCGAGCACCCGCCGGCGTTCTGGCGGCTCCGCAACCCGGCTACCTCGGGGGCGGCCGACAGCCTGGCGTCGCTGCGCGTCCCGACCTGGCCGGATCCGGGCGCGATACGCAGTCCGCAGCAGACGGCGCATCGCACCGCGGGCTCGCGTAGCCCTCCCGCCATCTGATCACTCGTTCTCACACCCGACACACGTGGCGCTTCAGCCGGTCGGGCGTTTACGCGTACCGGCCGGATTTTCGCGCGCCTGCACCCCTGCCCTCCGGAGCGAGCCGGGGCAGTGCGCGCCGCGTTCGTTGATTTTGGAGTGATGCCATCATGGCAGAGATCGGATCGGCTCGCCGCCTGATGGAGGATTATCAGCGGCACATCGTGCAAATCGCGGAACTCCGCGTGCTGCTGGAGGAACGACTCGGCGCCCCTGGCGCCGCACTCGACGACATCGCCGAGATCGAGGCGGCCATCGAACGGATGGACCGCGGGCTGTACGGCACCTGCACGCGGTGCGAGGCGTTCATCCCGGTCGCCCAGCTCAGGCTCGCCCCGCACAAGCAGGAGTGCGCGGCCTGCCGGGATCGCATACGGATGAGCGCATGACGGCTCTCGTCCGGCACTGACATCCATCACCCGGTTCCGGCCAGGCTCCCATGCCCGCCGGTGCGGTCAGGCCTGCCGCGCCGCAGGTCATCTCTCACCTCGACGACCGAGCTTCGCGACCTTCCCTCACCGAAAGGATTTCGACCATGACCACCAGTGACGAGTTCACCGGGATCAGCGACGTGCAGATGCGGCTCATCCGCGAGGAGCTGGAGGAGCAGCTCTCCCGGCGCAACACCCAGCTGCGCGATCTCAGGTCCGCGGTGGACGGCGGTGGGGGCGAGGCCGTGGCACGCCTGGACGCGCTCGCGGAGATCGCGGCGACCGAGCGGGCGATCTCGGAGATCAGCAAGAGCCTCGCGCGGATGGACGACGGATCGTACGGCACCTGCGCCGACTGCGGCACCGAGATCCCGTTCAACCGGCTGAAGATCCGGCCGCTCACCCGATACTGCATCACCTGCCAGCGGCGGCACGAGACCCGCTGAGCCACAGGCGCGCGTAGGCCCCCCGGCGGGTACGCGCCGGGGGCGCTCGAAGTATCGGTGGGATGACCCGGACACGCGGGCGTCGGCGTGACGCACCATCATGGACGGCATCTGTCCGGACGAGCGCGACACGGAGAACCCCCGCCATGAGCAATGAGGTGAGCAACGAGGTCCTGGATTCCGTCCGCGGGCTGCTGCCCGGGATCGCCGAACGGGCCGGGTCGACCGACGAGAACCGGCGGGTTCCGGCGGAGACGATCCAGGAGCTCACCGCGGCCGGGCTCTTCCGGATGCTGCAGCCCAAGAGGTACGGCGGGGCCGAGAGCGAGCCGGTGGCGTTCTTCGAGGCGATCCGCGAGATCTCCGGCGCGTGCGGATCCACCGGCTGGGTGGCCGCCGTGTTCGGCGTGCACCCCTGGCATCTGGGCCTTTTCGCCGAGGCCGCGCAGGACGAGGTCTGGCGGGAGAATCCGGACGCGCTCATCTCCTCGTCGTACTCTCCGGTGGGGCGGCTGACCCGGGTGGCGGGCGGATATGAGCTGTCGGGCCGGTGGCGGTTCTCCTCCGGCTGCGAGCACGCCTCCTGGGCCCTGCTCGGCGCGCTGATGCAGGACCGGCCGATGGACTTCATGACCGTCCTGGTCCCCCGCACCGACTATCGGATCGAGGACGTCTGGGACGTCATCGGACTGCGCGGCACGGCCAGCAACGACATCATCGTCGATCGGGTGTTCGTCCCCGAGCACCGCACGATGCGCAACCACGAACAGGCGCGGCTGCGCGGCCCGGGGCAGGAGGTGAACACCGGGCCCCTCTACCGCATGCCGTTCGGCACGTTGTTCACCAGCGCGATCACCGCCCCGGTGATCGGCGCGGTGGCCGGCTGCTACGTCGCCTACATCGCCGCCATGCGCGACAGGGTGCGGCTCAGCCTCGGCGGCGGACGGTTCGCCGAGGACCAGTTCGCCCAGGTGGCGGTGGCCCGGGCCGCCTCGGAGATCGACGCGGCGATCCTGCAGACGGACCGCAACGTGCGCGAGATGTACGAATGCGCGGTCAGGGGCGAACGGATCCCGATGGAGCTGCGGCTGCGCGCCCGCAGAGATCAGGTCCGCGGCACGGAACGGGCGCTCGAGGCGATCGACATCCTGTTCAAGACGGCGGGCGGCAACTCGCTCGGCCGCGGCAACCCCATCGAGCGGGCCTGGCGCGACGCACACGCGGGCAGCCTCCACGTGGCCAACGACGTCGAACGCGCCCTCGCCATGTACGGCAAGGGCGAGTTCGGGCTCAAGGTCGAGGACAACCTGATCTGACCGATGCGCAGCCGACAGGGGGAGACCATGCCGGAGACCGCGGCGGCGGGGCCGCCGGCGAGATCGGCCCGCCGCACCCGTACGGCCCGGCGGTTACGCCTGACCGCCGCAGTGTTCGCCGCCTGCGCCGCCCTGTCCGCCTGCGAGGCCTCCTCGGCGGAACCGGTCGTCCAGCCGGGGGCACCGGGACAGGCGGGCCGGGTGCTGCCGGCCGACGAGCTGCCCGATACCGGCGGCGGAAGGTACACCGAGGCCGATGTGCGCTTCATGCAGGGGATGATCGAGCACCACGCCCAGGCGCTGCGGATGACCGCCCTGGTCGCGGGCCGCGGCACGAGCAGGGAGCTCGCGACTCTCGCCGAGCGGATCGAGATCTCGCAGAAGAACGAGATCGGACTGATGCAGGGCTGGCTGCGGGCGCGTCTGAAGGAGGTGCCGAGCGTGGGCCGGGCCGGCCACGGTCACCACGGCGGCGGCTCCATGCCGGGGATGCTCACCGAGGCGCAGCTCGCCGAGCTGGAGCAGGCCAGGGGTGCGGAGTTCGACCGGCTCTTCTGCACGTACATGATCTATCACCACACCGGCGCGCTGCGCATGGTGGAGCGGCTGCTCGCGGAGAAGGGCGGTGAGGAACCGGAGATCCGCCAGTTCGCCTCGCACGTCGACTCCGACCAGCGCATCGAGATCGACCGGATGCGGAGGATCCTGATGTCGATATCGGGGAAGGGGTACCACCCAACGGGGTAAACATTCCATCATTGCTAAGAAAGCCTCATGCTGGAACACAGCCGTCGAGACGAGAGGGGCTGACGAAGCAGATGGACGCACTGACCATTCCCGCTGTCGTGGAGCGTGCCGTGCGGGACTTCCCGGACGTCGAGGCCGTGGTGGACGGCCGGGTCCGGCTGACGTACGCCGAGTTGGGCGCCCAGGTCGGCGAGGCGGCCAAGGCGTTCATCGCACTGGGCGTCGAGCCGGGGGAGCGCGTCGCCATCTGGGCGCCCAACAGTGCGCGGTGGGTCGTGACCGCGCTGGGCGCGCTGAGCGCCGGTGCGGTCGTGGTTCCGATCAACACCAGGTACAAGGGCGACGAGGCACGCTGGCTGCTCGAGCGGAGTGGTGCGCGTGCGCTGTTCGTGGCGGACGGCTTCCTCGGCAACGGCTACCTGGCCATGCTCGGCGAGCCCGCCCCGGACATCGTGGTGACGTACGATCTGCCGTCGCGGGAGGGGAGCCGGAGCTGGGCGGACTTCCTCGCCGCAGGCGCCGCGGTCACCGACGGGCAGGCCGCAGCCCGCGCGGCCGCGGTAGGCCCCGACGACGTGGCCGACATCCTGTTCACCTCCGGCACCACCGGCAGATCCAAGGGCGCCATGTGCACCCATCGGCAGAACCTCCGGACGTACCGGGGGTGGTGTGCTCGCACCGGCGTGCGTCAGGGCGACCGCTACCTGATCGTCAACCCGCTCTTCCACTCCTTCGGATACAAGGCGGGAGTGTTCGCCTGCCTGCTCCGGGCGGCCACGATGGTGCTCCAGGCCGTGTTCGACCCGGAGGAGACGATGCGGCTGATCGAGGCCGAGAAGGTCACCGTGCTGCCCGGGGCGCCGACGCTCTACATCTCGATGCTCGACGCGCCGCGACGACCGGAGTTCGACCTGTCCTCGCTGCGGCTCGCGGTGACCGGTGCCTCCGTGGTCCCGGTCGCGCTGATCCAGCGGATGCGGGCGGAGCTGTTCCCCGAGGTCGTCACGGCCTACGGGCTGACCGAGTCGTGCGGTACGGTCACCGCCTGCTCGGTGGGGGACGACGATCTGACCGTGGCCACGACCTCGGGTCGCGCGATCGAGGGCGTGGAGGTGATGGTGGCCGACGCCGAAGGCGACCCGGTGCCGGCGGGGGAGGACGGCGAGGTCCTCGTCCGCGGTCACAACGTGATGCTGGGCTACCTCGATGACGAGGAGGCCACGGCGGCGGCCATCAGGGACGGCTGGCTGGTGACCGGGGACCGCGGGCGGCTCGACGAGCGGGGCAACCTCGCCATCACCGGCAGATCCAAGGACATGTTCGTGGTCGGCGGGTTCAACGTCTATCCGGCCGAGATCGAGCAGGTGCTCGCCGCCCACGACGGCGTGGCCGAGGCCGCGGTGATCGGCGTGCCCGACGAGCGGATGGGCGAGGTCGGCCGGGCCTATGTCATAGCGCGGCCAGGCGCCCGGATCACGGCGGAGGACCTGGTCGAGCACTGCCGCGGGCGGCTCGCGAACTTCAAGGTGCCGCGGGAGGTCCTGTTCGTCGAGGACCTCCCGCGCAACGCCTCCGGCAAGGTCCGGAAGATCGACCTGCCCCGCCATCCCCTGACGGCGTGAGCACGGTGTCGAGGCGCAATGGCACCGGCATTCGGCAGGTCACGCGTTCTGGCAGGGCCCGGGCCTGCCGGGGCTGATCGACGTGCCTGCCGGGGCTGATCGACGTGCACACCCATTTCATGCCGGAACGCGCGCCGGCCAAGGTGTGGGCCTGCTTCGACTCCGCTGACCTCTGGTCGGCCGGCCCTGGCCGATCGCCTACCCTCTCGCGGAGGGGGGACCGGATCGAACGCCTGTGCGCCTTCGGCGTACGGGTGTTCACCTCGCCGCTCTACCCCCACGAACCTCACGTGTTTCCGTGAAGTCGCCGACGTGGTCCCGGGCCCACTGCGCGAACGACGACGCGGGCCGGCCGGTCAGCCGTGCCACGGTGTCGGTGACCGGCTCGGGCTGTGCCACCATCGCGGCCTGACCGGCGATGATGGAGGCGACCACCTCGCTGGGCAGGCCGGGGAACAACTCTGCACCGGCTTCGGCCGCGTCGATCTCTTCGAAGCGCAACGTTCGACCGAGCGCGTCGCCGATAGCGGCGAGCTGCTCGATCTGCGTGAGCTGTTCGGGGCCGGTCAGGTGATAGGCCATGCGGTGGTGCCCGTCCTCGGTCAAGGCGCGCACTCCCACCGCGGCGAGGTCGGCCTCGTGCACCAGCGCGCGCCTGGCCTCGGGGAGGAACCAGCGCAGCACGTCCGACCGGCGGATCTGCCCGGCCCAGGCCAGCGTATTGGCGGCGAACCCACTCGACCGCAGAAACGTGTACTCGGAGGCCGAGGCAGCGATCAGGCCCTCCAGATGGGCGTGGGAACCGAGGATGCCCCCGTCCGGCTCGGCACGCTGGTCCGGTTCGTCCGGCACGCCGTGGGTGGAGAGATAGACGATTCGCCGGGCACGCTCCGTCAGCATCGTCACCAGCTTCCGCGCCGACCTGTCGGCCGCCACGGACGGGAAGACGAGGAACACCGCGTCCACGCCGTCCAAGGCGGCGGTCAGCGTGTCGGGCATGGCGAGGTCCCCGCCGACGACCTCGACCCTCGGGCCGAGGGCTGCCGACGCGGCGGCCGGATCGCGAGACAGCGCACGCACCCGCACATCTCCCGCACCGGCCAACTGGGCGACGACCTGCCCGCCCACTCGTCCGGTCGCCCCGGTCACCAGCACCGTCTGCTCGCCCGTCATGTCGATCCACTCCCGTTCCTGTTCTCCAGTGGCCCGCAGCGCGGGACTCCCCGGACGCTAGGGGTTCAAGTGCACTTGAAGGCAAGCGCCGAACGCGACACGATCAACGGGTGAGTTTCGACTGGCACGTCACCGGACTGACCGTCGGTCAAGTCGCCGAGCGCATGCAGATCGCCCCATCGGCCGTGCGTTGGTACGCCGACCAGGGACTGCTGCCCCACGAGCGGGGGGCCGGCAACCAACGGCGCTTCTTCGCCGACGTGTCGTGCCGGGTCGCGATGATCCGCGCGGCGCAGAAGGTCGGGCTCAGCCTCGGCGAGATCCGTGAGGTGCTGGACGCGTTGCCACCGGGGCGGCCGCCGACCCGCCAAGACTGGGAACGACTGGCCACCCACCTTCGCGCCGTGTTGACCCACCGCATCGACGAACTGTTCACCCTGCTCGACGCGATGACGGTCCAGCAGCCTGACGACGCCCACAGCCCCAGCCGCTCGGCCAGTCACCGTCACTCCGGTGAGACATCACCGCGGCCATCGGCATCCAGCAGTTCCGCAAACTGCCCGCCTTCACCGCTCGCCGTGCCGAAATCGCCGCCACCTGCACCCGGGCCCTGACCGACCTGCCCGGCCTGACCACGCCGACCGTCCCGCCCGGCGTCCACCATGGCCGGTTCCTCTACTCGATCTTCATCGACCCCGACAGTGCGCCGTTCACACGCGACCAGGTCGCCGAACACGTCCGGGCCGAATACGCGATCGGGACCAGCAGACACTTCGAACCCGTGCATATGTTGCGGGTCCACCGCGGGGCCGGCACGCATCCGCTGCCCGACACCGAAACGGCCCCGGCCCGCCGGCTCTCCCCGCCCTCCCA
>BCRI01000031.1 GCA_001552515.1 Sphaerimonospora mesophila NBRC 14179 = JCM 3151
CCCCGCCATGACCGCACACGAGACGGATCGGGTCAGCAGCGTTCACGCTCTGTGGAACCGCCGACCGTGAGAGAAGAACGGAAACAGAGACGACCGCTCCAGCACTCCAGGACGTACGGCTGCGGCCATGACGGCGGGGAACTGCGGCGCTTCGCCGCGCTGCCCGGCTGCGGTGCCGCGACCTGCGGCAAAGCTAAATATCGTGTTTGCGCCGGACCATCCACCTTGTTCGGGCCGAAGAGCCGACTCAACACGGTTCTTCGTGAACCGCCCTGACCTGCTCGAACAGCCCGTAGCGCTAATTGCTGTCCCGTTGTTCCTCGCCCCCGAAGCACGCCCCAACCGGCTCAAGATCTTTCGGGCGATCACTCGGACGCCCTGAAGATCAAGCGGCTTCCAAGCCAGTTACCAGTGCCATGCCCAACGGTGGGCGTCATCCCGACGGCGTGGGGTCGTCATACGGCAGGAAGGGGCACGATGAGCGGCAGGAAGACCATGCTGGCGGCCGGAGCGGTGGCGGGGCTGATCGTGGGAGGCTCGGGGGTGGCGGTCGCCGGGGTGATGGCCTCCGACAATGTGATCACAGCGTGCGTCACGTCAAGCGGCACGCTGCGCGTTCCCAGCACCGCGCGGCCCACGGCCAACCCGTCGCCCTCCCCAATGACGCAGGCGGAACTGGCGCCCACTGGCGAGCCGGGTCCGGAAGGGTGCGCGACCGGGGAGCGGGTCATCACATGGAACCAGCAGGGTCCCACGGGCCCCACCGGTCCCGCGGGCCCTGCCGGACCCACGGGTCCCGAGGGGCCGAACCCGTTCGACGGCCAATTCGAGGGCTATCTGAGCATGTTGCTGCATCCGCACACCGAAGGGTCCTACATCGGCAAGTGCCTGCGCGGGCAAATCGCGGTGAGCGGCGGCTACGAGATCACTGATTTGCACAACGAGGCGGCCGTGCCGGACGTCATCGTGTCCAAGGCGGCCCTGGTGTTCGACGCCGACGGCAAACCCCGCAGCTACGAGGTCAGGGCCAAGAACCCCACGGACAGGCTGCTCAGCGTCTTCTCCCTCGTGCACTGCGTCCCGGAGTGAGGCGTTTCCGCGAGATCAGGGTCTGGGAACGCAGGGACAGCAAAGCATTGGCGTCGACACCGGCCACGCCCGCGAGCCGGTGATCGTCCCTCGCTATAGGGGTGTGGCTGGCGCGGGCGGGACTTCGAGCGGGCCGGGCTGGCGTGGAAGGAACATGCGGGGGCGAAGCCCTGACCTGTAGAAGGCCATGGAGGAGCCTTCTGCCCCGCCGGGCGACTGACGGGTGCTATCGCAGCGGACAGGGGACAAGGGGAGATCGCCAGGAGGTAAGCGGGCCTGACGTGCACACATCGTCAGCCGCAGTCGACACCCTGACCCTTCCCCGCCCCGAAGCCTTCGCTACCTGAGCGGCAGGAGGGACTGTAGGGACTTGTCCGGTGTCTTCGTTGGCTGGACGGACCCCCGCGCGGCACCCTGGGCCGGGCCGTGATCATGACGCTCGGATTCCTGCCGGGCGCGGATGGTCCGATTGATCTCGGGGCCTCGGGGCTCGTCTTCGGGTTAGGAGATGATCGGTTCGGCGGCAACGGCGATGGACAGGAGGTCGGCCTCGCGGCCCGGGCGGGCGACCAGTTGGAGGCCGACGGGTTAGCCGGTCCCGGTCCGGCCTGCGGGGATGCTGATGGCGGGATGGCCGGTGATGTTGAAGGCCCAGGTCAGGGCCACGCTCATGACGTCGCCGGGGCCTTGGTGTCCGTGCGGAGGGTTGGGGGTGGTCGGCGTGGCGAGGACGTCGTACTCGGCGAACAGATCGTCCACTGCGCTCATGAGGGCGGCACGAGGGCCGGCGCCGATCTGTGCGTCCGCGTCGGTCCCGCGTAGTGCGCTCCAGCAGGGAGCAGGGTCGGGAAGCTCGACGGGGACCTCGCAGGGGACGACGGCGTCGGAGAAGGTGGTGAGAAAGGCCCAGGCGGTGTCGGCGATCCGCCGGTCGGTGTCGGCGAAGCCGAGCGTCGCAGGCCGGGAAGACCGCCGGAGACGCGGACGAGGGGGACATTCCAGCCCGGAACCGGCGAACGCGCAGGCACGGCGGACCGATGGGCGGCGGTCTCACCGGTACTGACAGGTCGATACGGCTCCCCCCGTTCTCGGCCGTGGCCGGGGACCGGGGTCTTCGCATCCCGACCGTGGTCACCGTACGCGGCAGCCCATCCCGGCGGCAGGCCACGGCGAAGGGGAGGGGATTCGTGCTCGACCCACATCAGCCTGATCGGCAGGATCGCCTACGACCCGCGATTCTTCCCGTCCGATCACGAGGCGCCGGCCATGTGGTCGGCGGTGCTGGAGGTCAACGGGTTTCCCACCCCACGCCGTGACGGCTCGACCTACATCCCCACCCGCCAGGTGGAGTGAGCCCTGTTCCGGGGGCAACTCGCCGGGTCTCCCCGGGGGGCGGGCTGCCAGCGCGTGCTTACGGGCTGACTTTGGAACAGGAATGACCTCCCTGCGCATGCCGTGTCCGGGGAGAGACGAGGAGTGGTTCAATAGTCCTGGCCTGTATTGATTACGTGGAACCATCGCTATTCGAAGTCAGCGTCAGCATGTTCGGAAGATCACCGGAAAGCCATGGCGAGCTCCAATTCTATTCCCCTGAAACTGCCGCGGGGGTGAGAATCTACAACTGAAGGGTCAACGTCGAATTGTTGAGTCCAGCCTGGAGTGACCCCGGCCAAAATTGTAATTTAAGCAGGGTGAAGCTGACAATTTCCGGTGTGAATTCTTCGTGAGCGAGGGACTTGCGATGGACTCTGACTTGCCAGACGCTATCCGGTCGGCCGAGGTCGAATTCTTCACCGTAGGAGGTCCCACCGGAATAGCCACTCATGGCGAACACCTTTCCGGAGGTCAACCGGACGCTCCCGGACCACGACCTGTCCCAGGAGTCGATGGGAGGCGGCGGCCCATCCCAGAGCTCGTATTTGATGAGACATCTTTCGCTGCCCCGCTCGTTGATCGCGATCCCGTTGTCACCTGCGGCGACCCACTCGACCGTATCTATTTCATACAGATCCCACTCCGCGTCAACGTCTGCGATACCATCCAAATATTTCGATATATCGCGCGAATCAAGTAGTTCTTTGATGATTTTTGCCACAACTTTTCCTCTCTGCTTTGATGTAGGAAGTGAGATCCATCTGGATCGCCGACCTGGCGCATCCAGATGAATCCCTCCGAGGATGCTACTGGATGTCAATCCAGTATTCATCGTAGTTCAAGATTCGATTGTTTTGGTACCAGGCCCTCAGCACGTCTCCGTGCCGTTGATTCTCAGTGGCATCCATCATCCAGACCGAGAAGTTGTGCGGAGGATCGGCGCGTGCCGACCCTTGCAAAGTCGACGCGAACGGAAACTCATCGCAGTCCTTTCCGGTCTCCTTCTTGAGTTCGTACCGGCTCACCTACGCCCACACCACGCACATCCGGCGATGCTCCTACAACAGGGCTCGTCCCCCGCACACAGGCATCTCAACGCGCTCCGGCGCGTCCTCAAAGAGGCGTGGCGGCCGGGCCTGATGGACTCCGAGACCTACCACAGGGCCGCCGACGTCGAATCCGTCGCCGGCACCCGTGAACCGGCCGGGAACGACGTCCCCCGGAGGTCCTCGGAACCCTCCTCGGCGTGTGCGACGCCGAGGCCGTCGACGGACCGATGCCGGGCTTCTCACCGGCGCCCGCGACGGCCGATCGCCGCGACCCTGTACTCGACCGGATGCCGCCGCTCCGAACTCGCCGCCTTCGCCATCGCCGACTACCGGCCGGGCGACCGGTCGCTGAAGGTCCGCGGCAAAGGCGACAAGGAACGCAGGGTGTACCTCATCCCCGACGCCGTCGGCCGGATCGAACGGTGGATCGCCGTACGCGGCGGAACCCCTCCCGTCCCCATATAAAGGCGGCCGCATCCGTGGCGACTCGCACAGCAGCCTCCGTCATCGGCGTAGATGTGGAAGCCGTCGGCGAAGGTACGGCCCTGCCGAGCTCGGCGAGGAGCTCTCCGGTGAGTGAGTGATGAGGGGTGGTGGTCCCCGGGGGAGGGATGTCCCGGGGACCACGTGCCAGGTCGTGTTTCAAAAGCTTGTCCTGCCATCATCTGGGCCCGCGCCCGCGACGGACAGCACTTTTTCGACACTCCTTGGGCCTGTGCCGCCGACCGCTCGGGCGGGCCGAAGCGGAGGAAACTCTGCTCCAGATCGTATATGACTTCATGCACGGTAGTCGACCGGAGGGGGTAGGATCTGTGGACAAAGATATTTGGATTCGTACATGATTTGACCACACTGGAGCCGATGTCGGGGAGCGACCCCCGCGGAGAGGTTTGTAGCGTCTCCTCGCCTGTGTGCTAGATGTACCAAATGTCTTGATCAGTGGACCTTGAGAGGGGCGTCATGGGAGAGCTCGTCATGGCCGCCAAGATCACGCACGTGCCGTCGATCTGGCTGTCCATCCAGCCGGGCAGGCATTACGGCATCCGCCGACCGGCGGAGGAGGCGTTGACGGAGATCGGCAGGCGTGCCCGCGAGCGTGGCGCCGAGACCTTCCTCGTGGCCGACACCCACTGGCTGAACACCATCGGCTTCCATCTGAACGGCAAGGAACGGCACCGGGCCTCCTATGCCAGCCACGAGCTGCCGCACTTCATTCACGATCTGGAGTACGACTACCCGGGGGACCCCGAGCTCGCCGAGCTGATCCGCGAGGAGATCGTCGCAGGCGGGCAGAAGGCCCGTGTGCACACCTACAAGGACCTGGGGCTGGAGTACGCCACGCTGGTCCCGATGTACTTCATGAACGGCGACTCCTCGATCCGCGTGCTGCCGATCGGCTGCAACATGTACTCCACGATCGAGGAGAACCGCCGGATCGGCGAGGCCCTCCTGCGGGCCGTACGGCGCAGCGGCCGCAAGGTCGCCTTCCTGGCCAGTGGCTCCCTGTCCCATGCCTTCCCGCCCAACGAGATCGCCGAGTCGCTGCTCGACGACGTGAGCAGTGAGATCAACCGGTCGGTCGACCTGGCCGTGCTGGAGATGTGGAAGGAGGGCAGGATCGGCGAGTTCGTCGGCATGCTCGCCGACTACAACGTGCGCTGCTCCGGTGAGGGCGCGATGGCCGACACGGCGATGCTCTTCGGCCTGCTGGGCTGGGACGGCTACACCGGCAGGGGCGAGCAGTTGTGCCCCTACTTCGGCAGCACCGGCACCGGTCAGGTCGTCGTCGACTTCCCCGTGCCGGTCCTCGCCCACGAGGGGCGTACCGTGCAGTAGGATCATAAATCGTATGCGAAACCTGCTATGACGAGGTGTCCATCATGGCGATCCCCCTGGCCGCCCACATCCACATTCCCGACCGGCCCGACGAGGGCATGCCGCCCGTGCTCCTGCTCCACGGCCTGTGCTCCGATGGGCGCCGGGACTGGGTCGACACCGGGATGGCGGCCGCGCTGACCGACGCCGGGCGGACCGTCGTCGTGGCCGATCTCCCGGCACACGGGGCGAGCCCGGCCCCCGCGACCGCGGCGGAGGCCGGGGCGGACGCGATCGCCGCCGCATTGGTCGCCGCGCTCGACGCCGCGCTCGCCGGATCCCCGGGCAGCGCCGTCGCCGGTGCCGACGACGGCGCCTTCGACGTGGTGGGCTACTCGCTCGGCGCGCGGGTCGCCTGGGAACTGCCCGAGGCCGCTCCCGGGCGGGTACGCCGCGCCGTCCTCGGCGGGCTCAGCCCCACCGAGCCGTTCGCGGCGGTGGACATCGACGCCCTGCGCGCGGCGATCGCCGGCGGCCCGGAGCCGGCCGATCCGGTCACCTCGATGATCGCCGCGATGCTCGGCGGACAGGGCGACCGGGCCCCCGGCCTGGCGACCTGCGTGGAGGGGCTGCGGAGCACGCCGTTCGACCCGGGCCGCTGGACCGGGCGGACCCCGCCCGTGTTCGTCGTCGGTCGAGACGACATGATGGCCCGCGGAATTGAGCGTATCGTCGGACTCGCCGGCGCGGCGGATCCGGTCATGGTTCCCGGCGACCACTTCCAGGCTCTGGCGAGCGCCGAGTTCCGGGCGGCCGTCGTCAAGGCTCTAGCAGGCCGAGAGTGAGGGGACTTCGGTGAGTTCCGCCAAGGAGAAGGCGTCCAAAGCAGAGATCAGCTACGAACTGCTGCGTTCACGGATCCTCGACGGCACCTACGGCCCGGGTTATCGGCTGGTGATGGACCAGCTGGCCAGGGAGATCGGCGTGAGCACGATCCCGCTGCGCGAGGCGCTGCGCCGCCTGCAGTCCGACGGCCTCGTCGAGGTCGTGCGCAACATCGGGGCACGGGTCGCGGTGTTCGACGCCCGTCAGGTGGAGCACACGCTGCAGGTGCTGGCGCGCCTGGAGGGGTACGCCACGGCGATCTCCGCCCCGCTCATGACGCCGGAGCACGTCGCGGCATCCCGTGACATCAACAGGCGGATGACCGAGGCCCTCGAGCAGTTCGACCCCGCGTCGTTCACCGCGCTCAACCGGGAGTTCCACTTCTCCATCTACCGGCACTGCCCCGACGAGCACCTGAGCTCGCTGCTGAGCTCGGAGTGGGCCCGGCTGGACCACATGCGGCGCTCGTCGTTCAGCTATGTGCCCGGCCGTGCCCGCCGCTCGGTGCAGGAGCACGACCACATGCTGGACCTCATCGAGGCCGGCGCAGACGCCGCCGAGATCGAGCGGGTGGCCTGCGCGCACAAGGTCGCGACCGCCGACGCGCTGCACGACGCCCACACCTCGGCGGCGTCGCGTACGTCCTCCTCGCTGTCCGCCTGAACCGCCCCCTCACCCGGAGGGGGCGGTTCCGTGCGCTGCTGCGAAATCAGGTGAGGAGCTGGCCGCCGTCGACCTGGACGACGGCGCCGGTGATGTGCCGCGCCTGCGGTGAGGCGAGGAAAACGACCAGCGGGGTGAGGTCGCCGGGGACGGCGATCCGGCCCAGCGGGATGCGGGCCTCCCACGCGCCGCGCGCCTGCGGGTCGTCCATGAGCCCGGCCGTCATCGGGGTGTGCACCGGGCCGGGCGCCACGCCGTTCACCCGGATGCCGTGCCCGGCGAGCTCGATCGCGCCGGTGCGGGTGAGCGCGTCGACGGCCGCCTTCGTGGCCTCGTAGTGCCCGAGGCCGGGGGTGGGCTGGCGGGCGCCGATCGAGCTGATGTTGACGACGCAGCCGCCGCGCCCGGTCTCGATCATCTGGGCGGCCGCCGCCTGCGTGACGAGGAAGGTGCCGCGTACGTTCACCGCGATGACGCGGTCGAGGACCTCGACGGGCAGGGACACCAACGGGCCGCCGCCCGCGACGATTCCCGCGTTGTTGACGAGGACCTCGACCGGCCCGAGCTCGGCGGCCACCCGCGCCAGACCTGCCGCGACCGACCCGGCGTCGGTGATGTCGACCGTCACGGCGAGCGCGCCCAACTCGGCCGCTGCCTCGCCCGCCGCCGCCGCGTCGACGTCCGCGATCGCGACCCGGTCGCCGGCCTCGGCGAACGCCTGGGCGACGGCCCGGCCGATCCCGCTCGCGCCGCCGGTGACCAGGACGACCCGGCCGGCCGCGGTCTCGGCGGCCGCCGCGGTCATCGTGCCTCCGCGATGATGACGCGCGGGCTGCCCGGCAGCGCGCGGGTCTCGACGGGCTCCCAGCCGGCGTCGCGCAGCCAGTCGCGCACCTCGTCCTCGGGGTAGACGACCGTGCCGTCGATCACCAGGTACTCGGCCGCGTGCAGCGCGTCGATGGTCCGCTGCTCGGCGTCGGAGTCGAGGAAGAAGTCGAGCAGGAGCAGCGTGGCGCCGGGCGCGGCCGCGGCGCGGGCCCGCTCGATGATGCGCCGGTTCTGCCCGGCGTCGTAGCGGTGCACGACGTGCTCGAGCAGGACCAGGTCGAATCCGGTGGGGACCTCGCCGGTCAGCGGGTCGCCCGCGGCCACCTCGACGCGGTCGGCCAGGCCGGCCTCGGCGATCGCGTTTCTGGCGCTGTCGGCCATGAACTCGCCGGAGAAGAACGTGCCGCGCAGTCCGGGGGCGGCGCGCAGCGCCTCCGTGAGGAAGGCGGCGGACAGGCCGCCGAGGTCGAGGGCCCGCTCATGCCGGGAGAAGTCGTAGTTCTCGGCGAGCATCTTGGCGTGCAGGCCGTTGTAGGTCATGACGCCGGTCATGAACACGCCCATCCGGTCGCCGCCGAGGTCGAGGTCGGCGGGCTTGGCGGTACGGGCGGTCTCGCCGAAGTTCAGCCAGTGGCCGTAGCTGATCCCGTCGAGGAAGGCCAGGAACGGGCGCAGGTCGACGTCGTCGCCGGTTCCGGCGAGGTAGCGCGCGGCCGCCGGGGAGTTGGCGTACACCCCGTCGGTCCTGGTCACCAGGCCGAGGCCGGCCATCGCGTCGGCGAGGATGCGAGCGGTGCGCTCGGGGAGCCCGGTGCGGGCGGCGAGGTCGGTGATGGCCGCCGGACCCTGCGCCAACGCGGCGAACACGCCGTTCTCACTGGCCGCGAACAGTTGTTTGGCGGCCATGTAGCCGGTGGCCACGGCGAGGATGCGCTCGGGGCCGGAGCTCTCCGGGTGAGACATGTGCACTCCTTGGATACAAAACAGTATTGGAGATGATATACGATTTGCGTTCGAGCGGCTAGAAGGAGGATCACGGTGAACACAGGGAACGCGGGTCAGGTGCCCCGGCGCAGGCTCGGCGCGGCGGGGCCGCAGGTACCGGTCTTCGGTCTGGGCTCGTGGAACACGTGGGATCGCATGGAGATGGACGACGCGGTCGAGCTGATCCGCGTCGCGGTCGGCCGCGGCGTCAACCTCTTCGACGTCGCCCACTACAACTTCGGCCCGCACGCCGAGAACGCGGTGACCGACGTCATCTTCGGCAGGGCCGTACGGGAGGCCGGCCTGCGCCGGGAGGACTACCTGCTGTGCGGCAAGCTCTGGCTGTGGGACTACCCCAAGGTCTCCTTCGCCGAGCAGATCGAGGTCTCGCTGGAGCGGATCGGCACCGACCGGGCCGACTTCGTCGTGGTCGGCGACTTCTTCGGCGAGCTCGACATCAGGTCCGTCGTGGCCGACGTCTCCGAGCTGGTGCGCGCCGGCCGGTTCGACGCCTGGGGGGTGAACAACTGGTCGGCGGCGGACGTGTGGCTGGCCCATGACTTCGCCCTGGCCGAGGGACTGACGCCGCCGTCGTTCGCCCAGCTCAAGTACAGCCTGGCCCGCCGGTCGGTGCCCGAGGGCGAGCCGTACGGACGCCTGTTCGACGGGGCGGGGCTCGGTCTGCAGGCCTCCGACGTCTTCGAGGGCGGCATCCTCGTGGGCAGGCTGCACCCCGAGCGGAAGATCGGCGCCGACCCGGGCGGGATTCGCGACCGCATCCGGGCGGCCTACCCGGCCGTGGCGGAGACCGCGGAGCGGCTGGGTGCCACGCCCGCCCAGCTCGCCATCGCCTACTGCCTGGCCCACCGCGCCGTCGGCAACGTGCTGTTCGGGGTCAGCAGGCTGAGCCAGCTCGACGACAACCTGGGCGCGCTCGACCTGCTGGCCCGGCACGGCGACGGGCTGCGCGACGCCGTCGCCGACCTGTGGATCGACCGCGACGTGGTGCGCCCCGACGCCTCCTGGGGGACCGACTAGATCGACCGGACCGGCCGGGCCGGTCAGCCGTTGAGGACGCGGCGGAGCCATGACAGGCGAGCGGAGAGGGCGGCCCGGGTCACCTCGTGGTCCGGGGCGAAGATGTCGAAGCCGTGGCAGGCCCCGCTCCAGATGTGCAGCTCCGCCTGTCCTCCCGCGGCCCAGATGCGCGAGGCGTACGCCACGTTCTCGTCGCGGAACAGCTCGGCGCTGCCGGCCTCGACGAAGGCGGGCGGCAGGCCCGACAGGTCGGTTGCCCGCGCCGGCGCCGCGTAGATCGACACGTCGGCCGCGGGGTCGCCCGCCTTCTCGCCGAGCAGCGCCCGCCACCCCAGCAGGTTCATCGCGCGCGGCCAGGTGCCGATGCCGTCGTACTGATGGCTGGAGACGGTCGTGTTGCGATCGTCGAGCATCGGGCACAGCAGCAGCTGCCCGGCCGGACGCGGCCCCCCGCGGTCGCGCGCCAGCAGGACCACCCCCGCCGCCAGGCCGCCCCCCGCGCTGCCGCCCATGACGACGATGCGCCGGGGATCGACGCCGAGCTCGGCGGCGTGCTCCGACATCCAGGTCAGCCCGGCGTAGCAGTCCTCCACCGGCGCCGGATCCGGGTGCTCGGGGGCGAGGCGGTACTCGACGTTGACGGCGACGACGCCGAGCTCCTCGACGAGGTCGGCGAGGCGTGGGGTGTCCATATGGCGATGACCGGTGATCATGCCACCGCCGTGGATGTTGTAGAGCCCCGGGACGGGAGCGCTCACGCGCCGCGGGCGCAGCACGGTGATCTCGAGATCCGGGGCGCCCTCGGGCCCGGGGATCGTGCGCTCCTCGGCGTCGATCTCCCGCCCGCCGATCACGTCGGCGACCGGCCGCGTGAACATGCTCCGGCCGGCCTCGCGCATGGCCGGGATCGTCTCGAGCGAGGGCGCGGGCCCCGCCGTCGGCGGCATCCGGTCGAGCACCTCGCGTATGGCCGGGTCGAAGGGGGTCGGAGTGATCGTCATGGCTTCTCCCTCATCGGGTCGGTGAAAGCGAGCGCACGCGCCGGGTTCTCGACCATGATCATGTGGATGGCCCGCTCGCTCACGCCGAGGCGGCGCAGGGCCGGCAGGAAGTGGCGCGGGATGTAGTCGTACCCCTGGCCGCCGTACCGCTTGAGCTGGATCTTCTGGCACACGTCGTGGCCCAGCACGATCTGGCCCGCGTGACCCCGCTCGACCAGGTCGGCGATCCCCCGGGCGATCTTGTGATCGCTGGTGAGGACGAGATGGCCCCACGGGCTGCCGGGCGAGGCCAGGAAGTCGAACTCCACGAAGACGCCGCGCGCGAGAAGACGCTCGGCGAGCGACGGATCGGTCAGGATCTCCGCGGCGTGCCCCATGACGACGTTCGACGGGGCGACGCCCTCCTCCTCCAGGATGTCGAGCACCCGGAGCTTCTCCTCGCCGACGCCGCCGACATGGAAGGTGACGGGTGCGCCGGTGATCCCGCTCGCGCGTCCGCTCGCCCGCACGCTCTTGAGCTCGTCGTCGGTCAGCGGCGCGGACTCCGCGCCGACCTCGCCGATGATGCCCGAGCGGACACCCGTGCCGCCGACCCCGATCACGATGTCGCGCACGATGACGTCGGCGAGCTCGTCGACGGTCCGCTCGCCCATGTCCGGCGGATGGAAGGTCGGGGTGTACCAGCCTCCGCCCATGACGACGTTGAGCCCGCTGGCCCGGGACATCCGCAGCAGCGCCTCGGGATCCCGGCCCAGGCCGATGGGGGAGACCTCGACCATCGTGCCGCCTCCGGCGCGGGCGAAGGCCAGCACCTCGGCGAGCATCTCGTCGAAGTCGCCCAGCACGTCGTTGTCCGCGTTCGGCCGCCCGTGGCGTACGCTCGCGAGGTTGGCGAGGGTGAGCGGCTCGGCGGCCTCGGGGGAGTCCTCGCCCGGCCGGTGGAACCCCGGCGGCCGCCTCAGGTCGACGAAGACGTGCTCGTGCATGAGCGTCTGCCCGAGGCGGGAGGGGTCCACCGGGCCCGCGACGGTGAGCACCCGGCCGGCGATGTTCGGGATCTCGAAGGGATGGCGGCTCACGAGTGCGCCTCCCGGGCGAGGAGCCGTCTCGGGTTGCGCACGGTGACGGTCTCGATGAGCACGTCGTCGGCCCCGAGCATCCTCAGGTAAGGGACGAACTGCCGGAGGATGAATCCGTAACCGCCGCCGCCGTAGGCGAGCAGCCGCACCTTGGCGCAGACGCCCTGCGACAGGAGGATCCGCCCGGCATGGCCCCGGCGGGCGAGTTCGAGGACGGCCGCCGCGACGTCCTGGTCGTCCGACACGCTCAGCACCGAGGGCAGCCGGCCGATCCCGTCGAACTGTACGAACACGCCGCGGTCGAGGAGCGGCTCGAGCTCGTCGGGGCGCGGGGAGAGCGCGTCGCAGTGCCCGACGGCGACGCGCGTGAGGTCCGCGCCCTCGCCGGCGAGCAGATCGAGCACGCGCCGCTGGGCGGCCGGATCGCCGGAACGGCGGATCGAGATGGCGGCGCCCGTGATCGCCGACGCCCGTGCGGCCGCGACCAGGACGGCGCGCTCGTCGGGTTCTTCCGGGTCGAGCGCCCCGATCTCGCCGATGATGCCCGCACGCACCCCGTCCACCCCCTCGGTGAGGTCTCGGACGATCTCTTCGGTGAGGCTCTCGGCGTCGCGGCCGGCGGGTCCTCCGGTCCGGGCGGGGTGATGCCGGCCGGAGCCCATGACGATGTTGAGCCCGGTCGCCGCGGAGATCCGGCGCAGGCCGACCGGATCGCGGCCGTGACCGATGGACGTGAGGTCGACCAGGGTGCCGCCGCCCGCTTCCTTGAATGCGGCGGCCTCGCCGGCGGCGAGTTCCGCGTCGGCGAGCAGCCGGTCGTCCCTGTTGGGCGCGCCCATGCCGACCTCGCCGAGCAGTTCGATGCCGAGCGGCGCGTCGAACGCCCTGTCGGAGGGGGTGGCGAAATCGCCGAGGAGATGCTCGTGGGGGAGCACCACCCCGAGGGAGTCCGCCGCGATGTCGCCGGTCACCGTGACGACCGTCTCAGGCGAAGATCGCATGGCTGATCACTCGGGATCGACGGAGAGGACGCGCCGCAGCCACGAGTCCCGGGCCGCCACCGCCGCCCGGGAGACCTCGGCCTCGGGGGAGAATCCCGTGAAGCCGTGGTAGGCGCCCGACCAGACGTGCAGCTCGGCCCGACCGCCGGTGGCCCAGATCCGGGTGGCGTAGTCGATCGCCTCGTCACGGAACACCTCGGCCGCGCCCACCGTGATGAAGGCGGGGGGCAGGCCGGACAGGTCCGTCGCGCGCGCGGGCGCCGCGTAGGGG
Organism: Sphaerimonospora mesophila NBRC 14179 = JCM 3151; assembly: GCA_001552515.1. Classification (GTDB taxonomy): domain Bacteria; phylum Actinomycetota; class Actinomycetes; order Streptosporangiales; family Streptosporangiaceae; genus Sphaerimonospora; species Sphaerimonospora mesophila. Next base: position 13,078 of record BCRI01000031.1, read on the forward strand.
GAGACGTCGCCGGTGCCGCGCCGAGAGCCGAGCAGGGCGGTCCAGGCGGTGTCGTTGTTGCCGCCGTCCCATGGGCCGAGGTCGCCGTACTGGCGGCTGGAGACCGTCTCGTTGCGGTCGTCGATCATGGGACAGTCGAGGATCTGACCGGCGAGCGCGGGACCGCCGCGGTCACGGGCCATCAGCGCCACGGCCGCACTGAGACCACCGCCCGCGCTCGCGCCGCCGACGATGATCCGGGCCGGGTCGACGCCCAGGTCGGCGGCGTGCTCGGCGAACCAGACCAGGCCCGCGTAGCAGTCCTCCGCGGCGGCGGGCGCCGGATGCTCCGGGGCCAGGCGATACTCCACGGTCGCGGCGACGGCGCCGAACCGCAGCACGTCCTCCACCAGCCCGGCCGCGCCGAAGAAGCGGGTGCCGACGACCATCCCGCCGCCGTGGATGCCGTAGATCCCCGGCGCGTCCCCGGTGTGGTCGCGTGGGCGCAGGACGGTCAGCTCCACGTCCGGCGCGCCGGCCGGGCCGGGCACCGTGACGTGCTCGTACGCCACCGGACGGTCGCCGATCGCCTCCTCGATGGGAGGCACGATCGAGGCGAAGTGCTCGCGGTTGGCCGTGATCGTGTCGGCCCGCAGCGGGATCGGCTCGATGAGCCTGAGCATGGCGGCGCGGCCCGGCTCGAGTGCCGGATCGTAGGGAACGGGAGTGGGGGTCACCTGCTGCTCCTGGGGGTAGGGTGCCGAACACCTCGCATGGGAATCGGTCGTCCTGGGGAGGACAGCGCGTAAGTCTACAGATGGAGACTTACGTGTCCACCCCTTCGTTTCTTTTCAGATCAGATTTCGTATAGGCCATTGTGTTTTTAGCCCACATGCGTAGACTCAACCGGCACAGCGAGGTGGCGTGCGGCGGATTCCTCCCCGCCTACCCCTCTCGTCCATGGACCCCCCAGCGCTACGACGAGGTCAATCCTTTCCCGCTTCGCGTCGACCCGGCGTGAGCGCCCCCGCCCCTGAGAGGAAGGATCCATGAAGAGGACCTGGAAAGCGGCCCTGACCGCGGCCATCGCGCTCGCGTTGGCCTCCTGCACGAGCACCGGCGCCGACCCCGGCGCCACATCGGCTGACGGCGGCGCGGTCGAGGAACTCAAGATCGGTTCGTTCCTCGACGTCACATCCTGGGACCCCGCGAACGCCGACATCGGATTCGACGGCCCCTACCTTTCCGCGGTCTACGACCCCCTGATCGCCCTCGACAAGGACTCCCAGCCCATCCCCGCGCTCGCCACGTCGTGGACGTACTCCGACGACTTCAGGACGCTCACCATGGATCTGCGTTCGGGGGTCACCTTCGACGACGGCAAGCCCTTGGACGCCGAGGCCGTGGTGAAGAACCTCGAACACCTCAGGGCCGGCGCCCGATCCGGCCAGGCGTACCTCAACGTCGACGGCGTCAAGGCGGTGGACTCCGACACCGTCGAAATCCACCTGAAGAAGAAGGACGACGCCCTGCTGTACTTCATGGGCCTCGGCCGCAGCTGGATGGCCTCGCCCGCGGCGATCGACGCCGGCACGCTCGCCGCGGGACCGGTCGGCTCGGGCCCCTACACCTATGAGAAGGACCGGTCGACGCCCGGGTCGGAGTACGTCTTCACCAAGAAGGCGCAGCACTGGGACGAGACCACCTACCCGTTCAAGTCGGTGCGCCTGTTCCCCATCACCGATCAGACCGCGAGCTTCAACGCGATGCTGTCCGGTCAGCTGAACGTCAGCTTCGCCAACCCCACGAACAACGCCCAGGCCAAGGAGCAGGGCTGGAACATCGCCTCGAAGGTCGCCTCCTGGGTCGGCGTCCAGTTCGTTGACCGCACCGGGGACCGGCTGAAGCCGCTGGGCGACGTGCGGGTACGGCAGGCCATCAGCCACGCCTTCGACGGCGCGGCGATCCTGAAGTCGGTGGCCGAGGGCGCCGGAGTGGCGACCACCCAGGTGTTCCCCGCCGAGGGGGACAAGGTCTACGACGCCGCGCTGAACGACCGGTACGCCCATGACATGGCCAAGGCCAAGCGGCTCATGGCGGAGGCGGGCTACCCCGACGGGTTCTCCGTGAAGATGCCGATGTCGCCGATCTTCCAGGCCTGGCAGCCCGCGGCCGAGCAGACCCTCGGCCAGCTCGGCATCAAGGTCACCTGGGACGAGGTGTCGATGCCGGACTACCAGAAGAACGCCCCGACCTACCCGATGTTCCTGGCCGTCATCTCGATGGACTCCAACCCGGCGGCGACGGTCAGCGGCCAGTTCGCCACCGAGCAGTGGTTCAACCCGACCCCCTCGACCGACGAGTTCCCCGAGATGAAGGCGCTCCTCACCCAGATCGAGGAGGCGACCGGCGACGAGCAGATCGAGCTGATGCGCAAGTTCAACGCCAAGGCCGTCGACCTGGCCTGGCACGACGTCTGGTACCAGGCGTACAACACGTACTTCAGCGTCAAGGGAGTCACGGTGACCCCGATCACCGGGATGATGTTCCCGACCCTGCGGTTCATCCAGCGCGGTTAGCTCGCGTCACGGTCGCGGCCGCCGGCCGAGAGGCAGCGGCGGCCGCGACCGCGGAAGGGGTCCGAAATGCTCAAGTTCATCGCCCGGCGCATCCTCTCCGGGCTCGTCCTCCTCCTGGTCGTCACCTGCGGTTCGTTCTTCCTGGCCCACCGGGCCATCGGGGACCCGACACCGGGCCTGCTCGGCAACAGCGCCACCCCGTTCCAGCGGGCGGCGCTGCGGGAGCAACTGGGGCTGGAACGGCCGCTGCTCGTCCAGTTCTGGGACTGGTTCTCGCACGCGATCCGCGGTGATTTCGGCACCTCGTGGCGGAACCTCCAGCCGGTCTCCGAACAGATCGCGCTGCGCGTTCCGGTCACCCTGTCGGTCGTCGTGGCCGCCACCCTGCTGGCGGCCGTGCTCGGCCTCGCCGTGGGGATCATCACCGGGCTGCGCCCGGGCGGGACGCTCGACCGCGGGCTCAAGCTCGGCTCCGTGGTCTTCTTCGCGCTGCCGGGGTTCTGGGTGAGCCTCGTGCTGGTCATGTGGTTCGCCATCCAGCTGAGATGGTTCCCGGCCGTGGGCTACGTGTCCCCCGATCAGTCCGTCACGGGATGGCTGCGGTCGATCACGCTGCCGTCGGTGTCGCTCGCGATCGGGGCGGTCGTGATGGTCGCGGAGCAACTGCGCAACGGCTTCCTGGAGGTGCAGAACCAGGACTTCGTCCGTACGCTGCGGGCGCGCGGGCTGCCCCCGTGGCGGGTGACCGTGCACGTGCTGCGCAACGCCTCGCCCGCCGCGCTCACCGTGCTCGCGCTGATGTTCGTCGGGCTGCTCGGCGGCGCGATCGTCGTCGAGATCATCTTCAACCTGCCGGGCATCGGCAGCCTCATCCAGTCGGCCTCCCAGATCGGCGACATTCCGATCCTGCTCGGGCTCACCGCCGTGACGGTCGTCTTCGTCGTCATCGTCAACCTCCTGCTCGATCTCGTGCTCGGGTGGGTCAACCCGAAGGTGCGTGAACAGTGACCACGGACACGTTCCCCGCATCGGGCCGGCCGGTCCGGGCCAGGCGCGGCCTCTGGTCGCGCTACCTGCGCCGGCCGGTGGGCGTCGTCGCGCTGGCGGTGTTCCTCCTCGTGGTCGCCGCGGCGCTGCTGGCCCCGCTGCTCGCGCCGCACGACCCCAACTTCGTCGACTACACGCTGACCAAGGCCCCGCCCGGCCCCGACCACCTGATGGGCGGCGACTCGGCGGGACGCGACATCTACAGCAGGCTGCTGTACGGCGCGCGCACCACGTTGTACGGCGCGGCGGTCGCCTGCCTGACCGGGATCCTGCTGGGGGTGCCCACCGGCGTGGCCGCGGGCTACTTCGGCGGCCGGACCGACCGGATCTGCTCCTCGATCAGCGACGGAGTGCAGTCCGTGCCCGGAATGATCGTGCTGCTCATCGTCGCGGCGGGCACCGGTTCGAACTTCACCGTGCTCATGATCACCATTGGGGTGTTCATGGCGCCGGGCTACTACCGCATCTCGCGTTCCCGGGCCCTGGCCGTACGCAGGGAGCCCTACATCGACGCCGCCCGGGTCGCGGGGCTCACCAACGTCCAGATCCTGCGCGCGCACATGCTGCGTGCGGTCCGGGCGCCGATCGTCATCCAGTCCGCCCTCACCGGGGGCATCGCGATGGGCATGCAGGCCGGCCTGCAGTTCCTCGGCATCGGCTCGGCGTCGACCCCAAGCTGGGGCGCGATGATGAACGACGGGTACCGCAACATGCAGACCCACCCGCTGATCCTGCTGTGGCCGTCGGCCGCGCTGGGCATCACGATCGCGGCGCTGGCGTTCATGGGCTCGGTCCTGGCCGACCTGCTGAGCGTGCGGGCGGAGCCCGGGACCAGAGCCGGACGCGGCTCCGCGCCCGCGGCCGGGGACGAGGCGCCCACCGGCGAGCCGGCGCATCCCGTCGAGGGCAGTGCGCTGCGGATCGAGAACCTCCGCGTCGCCTTCGGCGGGCCGGACGGCGACAAGCGGGTGGTGCACGGGGTGTGCCTGGACGCCGCACCCAGGGAGGTGCTCGGCATCGTCGGCGAGTCGGGGTCGGGCAAGTCGCAGACCGTGCTGTCCGTGCTCGACCTTCTCCCGGCGGGCGGCCGCGCGACCGCGGACGGCATCTGGGTCGGCGGGCGCGAGATCGGCGCCCTGCCCCGTGGCCGGCGGCACGCCCTGCTCGGCACGGAGATCGGCTATGTGCCCCAGGAGCCGATGACCAACCTCGACCCCTGCTACACGATCGGGCACCAGCTCGTCGAACCGCTGCGGGTCGTGCACCGGCTGCCGAAGGCCGAGGCGCGCGGCCGGGCGCGAGAGATCCTGCTCCGGGTCGGCATCACCGACCCCGACCGGGTCATGGCGTCCTACCCGCATCAGCTCTCCGGCGGCATGGCCCAGCGGGTGCTCATCGCCGGAGCGGTGGCCGGCCGGCCGAGCCTGCTGATCGCCGACGAGCCGACGACGGCCCTGGACGTCACCGTGCAGGCCGAGGTCCTCGAGCTGCTGCGCGAACTGCAGGAGGAGTACGGCATGGCGCTCGTGATCGTCACGCACAACTTCGGCGTGGTCGCCGACATCTGCGACCGGGTCGTGGTGATGAAGGACGGCAGGGTCGTCGAGACCGGGCCCGTCGGGCGGATCTTCGCCGATCCCGGCGACCCGTACACCGCGGAGCTCATCCGCGCATCACTGGACGACACGGAGAGCCGCATCGACCTGGACGCGGCGCACGACCAGGCCGGGCAGGCGGTGGAGGCATGATGAAGGACGGCGACGGCGGCCCGCTGCTCGAGGTGAACGACCTCGTCGTGGACTACCGCCGCGGGCAGACGACCTTCCGGGCGCTGAAGGGCGTCTCGATGACGATCGGGCCGGGAGAGTGCGTGGGGCTGGTCGGCGAGAGCGGGTCGGGCAAGTCGACGCTCGGGAAGGCCATCCTCGGGCTGGCCGCCGTGACCTCCGGCACGATCGGCTTCGCCGGTCAGGACATCACCCGCGCCAGGGGAGCCGCCCGGCGGCGCCTCGCCGCCGACATCCAGGTGGTCTTCCAGGACCCGTACGGCTCGCTCGACCCCACGATGACGATCGGGCAGATCCTCGCCGAGCCGCTCACGGCCTCGGGCGCGCCACGGGAGGAGGCACGCGCCGCCGTGGCCGAGATGCTCGAGCACGTGCGCCTGCCGTCGGACGCCGTCACCCGCTACCCCAGTGAGTTCTCCGGGGGACAGCGCCAGCGGATCGCCATCGCCCGCGCGCTCGTGCGCCGCCCCCGCCTCATCGTCTGCGACGAGCCGGTGAGCGCGCTGGACCTGACGACGCAGTCGGCGGTGATCGACCTGTTCATCGACATCCAGCGTGAGACCGGCGTCTCCTACCTGTTCGTGTCGCACGACCTCGGGGTGGTGCGGCGCATCTGCCACCGAATCTCCGTCATGTACCAGGGGGAGATCGTCGAGTCCGGAGACAACGAAAGGATCACTCGTGACCCCGAGCACCCCTACACCCGGCGCCTGCTGCTCGCCTCCCCGGTGGCCGACCCCGTCAGACAGGCGGAGCGCAGGCGGACCTGGCTCGGACTTCGCGTCGGATAGCGTGTGACATGCCGAAGATCATTGATCACGACCAGCGGCGCAGAGAGATCGTCGAGGTCGCGAAGAGGCTCATCATCGGAGGCGGTTTCGAGGCCGCGACCATGCGGAGCATCGCCGCGGCCGCGGGGTTCGCCAACGGCGCGCTGAAGCGCTATTTCCCCAGCAAGGACAGCATCATCGCGGCCACGTTCCAGAGCGTCCTGCAGACGATGAACGAGCGGATCGGCGCGTGCGATCCGTCGGGCGGCCCGGCCGAGGAGCTGCGCCACTACCTCGAGGCGGCGCTGCCGCTCGACGGGTACCGCATCGAATCGGCACGCGTGCTGCTGGCCCTGTGGGAGCACTCGGTGGCCAACGAGGAACTCGCGACGCTGTACCGCGAGCACCTGAAGATCTGGCGCGGCCAGCTGGCCGACCTGATCTCCGCGACCCGCGGCAGGGGCGAGCCCGCCGACGCCCCCGCGATCGACGAGCTCGCGGGCGAGGTCATCAGCATGACCATCGGAGCGCACATCACCTGTGTGATGTTCCCCGACGGCGCCCTCATCCCCGAGTACCGCTCCTACGTCGACCGGTTCATGCGCCGCGTCGCCGACTGACGGTCTAGCCCTCGTAGACGATCCGGCCGTTCAGCATGGTGAGGCGCACCGGGACCTGGGGGAGCGCCGCCGGCTCCGTCTCCAGCGGATCGGCCTCCAGCACGCACAGGTCGGCGACCTTGCCCGGCTCGAGAGACCCCTTCCAGGTCTCGGCGCCGTCCTGCCAGGCCGGCGTGATCGTGTACGCCCGCAGGGCCTGGGCGACCGTCAGCCGCTGGGCCTCCCCGCGCACGCGGCCGTCCAGGCCACGCCGGGTCACCGCCGCCGCGACCCCGGCCCGCCAGTCCGGGGTGAGGACGGGCGCGTCGGAGCTCAGGCAGAGCGGGACCCCGGCGGCCAGCGCGTCGCGCAGCGGCCAGGCCTCGGGCAGCACGCCGGGGCCGAGGGCGGCCGTCAGCATGTCCTCGGTCGTCACCGCGATCTCGGCCTGGGTGTTCAGGCCGATCCCGGCGGCGGCCATCGTCGCCAGAGTCTCCGCACGCAGAAGGTCGCCATGGATCACGTAATGCCTGCCGGGGTTCCCCGGGCGCCGGTTCAGCACGGCGGCGAACGCCTCGGCCACCACCCGTGTGGTCCGGCTGCCGGTCGCGTGCACGCCGATCTGGTGGCCCGCCGCGTGCGCCGCGTCGATCATCGCGATCAGCGCGGCCTCCCGCTCCCCGGCGTCGCCCCCCTCGACGAGGAGGCCGCCGTGCGTGCCGTCGCCGTACGGCTCGTCGGTCCAGGCCGTGCGCATCGGCGGGATGCCGTCGGCGAAGATCTTCACACCCGCGACCCGGAACCGGCCGGGCACGTCGGCGGGCGGGGTGAAGGCGCGCAGCCCCTCGGTCAGGCCGCTGAGCGAGCTCGCTCCGTCGAGCTCGCCGAACAGCATGAGCGCGGTGACGCGCGCGGTGAGCAGGCCTTCCCTGGCGAGGTCGGCGTAGTCGCCGAGCGCGGCCGAGCCGAAGCAGCCGCTCGGCCCGTCGTCCTCGCCGGGGCCGAGGCCCGGCTCGGTGTAGCTGGTGATCCCGAGCGAGGCCAGCAGCTCGGCGGTGCGCAGGATCGCGCGGCGCCGGTCGGCGCTCGTCTCCAGGCGCGCCTGCGGCGGCCCGTCCTGCCGGTGGTGGTCGCCACCGGCCAGCTGATCCATGAGCAGGTGCGGCCACATCGTGCCGAGCCAGACGCCGTGCAGATGGGAGTCGTTGATGCCGGGGAGCACCGACCCGCCGCGCAGCCGGACGACCCGGGTCCGCCGGCCGATCAGCGGCGCCACCTCGTCGGCCGTGCCGACCCGGGCGATCCGGCCGGCCCGGACCGCGATCGCTTCGGCGACGCCGCCGGCGGAGTCCATGGTGTGGATCCGCCCTCCGGTCAGGACGAGGTCCGCGGGGGAGGGGTCGTCCGTGGTTCTGTTGCGCAACCTCTACCTCTTCGCCATAGATTAGGGTACGTATACCGTACACGGAATCAGATACGATTTTGCTATGGGGTAGCGAATCGGAGGAAAGAACACATGTCACTGCCCACCTCTACCCGGGCGGCGGTCCTACGCGTCCACGGGCGACCGCTGACCATCGAGGAACTTCCGCTGCCCGCCGAGTGCGAGCCGGGCGCGGCGCTCGTCAAGATCGGCTGTGCCACGCTGTGCGCCACCGACGTCCACCTGTGGAGCGGCGCCATGTCCCTGCCGGGCATGCTGCCGATGGTGCTCGGGCACGAGATGATGGGCACCGTCGAGGCGGTCGGCCCCGGCACCGTCGACGCCCTCGGCCGCCCCGTCGAGGTGGGCGACCGCATCGGCTGGTCGGAGTCGGTCTGCGGGCACTGCTACGGCTGCACCGTGCTGCGTTCCCCGGTCGCCTGCGCCAACCGCGGGTACGGATTCCTCCAGCGCTCCGACCGCTGGCCGCACGCCACGGCGGGCCTCGCGGAGCACGCCTACGTCACCCCCGGCGCGCTGAAGGTCGTGCTGCCCGACGACGTCAAGGACACCTGGGCGGCCGGCGCGGGCTGCGCCGTCAAGACCGTCCTGCACGCCTTCGACCGGGCCGGCGGCATCCGCCCCGGCTCGACCGTCGCGATCCAGGGCGCCGGAGCCCTGGGGATCGTGGCCACGGCCGTGGCGAGCCTGGGCGGCGCCGGCACGGTCATCACGATCGGCGCCCCCGACGCCCGGCTCGAGACCGCCCGCCGGTTCGGCGCCGACGTCACGATCGGGCTGGACGGGCAGGCGACCGACCGCGTGGCCGCCGTGCTGGACGCCACCGGCGGCCGGGGCGCCGACATCGTGCTCGACTTCGCCGGCGCCCCCGGCGTCGGGGCCGAGGCCGTGGACATGGCCGCCTGGGGCGGCCGGTTCGTCGTCGTCGGCAGCACCGGCCCCCGCCCCGACCCGATCGCCCTGGGCACGATCATGGGCAAGGAGCTGACCGTCCTGGGCTCGCTGAACGGCGATGTCGGCGACTACCACCGGGCGGTGGAGTTCCTCCGTACCTTCCGGGGGCGCTTCGACTGGGACGAGCTGTTCGGCGAGCCCGTCGGACTGAGCGCGGCGAGCGAGGCGATCGAGTCGATGTCCCGGCTCGAACAGATCAAGGCCGTCATCCACCCGTGGAAGGATTGAGGAGTCAGATGACAGCGGAAAACAAGATCATCCCCCGGCGTCGCATCGGCACGCACGGCCCGCAGGCCTCCGTGCTGTCCCTGGGGTCCTGGCACACCTACGACCGGATGGACTTCGCCGACGCCGTGGCCATGGTGCGCCACGCCGTCGACCTGGGCGTCAACCTGTTCGACGTCGGCGTCTACGGCCTGCCGGGACACCCCCCGGTCTTCACCGACGTGCTCTTCTCGGCGATCGTCCGGGCCGCCGGCATCGACCGGGACGAATACCTGCTGTCGGAGAAGCTCTGGCTGGAGGGCTACCCGGAGACATCGCTGCGCGAGCAGCTGGAGCGCGCGCTGTTCCGCGTCGGAACCGACCGGGCCGACATCGCCGTCCTCGGCGACATCCGGCGCGACGACCTCGATCTGGAACGCCTCGCCGGCGACCTCGCCGAGCTGGAGCGCGACGGCGTCATCGGCTGCTGGGGCGTCAACAACTGGTCGGCCACCGCGATCACGACGATCCGGCGGCACGCGCTGGCCGCCGGCTCGCCGGGCCCGCAGCTGGCCCAGCTGAAGTACAGCCCCTGCCGGCGGTCGATCCCCGACGGCGCCCCCTTCGCCGAGGTGTTCGCCCAGGGGATCTCGCTGCAGGCCTCCGACATCATGGAGGGCGGGATCCTCGCCGGGAAGATCAAGCCCGCGCGAGAGGTCGGGCGCGACCCCGGCGGAGTGCGCGAGAAGATCGTCGAGGCCGCCGCCGGGATCGCCGGGGTCGCGGCCGAGCTCGACGCCACCCCGGCCCAGCTGTGCGTCGCCTTCACGCTGACCCACCCCGCCACCTGCACCGTGCTGTTCGGCGCCAGCCGCATGGAGCAGCTGGTCGACAACACCGGCGCCCTGGCGCTGCTGGAGCGGGTCGGCGCCGAGCGCCTCAGGTCGCTGCTGGAGCCGTTCTGGGTCGACCGGGACGTGGTCGACCCAGAGGGGCCGTGACCCACCCGGCTCCGCGCGGGGCACGTCGGCTGCGCCTGCTGGTCACACTCGGCGCCCTGTCCGCGTTCGGACCGCTGTCGCTGGACCTCTATCTTCCGGCGCTGCCGCAGCTCGGGCGAGACCTCGGCACCACCGAGGCGCTCGCCCAGCTCACCATGTCGATGTGCCTGGTCGGGCTGGCGCTCGGCCAGCTCCTGGCCGGTCCGCTCAGCGACCGGGTGGGCCGCCGCGTGCCGCTGCTGATCGGGGTGGGGGCGTACGCCGTGACCTCGCTGCTGTGCGCGCTCGCCCCCGGCATCTGGTCGCTGATCGGCCTGCGGCTGGTGCAGGGGCTGGCCGGCGCCGCCGGACTGGTGATCGCCCGGGCGATCGTCCGTGACCTTTTCGACGGCGCGGCCGCCGCCCGGGTCTACTCGATGCTCATGATCGTCAGCGGCCTGGCCCCGGTGGCCGCGCCGCTCGCCGGCGCTCAGCTGTCCCGTTTCATGGACTGGCGCGGGCTGTTCGTCTCCCTCTCCGTCATCGGCGTCCTGCTGTTCCTGGTGGCGCTGGGCGTCCGGGAGACGCTCGCGCCCGCCGCCCGCCACTCCGGCGGCCTGGGCGCGACCGGACGGCAGTTCGCCGTGCTCGCCCGCGACCGGAGCTTCATCGGGTTCTGCCTGATGATGTCGCTGTCGTCGTGCACGCTGTTCACCTACATCGCGCTCAGCTCGTTCGTGTTCCAGCAGGAGTACGGGGTCGATCCGCGGCTCTTCTCGGTGATCTTCGCGGTGAACTCCGTCGGGATCGTCCTCGCCGGCAACGTCAACGGTCTGCTGGTGGGCCGGTTCGGCCCCCGCGGGATGCTGGCGGCGGGACTGCTGGTCTGCACGGTGGGCAGCGTGGTCGCGCTCGGCGGTGTGGCGGCCGGCTGGGGGTTGCCCGTGCTGCTGCCCGGGCTGTTCCTCATGGTCTCCAGCGGCGGGGTCGTCTCGCCCAACGGCAGCGCGCTCGCCCTCACCCCGCACGGGGAGCGGGCCGGCACCGCCTCGGCGCTCATGGGCGTGCTGGGGTGGCTCGCCGGCGCGGTGGTGCCCCCGCTGGTCTCCCTGGGCGGCGCCACCGCGCTGTCCATGACGCTGACGATCGCCGTCGCGGCCGTCGCCGCCCTGCTCTCCCTGCGGGCGATACCGGTCAGCGGCCCGGACGGTCGCCGTCGAGGTGCCACTGGCCGCGCGACTTCAGCACCTCGCGCAGGCCCGTGATGTTGTCGGTCATCACCCCGTCGACGCCGAGGTCGAGCAGCCGCCCCATGACGGCGGGGTCGTTCACGGTCCACACGTGCACCTGCATGCCGATGGCGTGGGCCGTACGAACCAGGGGCCGGGTGATGAAACGGAGCCCGAACAGCCCGAGCGGGACCTGCGCGCACGGCACACCCGCCTGGGCGAGCCGCGCGAGCAGCCGGCCGTACCCGTTGCCGACCGACGCCGCGCGCAGCGCGACGATCCCGCGCGGGCCCAGCGAAGAGCAGACCTCCCGGCCGATCGCCCGGCGCGCCTGGGCCAGCCGCACGTCGGAGAACGACGTCAGGCACACCCGGTCGTAGGCGCGGGTGCGCCGGATGGCCCGGGCCAGCGGAAGGATGGCCGGGCTCTCCTTGACGTCGATGTTGAACCGCACGTCGGGCCAGGTGCCGAGGAGGTCCTCGATCAGCGGGATCTCCTCCCGGCCGGCGATGCGCGCCCGGCGCACCTCCCGGTAGGGCAGCGCGGAGATCCGTCCCCTGCGGTCGGTGACCCGGTCCAGGGTGTGGTCGTGGAACGCCAGCAGCACTCCGTCGGCGGTCGCGTGGGCGTCGGTCTCCAGGTAGGTGTAGCCGAGCTCGACCGCCCTGGCGAAGGCGGGCATCGTGTTCTCGTGGCCCTCCGCTGCGCCGCCGCGGTGCGCGAACGCCAGCGGCCCGGGGTGGTCGAGGAAGTCGAAGCCCCGCATCATGAGGGGGCCCCGGAGGCAGGGGACGGAGACGGCGTGGCCCACTCCTGGCGGCGGGCCTCGGCCATCACGATCCCCGCCGCGATGGACACGTTGACCGACCCGACCCGGCCCACCTGGGGGATGTAGACCACCGCATCGGCCGCCTCCAGCGCGGCGGGGGAGCAGCCGTGGTCCTCCCCGCCCAGCAGGAGGCACACATCGCCGTCCAGCGCGGCCTGCGGCAGTGGTACGGCGTCGCCGGTCAGCTCCACGGCGACGACCCGGAAGCCCTGCTCCCTGGCGGCGCCGACGGCCTCGACGGCCGGGACCGCCTCGTGCCACTCGACCAGCCGGTCGGTGCCGAGGGCGGTCTTCTGCGCCTTGGGGTTGGTCGGCGGGGTGGCGTTGCCCGCCAGCCAGATCGTCTCCACGCCGAAGGCGGCGGCCGTACGGAAGATCGATCCGATGTTGAACGGCCCGGTGACCGACTCCAGGATCAGCGCGAGCCGGCCCTGCGTGCCGCGCCGCCAGGTGCGGTTGAGCCGCTTCACGTCGGTCGGCCTGAGCTGCCTGCGCCCGGTGGACTGCTTGCCGGCGCTCGTTCCACCGGCGGTCGGTTCGGCGGTCATCGGGCCTCCACCGGCCGGGCGCCGGCCCGCAGCACGCGGTAGGCGGAGCGGGAGGCCAGCCGTACGGCGGGCCAGCCCTGGTCGTTCAGCCACCGCTGCAGCGAGTCGGAGCCCAGATGCTTCTGCACGACGAGGAAGGCGGCGCCGTCGGGGGTGAGCCGGTCCAGCCACCGGGTGAGCATCTCCTGCAGGGCCTGCTTGCCGATCCGGATCGCCGGGTTGGACCAGATGGCGCGGAACCGGACATCGTCGGGAACCTCGTCCACGTGCACCGACCTTACTTTGTCAAGGCCGGCGCCGTGGGCATTGCGCGCGCACAGGTCGATCGACCGGCGGTTCACGTCGACGGCCCACACGGTCGCCCGTGGCGCGCGTGCGGCCATGGTGAGCGCGATCGGGCCGTAGCCGCAGCCCAGATCGAGCAGGTCGCCCTCCTCCGGCGGTGGCGGCACGGTCTCCAGCAGCACCCGGGTGCCGGGATCGACCCGGCCCGGTGAGAACACCCCGCTGTCGGTCTCCAGCCGCAGATGCAGATCCGGCAGGACCAGCGTGACCACGCCGGGCCGGCCGGCCGCCTCCGGACTCTCCTCGAAGTAATGCGCCACGGGGCAAACGTACCAACGCTACGGAATGCGGGAGCCCAGGAGCATGGCGGCCCCGGCGAGCAGCAGCCCGGCCGCGACCGCCCCCAGGATGAACCGCTGGGTGATCTCCTGATGCACCAGCCGGTAGCCGAGTGACGTTCCGATCTGCGCGTACACCTCCCGCAGCTGGGTGCTCGACTCCGCGGCGTAGGCCCGGCCGCCCGTGCCCTCGGCCAGCGACTTCAGCGTGCTCTTGTTCACCGGCACGAGCACCGGCCGGTTGTCGATGTTCACCGTGCCCTCGGGCGTGCCGTACGCGATCGTGGAGACCGGCACCTTCGCGTGCAGCGCCGCCTCGATCGCGTCGGCGACCGACCGGCCGGAGGTGTTGTCCCCGTCCGACAAAAGCACGATCGCCGACGGCGGCGGATCGGTCACCGCGCGCTGGTCGAACGACCTGATCGAGTCGAGCGAGTTGAACACCGCCTCGCCGATCGCCGTGCCCGGCCGGGTGGTCAGGTTGGCGATCGCCGCCGTGACCGCCGCGTGGTCGGTGGTGGGGGAGACGACCACGGCCGCCGACCTGGCGAAGGTCACCACGCCCACGTTGAACCGCTCGGGCAGGTCGGCGACGAACTGCTGGGCCGCCTGCTTGGCCGCGACCAGCCGGCTCGGCGGCACGTCCCCGGCGTCCATCGACAGCGAGATGTCCACCGCGATGATGATCGTGGCGCGGTCACGCGGCACCCGCACCTCCCCGCTCGGCCGCGCCGCCCCGACGATCAGCAGGCTCATCATCACCAGGAACAGCGCGGCCGGGACATGCCGCCGCCAGGCCGGCCGGTCGGGGGCGACCAGCGACAGCAGCGCCAGGTTGGTGAACCGCACCGTGTAGCGGCGGCGCCGGAACTGCAGCACCACATATCCGGCCGCCAGCGCGGCCAGCGCCACGAACAGCCACAGCCAGCCGGGGGACAGGAACCTCACCGCACCGCCCCCCGCCCGGAGAGCGACCGCCGCGCGCTGCGCCGCTGCCCCAGCACGAACCTGGCGAGGTCGGCGACCCAGTCGCGGTCGGTGCGCAGGACGAGATGCCCGGCGCCGGCGCGGCGCAGCGCGGCCCGGTTGGCCGCACGCTGGGCGGCCGCCGCCGCGGCGTACCGCTCCCGCACCCGCCGCGACAGGTGCACGTCGCGCGAGCGCCCGGTCTCCGGATCGGTGAACGTGACCAGCCCGATGTCGGGCAGGTCGAGCTCGCGCGGGTCGATCACCTCCACCGCGAGCACCTGCTGGCGGGCGGCCAGGCGGCGCAGCGGCCGCTCCCACTCCCGCGTCTCGGCCGAGGAGCCGTTCAGGAAGTCCGACACGATCACCCGCAGGCCCCGCTTGAGATGCGCCGCCGCCATCGTCTCGATCGCCTGCCCGAGATCGGCCGACCCCGCGGCCTCGGGGGCGGCCAGCAGCGTGTGCAGCAGCCCGTACAACGCGGGCCGGCCGGGCCGGGCCGGATAGCGGTGGACGTCGTGGCCGTGCAGGACATAGGCGCCGAACCGGTCGCCCACGCGACCCGCCAGGAACCCGATGGCGCCCACGGCCGACACCACCAGATCGCGCTTGGCCATGTCGGCGGTGCCGAAGTCCATGCTGGCCGACAGGTCGGCCAGGGCCCAGGTCTCCAGCTCCCGGTCGGCGATCAGATCGCGCACGTGCGGAACGGTGGTGCGCGCGGTCACCGCCCAGTCCATCCGGCGCACGTCGTCCTCACCCGGGACGTAGACCCTGGTGTCTCCCGGCTCGCTGCCGGGCCCGGGGATCAGCCCCTGGTGGCGGCCCTGCAGCAGCCCGTCGAGGCGGCGCAGCACGGTCAGCTCCAGCCGCCGCAGCGCCCGCTCGGGACTCACCTCGAGACTCATCGGCTCACCGCCGGTCCCGGTTCCACACGACGAGGGGAGGCGGCACGACCTGCAGGATCCGGCGCACCACCTCGGCGGGGTCGACGTCGTCGGCCAGCGCGTCGAAGGTCAGCATCAGCCGGTGGGCCATCACGTCGACGGCCACGTCGCGCACGTCGTCGGGCAGCAGGTAGTCACGCCCCCGCAGCAGTGCGAGCGCCCGTCCGGCCGCGATCAGGCCCAGCGTCGCACGCGGGCTCACCCCGATCTCGATCGTCTCGGCCAGCTCGGGCAGGCCGTACTCGGCGGGCATGCGCGTGGCCATGACCAGCCGTACGACATAGTCGGCGACGAGCTGGTGCACCGAGACCGCGTCGGCCAGGTCCTGCAGCCGCAGCAGCCGTCCCGGGTCGAGCACCGCCTCGGGCACCGGCGGCCGGACGCTCATCCGGTTCAGGATCTCCAGCTCCTCGTGCGCGCTGGGATGGGCCACCCGCACCCGGAACAGGAACCGGTCGCGCTGCACCTCCGGCAGCGGATAGACGCCCTCGGACTCGATCGGGTTCTGCGTGGCCAGCACGACGAACGGTCTGGGCAGCGGATGGGTGCGCCCCGCGAGCGTCACCTGCCGCTCGGCCATCACCTCCAGCAGCGCCGACTGCACCTTCGCCGGCGCCCGGTTGATCTCGTCGGCCAGCAGGAAGTTCACGAACACCGGCCCGAGCTCGACGTCGAACCGCTCGGTGCCCGGATGGTAGACACGCGTGCCGACGATGTCGCTCGGCACCAGGTCGGGGGTGAACTGGACCCGGGCGAACGTCCCGCCCACCACCGTGGCCAGCGTCGAGGCGGCCAGCGTCTTGGCCACGCCGGGCACGCCCTCCAGCAGGCAGTGCCCGCGCGCCAGCAGCGCGGCGAGCAGCCGCTCGACCATGTGGTCCTGCCCGACGATCACCCGTCTGACCTCGTTCAACGCGTCGCGCAGCGACTCCAGATCGGCCCCGACGGCATCGTCTCGCTCACCCTCCGCCCTGCCGGGCTCGGGACGTTCACTGGCAACGGTCATGAAGGTTATTCAATCGTGACTGAGTGCGAGGTTCCATCCCCTCCCATCTGCCCACGCCGCCGGGCGACCACACCCGCCGCGACGCCACCCGCGCTGACCGCTGTGTTTTGATGAGGTGTGACGTGAGGAGGACCATGAGCAGGCCGCTGCAGCACCACGACCCGCCCCGTCTGGGGCCGTTCGTGCTGCAGGCCCGCCTGGGCGTGGCACCCGCCGGGCTGGTGTACCTCGGCCAGGGGCCCGACGGCCGGGCGGTCTCCGTGGCGGTCCTCACGACCGGCGCCGCACTCGATGGCGCCGCCAGGGACCGGTTCGTCACCGCCATCAGGGCGGCGGCCCGCCGGCGCCGCGGCGACCTGCCGCCGATCGTGGCCATGCACGACGGGCAGGCCCCGTGGGTGGCGGTGCCGTACGTGCCGGGCGGCCCCGGAGCCGAGCGTTTCCTCGACCGGATCATGGTCTCGGGCATGCTGACCGGCCGGCGCAGCGGCCCCGACTTCGCGCCCTACTGGCTGGGCGACCGCGACCCGGCACTGCCCGCCCCGCCGGGGCCCCCGCCGCCGCCGATCGCCACCCGCAGATCGGTGGTGCTGGCCTCGGCCCTGCTGGCCGCGCTCACGCTCACGCTGGCGACCGTGGTGTGGCAGCTGCTGTTCCGCGGCGGGGACGACCCACGGCCGCGGTCGCCGCTGCCGGCGACCCACTTCGTGCCCACGCCGCCGCCCGAGCCCACCGTGCCACAGCCGCAGGCGCCGCAGGAGTCGACCACGCCCCGGCCGGGACAGCCGTCCCCCGCGGTCTCGCCCCGGCCCGGCGGCCCCGACGACGAGGGCGAGCCCATTTGAACCGGCCGCTCTGCCCCGGCCGCGCCGGGTTCCGGCGGCATCGGGCTCAGCCGTTGCCGGAGACGAACCCGGACTCGTAGGCGGCGACCACCGCCTGGGTGCGGTCGCGGGCGCCGAGCTTGGCCAGCACGTTGCCCACGTGGGTCTTGACCGTCTCCAGGCCGACGACGAGTTCCCGCGCGATCTCCGCGTTCGACCGGCCGCGCGCCATCAGCCGCAGCACCTCGCCCTCACGCGAGGTGAGCCGGGCGATCCCCGGCACCTGACGGGCCACACGATGGGCGGCGAGCAGCGACCGGACGGCGGAGGGGAACAGCAGCGAGTCGCCCGTGGCGACCACCCGGATCGCCTGCAGCAGCTCCTCGGCGCGCGCCCGTTTCAGCAGGAACCCGCTCGCGCCCGCGCGCAGCGCCTCGTACACGTAGTCGTCGTTCTCGAACGTCGTCACCACGATGACCTTCGGCGGATCCACACCGGACACGATCGCCCGGGTCGCCTGGATCCCGTCGACCGCAGGCATGCGCACGTCGGCCAGCACGACGTCGGGCCCGACCTCCCGGACGAGCGACACGAGGGCCGCGCCGTCGGCGGCCTCGCCCACCACCTCGAGATCGGGCTCGCCGTCGATGATGATCCGCAGGCCGGTACGGATCAACTCCTCGTCGTCCGCCAGCACCACACGCACGCTCATCGCCGTCCCCCGGCCTCGATCTCTCCGCCCTGGATCTCTCCAGTCTCACCACCCGGCAGGGGGATGCGCGCACGCACCCGCCACTCCCCGCCCTTTCGGGACAGACCTGCCTGGAAGCCGCCGCCGAGCAGCGTCACCCGCTCGCGCATGCCGTCCAGGCCGCGCCCCGCCCGCCCCGTGGCCGGACCCGCCGGATTCGCCACCTCCACCTCGAGACCCCGCTCCTGTACGGCGACCCGCACCGTCACCGGGCCCGTGCCGTGGCGGATGGCGTTGGTGAGGGCCTCCTGGACGACGCGGTAGGCCTCCCGGGAGATCACGGGCGGCACCCCGGACAGCTCCCCGACGTCCCGGATCACGGTCGCACCCGAGGCGTCCAGGAGCGCGCCGAGGTCGTCGAGGGTCGGCTCTGGGCCCTTCCGTTCTGTGCCCCTCCTCCGGACGCCGCCGTGGTCGTCGCCGTCCCGCAGTACGCCGATCAGGTGATCGAGCTCCTCCAGCGCGTTCCTCGCGGAGGCCTCGATCGCCCCGAGGGCGTTGCGCGCCGCTTCCGGGTCGCGGTCGAGCACCCGGCCCGCCGCCACGGCCTGCACGGTGACCACGCTCAGCGCGTGACCGACCGAGTCGTGCAACTCCCTGGCCAGCCGGTTGCGCGCCGCCAGCCGCCGGGACCGCTCCTCCGCCAGGGCCAGGCGGTCGGCGGGTGATGGGCCCAGCAGCGCGGGCGCCAGCCGGGCGAGCAGCGTACCGGCCGCCACCACGGCGGCGAGCAGGCCGGCCATGACCGCGAGCGCGAGCGGGGGCCCCCACCCGCGATCCCAGTCGGGCAGGAGCCGGGAGTCGGCCAAGGTCCACCGGCCGCCCGTGAACGGCAGCACGGCCAGCCACACCGCGAACGGCGGCAGGGCCAGCGTCAGCCCGCTCATCACACCGCCCACCGCGAGGTGGAGGGTGAACCACGTGGTGGTGCGCCACCGCTCCGACCAGGTCCGCCGGCGCCGGGCCGGCGGCGTCTCGACGGACACACCCAGCAGCGTCCGGGCCGCCGCGGTCTCGAACGCGCGTACGGGGAGGAACAGGCCGGTCACCGCGATCAGCGGCAGCACCGAGACGAAGACGATCGGCTGCGTCGCCAGCAGCGGGTCTCCCTGCGGCTGCCCGGGACGCCACAGCGCGCTCACGACCTGCCCGGCCATCATGTACGGCATGAGCAGCGCTCCGCCGAGGATCAGGCCCGCCCACCGGCGGTAGGTGACAGGGGCGCCGAGCGCGCCGAGCAGGCGGTTCACGATGCGATTGTCTCCCGGCGGGGGAAGGGGCGGCCACGGCCGCAGGAACGGCACACGCCCCTGGTCCTGAGGTGATATCCGACGGCCGCGACCGCCATCGCCACCCCCCAGCAGAGGAACCACGGATAGATCACTGTGAACACCCACGGTGAGATCCCGCCGGTCGCGCCTCCGCCGGACCGTTCCGCCAGGCCGAGCAGGACGGCCACTGTGCCTCCGGTGCCCATGATGCCGACCGGGATCAGCATTACACAGCCGGTGAACGCGGCGGTCAGCGGCATCCAGCGCGGCATGCGCAGCGGAGGCCGCCAGGTGCGGGCGAACCCGAGGCTGAGCGCGATGCCGATCAGCGCCAGCACGGCCGTGTCGCCCAGTCCCGGGGTCCACAGCCGGACCTCCCCGAACGCGTGGGGATCGTCGAGGCCGAAGGTCCAGCCGAGGCCCCACCCCGCCTTCAGCGCACCGTAGCCGAGGGCGAGCGCCGCGGCGGCGTACCCCGCGTGGACGCTCGACCGGTCCCACGCCGCCCGCTCGGTCCGCCGGTGCGTACGGCCGCAGCGGGGGCAGGCCCCCCGCGCGCGGCGGCGGCGCCGCAGCGTGGCGACGGCCAGCGCCGCACCGGCGACGAGGGCGGCGACGCGCACCGCGGCCATCGCCCAGTCGAGGCCGAGGTCGATGAGCTGCTCTGTCCCGCTGATCTCCGCGATGGCCGCCATGATCGCGCCGACGATGTCGAAGGCGATGCCGTACGCCGCGAAGCCGATCATCACGGCACTGCCCGCCGCCCCGGCGGCGATGACGGCGCGCGACGCCGTGCCGGGGGCATCGGTTCTCTCGGTGTCCGGTTTCGTGTTCGTGACCATGACTCCACCGTCGCGTTCCGCGGGCCGGAGAACCTCCCCGGCCGGCGGGAACCGCCTCCCCCTTGAGAGGGAGAACGGCGAAAGCGGGAGGCGGCCGCCGGCCCGATAGGCTCTGGGCCGGGCGACGGCGAGAAAGGGGCGCACCGCGTGGAGGCGGGCCAGATCGCGGTGCTGCTTCTGGCGGCGCTGGCGGCGGGCTGGGTGGACGCCGTCGTCGGCGGGGGAGGGCTGCTCCAGCTTCCCGCGCTGCTCCTGGCCGGGCTCACGCCGGTGCAGGCGCTCGCCACCAACAAGTCCGCCGCCATCTTCGGTACGGCGTCCGCCGCCGTCACCTATGCCCGGAGGACGAAGTTCGACCGGGCGGTCGCCGCACCGGCCGGAGCGCTCGCGGTGGCCTTCGCCGGCCTGGGCGCCGCCTCGGCCGCCCTGCTCGACGCGGGGGTGCTGAAGCCGCTGGTCATGGTCGTGCTGCTGGGGGTCGCCGCGTTCGTCACGCTGCGCCCGGATTTCGGGCGGATGCCGCACCCGCATCTGCGTACCCGGTGGCGGGTGATCGCGGCGGTCGCCGCCGGCGGTGTGGCGATCGCCTACTACGACGGCATCCTCGGGCCGGGCACCGGGACGTTCCTGCTCATCGCGTTCACCTCGATCCTGGGCATGGACTTCGTCCAGGCGTCGGCGACCGCGAAGGTCATCAACACCGGCACCAACCTCGGTGCGCTGATCGTCTTCGGCCTGCAGGGCCCACATCACGTGCCCCTGGGCCTCGGCATGG
>BCRI01000032.1 GCA_001552515.1 Sphaerimonospora mesophila NBRC 14179 = JCM 3151
CCAACGTGCCCTCCCGGCTGGCGTTCGCGACCTCGTCGCTGGCCGACTCGAGGGTCATCCTCGACCAGCCGGGGGCCGAGAAACTGGTCGGGCAGGGCGACGCGCTGTTCCTGCCCATGGGCGCCAGCAAGCCGATGCGGCTGCAGAACGCGTTCGTCTCCGAGAAGGAGATAGCGGACGTCGTCGCCCACTGCAAGACCCAGATGCAGGCCGAGTACCGCGAGGACGTGGCCGCGCCCGCGACGGCCAAGCGGGAGATCGACGAAGAGATCGGCGACGACCTCGACCTGCTGATCCAGGCGGCCGAACTGGTCGTCTCGACCCAGTTCGGATCGACCTCGATGCTCCAGCGCAAGCTGCGGGTCGGCTTCGCCAAGGCGGGGCGGCTGATGGACCTGCTGGAGAGCCGCGAGGTGGTGGGCCCGAGCGAGGGGTCCAAGGCACGGGAGGTGCTGGTCAAGCCCGACGACCTGCCCGCCCTCCTGGCCGATCTCCGGGGAGATTGAATAACTTTGGGTAGACCTCCGAGTACGTTGCGTAGCAGACTACTGGTTGAATGGGACTAACTACGCAATGTAGGGCGAGCGGCAGCTCGGACAAGGGGGCGACCTATGAGCGTTGGCGCTGCGTTGTCGGAAGCGCGGCAGCGAGCTGATCTGACCGTGGCTCAGCTCAGCGATCGCACGCGCATCCGCGAAGGTGTCATCGAAGGCATCGAGCGAGATGACTTCTCCGTTTGCGGCGGCGACTTCTACGCGCGCGGCCATATCCGGGCCCTCGCCGGCAGCCTGGGACTGGACGCCGAGGACCTGGTCCGGCAGTACGACGAGCTCCACGCCGGCTCGCGGTCCCCGGTCCGGGCGTCCGCCGTGTTCCGCGGGGAAGACCTCGTCAGGAACCGGTCGCGGCATGCCCCGAGCTGGACCATGGCCGTCGCCGTCGCGCTGGCCCTCGTCGTGGTGTTCGCCGTCGTGCGGCTGCTGAGCGGCTCCGGCGGCAAGGCGGGGGAGACCGCGGCCCAGCTCCCCATCGCCGTGCCGAACGCGGGAGCCCATCAGGCCCACGAGCCCGGCCGGCCCGTGCAGGCGCGCGGCGTCGTCACGCTCAAGGCCGTCGCGAAGAAGCCGACGTGGGTGAACGTCAGGGACGGCCAGGGCCACAAGGTCTTCCAGGGCACGCTGACGCAGGGCAAGGCGACGACCTGGACGGCCAAGGGCCGGATGCGGGTGACCGTCCGCGACGCGGGAGCCGTACGGCTGGAGGTCAACGGCAAGGACGTCGGCGCCCTCGGCAAGGACGGCCAGACGGTGGTGCGCACCTTCGAGGCGGGCGGCCCGGGTCCCCGCTGAGGGCCAACTGCCGATACCGTAGTTTCATCATGTCTGCTCGCCGAACCGTTTCGCTGATCACGCTGGGCTGTGCCCGCAACGAGGTCGACTCCGAGGAACTGGCCGCGCGGCTCGACGCTGCCGGGTGGCGCCTGGGAGACGAAGATCCCGACATCGTCGTCGTCAACACCTGCGGGTTCATCGACTCGGCGAAAAAGGACTCGATCGACACCCTGCTCGCGGCGGCCGACACGGGCGCCAAGGTGGTCGCGGCGGGCTGTCTGGCCGAGCGGTACGGCGAGCAGCTCGCCGAGGCGCTGCCCGAAGCCGCCGTGATCTCCTTCGACGACTACACCGAGATCGGGGAGCGGCTCGACGACGTGCTGGCGGGCAAGGCGCTCAAGCCGCACTCGCCGCGCGACCGGCGGACGCTGCTGCCCATCACACCGGTCGCCCGCGCGGCCGCCGCCTCGGGTGCGAGCATTCCCGGCCACGGCGCGCCGTCCGACGGGCGCCGGGCCGACGAGAGCCTGCCGGACGGCGTGGCGCCGGCCAGCGGCCCCAGGACGCTCAGGAAGCGGCTGGGCGGTGGCCCGGTCGCCTCGATGAAACTCGCCTCCGGTTGCGACCGCCGCTGCACGTTCTGCGCGATCCCGGCGTTCCGCGGCTCCTACGTCTCCCGCCCGCCGGAGGACCTGCTGGCCGAGGCCCGGTGGCTGGCCGGGCAGGGCGTCACGGAAATCGTGCTCGTCAGCGAGAACTCGACGTCGTACGGCAAGGACCTGGGCGATCTGCGCGCGCTGGAGAAGCTGCTGCCGCGGATCGCCGCGACCGAGGGCATCGAGCGGGTCCGGGTCAACTATCTCCAGCCCGCCGAGCTGCGGCCCGGCCTGCTCGATGTGATCACCGGAACCGAGGGCGTGGCGCCGTACTTCGACCTGTCCTTCCAGCACGTCAGCGGCCCGCTGCTGCGGCGGATGCGCCGGTTCGGCGATGCCGAGCGGTTCCTCGATCTGCTGGCGCGGATCCGCGAGCGCGCGCCGGAGGCGGGCATCCGGTCCAACTTCATCGTGGGCTTCCCCGGCGAGACCCCCGGCGACTTCGACACGCTGGTGGGCTTCCTGGAGGAGGCCAGACTCGATGTGATCGGTGTCTTCGGCTACTCCGACGAGGAGGGCACCGAGGCGTTCTCCTTCGAGGGCAAGCTCGACCGGGAAGTGATCGACGAACGGGTGACCGCGTTGAGCGAACTGGCCGAGGAACTGACCGCCCAGCGCGCCGAGGAGCGCATCGGCACCGACCTCGAGGTTCTGATCGACGAGGACCTGGGGGACGGGGGATATGAGGGCCGTGCGGCGCACCAGGGCCCAGAGGTGGACGGCTCGGTCACCGTCCAGGGGATCGGACTGGTCCCCGGCCGGATCGTCCAGGCCGTCGCCGTCGACGCCGAAGGGGTCGACCTGATCGCCCGGATCAAGGCAGGCCCATGACGGAGCGCAGCGAGCCGCCCCTCGTCCCGCAGCCCGCGCCGTCCGTGTCCGCCCCGTCGTCCGTCCCGACGACGCGACGGGTGAGCACCTGGAACATCGCGAACGCGCTGACCATCGGACGACTGGTGATCGTGCCGGTTTTCACGGTCTTCCTGTTCCTGGAGGGCCCCACCTGGCGGCTCGCTGCGCTCGGCGTCTTCCTTCTCGCGTCGTTCACCGACCAGCTCGACGGCTGGCTGGCCCGGAAGTACGCGCTGATCACCGACTTCGGCAAGATCGCCGACCCGATCGCGGACAAGGCCCTGATCGGCGCCGGCCTGGTGAGCCTGTCCTTTCTCGGTGAGCTCCCCTGGTGGGTGACCGTCGTGATCCTGGCCAGGGAGGCGGGGGTCACGCTGCTGCGGTTCCTGGTCATCAGGCACGGCGTGATCCCGGCGAGCTACGGAGGCAAGGTCAAGACCGTCCTGCAGATCGCCGCCATCGCGCTCTACATCGTGCCGGGGGTGCCCGCCCCGGTCAGGTGGGTGGCCATCGGACTCGCGCTGGCCGTCACGGTGGGAACCGGCCTCGACTACGTGGTGCGGGCGATCCGGCTGCGGCAGGTGGCGGCCAGGGCACGGGGCGGGTGAGGGCACGCCGATGCACGGGAGGGCATGGTGACCGACGGGACGGCGGGAGAGGCCGCGGCGGAGGCGGCGCGTGTCCTGGAGCTGCTGGTGGACGGCGGGGCCACCGTCTCGGTCGCCGAGTCGCTGACCGGAGGTCTGATCGGAGCGACGCTGACGGCTCCGGCGGGAGCGTCCGCGGCCTTCCGCGGCGGGGTGGTGGCCTACGCGACCGACCTCAAGGCCGCGCTGCTCGGTGTGCCGGTCGACCTGCTCGCCCGCGAGGGTGCGGTGCACCCCGACGTCGCGGCCGCGATGGCGCGGGGGGTGCGCGAACTCACGAGGTCGGACTACGGCCTCGCGGTCACCGGGGTCGCCGGCCCCGACCCGCAGGACGGCAGACCGGTGGGCACGGTCCACATCGCGCTGGCCGGTCCGGAAAACCGGATCCGGCACCGTGACATCGTCCTCGACGGGGGCAGGGACCAGATCAGGCAGGGAACCTGCCGAGCGGCTTTAAGCCTGCTTAGAGGTGTGCTGGAGGCAAATATGGGGGAACATTCCGGGTGATTACCGCGTTACGTCACCAGCGAACATGCTCACCACGGTCTGCCGCGGTGTTGCTCTCTACAGGTACGGTGGAGCTGTGAGTGAGGTCCGTGAGCCATCGGCGAGGAGCAAGTCAGGCGCGCGCCCGGCGAGAGGGCCGAGCGAACCAACGGTGACGGCGAGGAGCATGCACGAAGGACATTCGAAGAAGGGGCGACATGAGCCCACCGCGCGAGGCGTCGTGAAGGCGCCCCCCTCCGGGAGGGAGCGACAGATGATCCTGCTGCGTCAGCTGCTGGGTGACGTGCTGCGAAGGTTGCGTATGCGCCAGAATCGCACGCTGCGCGAGGTGTCCACGCTGGCGCGCGTCTCGCTCGGTTACCTCTCCGAGGTCGAACGCGGCCAGAAGGAGGCCTCCTCGGAGCTGCTCGCCTCGATCTGTGGTGCGCTGGGCGTGCCGCTGTCGCAGGTGCTGCGCGAGGTCTCCGACCAGTTCGCGCTGGCCGAGCTGCAGGCCGCCCCGGTCCTGGCCGACGTGCCGGAGCGCGAACGCCTGCCGATCCCCGAGTCCGTGCCCGCCGGCATTCCCGACACCGAGTTCGACGAGGACTTCCGCGGGTACAGCCCGGAGGTCAAGGACATGGTCGCCGCCTGACCACGGCGTTTTCCGGCCCGTCGCGGCCGTCCTGCCGGCGATGCCGGTGTGACTCCGGGTGAGTCCGGGGTTCGCCGGGTACGGCCGCTATCCCTCCGTCCGGAGTTCCTCCGCCTGGCACACGGGACACCAGAAGATCAGCCGTTCGTACGGCTCGGCCCCTCGGCCGGTGGCCGACGACGTCTCGCCGCGTCGGATCGGGGCCCCGCATCGGCGGCACGGCCGGCCCGCCCTGCCGTACACGAACATCGACCTGCCCGGCCGGCGATCACCCGTCGTGACCGGCAGCGGCGCGTCCTTGCTCGCGTCCATGAGAGCGTGGGCGAGCCCGGCCAGTTCCTCCAGCGCGTCCGGTGAAATCGACCCCACCGTGCGCCAGGGCGATAGACGCGCGGCGAACAGCGTCTCGGCCCGCCAGATCGTGCCGATCCCGGCAAGATTGCGCTGATCCAGCAGTGCCTCCGCGATGCCGCGGCCGGGGTGCTTGCCCAGGTTGCGCGCGGCCCGCGCGGCGTCCCAATCCGGGCCGAGCAGGTCGGGCCCGAGATGGCCGACGACCCGGTCCTCGTGGTCCGTGGCCACGAGGTCGACGATGCCGAGCCTGATCCCGACGGCCTGCCACCGCTCGTTCGCGAGCACGAGCCGTACGACGTCGCCGCGGGGCAGCGGACGTCCCGCGGGGGCGACCCGCCAGCTTCCGTCCATCCGCAGATGGGTGTGCACGGTCAGGCCGCCCGCCACGCGCGTCAGCAGGTGCTTGCCGCGAGAGATCGTGGTGAGCACCGCCCGGCCGCGCAGGTCGGCGGTCGCGTGGCGGGGAACCCGGAAGTCCGACCGGGTCAGCACCCGTCCGTCGAGCGCCTCCCTGAGCCGCCGCGCGGTCCGGTATACGGCATCGCCTTCTGGCACGGCCGCGCGCCGCTCAGACCGACGGGTTGGAGTTCCACGCCGCGGGATCGGAGGCGAGGTCGGTCACCCGGGCGGGCAGATCGCCCTTGGCGAGGTGTTCCAGGGTCACCTCTTCCAGGATCGCCCGCTCGCTCGCGCGCAGCGCGATCCACACCTCCTGCAGCGCCTGGGCGGCGCCCTGGTATCCGACGTGTTCCGGACGCTCACCCCGGACGTTGGCCAACGGGCCGTCCACCGCCCTGATCACGTCGGCGAGGGAGATCTGAGCGGCCGGCCGGGCCAGGACGTAGCCCCCCTCGGGACCACGCTGGCCGCGGACCAGGCCGGCCCGGCGCATCTGCAGCAGGATGTTCTCCAGGTACTTGGGGGGCATGTCCTGTCCCTTGGCCAGCTCGCCGACCGTTGTCGGCCCCTCGCCCGCGGCGGCGAGCTCGGCGGCGGCACGGAGGGCGTAGTCGACACGGGCAGAAAGTCGCATGTGGTCGATTATCCCGCCTGGTAGGCGTTCGTTGGACGGCGGGCTCACCTCATCGCCCTGGTGAGGGACCGTGGTGGTTCGCCGGTCAGTCGAGGCGGAGCCGTACGACCACCGGAAGATGGTCGGAGAACGGGACTCTCGGCACCCGGGCCTCGACCGCCCGCAGCCCGGGCCCGAGGAGCACGTGGTCGATGCGCTTCACCGGCGCGTCCGCCGGTGACGTGGGCGGGTCGCCGAGCGAAAGCAGCGGGTCGGACAGTCCGGCGGCGGAAAGGACCCGCATCTCGGGATCGTCGGGGGTGGTGTTGAGGTCCCCGGCGAGCAGCACCGGCCGGGTCGTCCCACCCTTCGGCTCGGCCAATGCCCGGACGACGGCCGCCGCCTCGGGAGCCTGGCCGGGAGGGGCCTGCAGATGGGTGTTCACGATCCCGACCTCCCTGCCGCCGACGGTGAGCACGATCGCCTGGGCCTGGGCGCCGGTCGGATGGTCGTGTCCGCCCAGCGGGTGCGAGACGACCTGCCGGACCGGAAGGTTCGTGAGCAGCGCGTCGCCCCAGAGCCGGTCGGCCGCCGGGGCGAAGTAGTAGCGCATGCCGAGGCCCCGGGAGATCCTGGCCAGGTCGTCATGACCGCCGTTGAGCATCCATCCCCGGTCCACCTCGCTGAGCAGCACCACGTCGGGCCGCTGCTCGCGGGCCCAGCCCGCCATCCGGTCCAGGTCGAGCCGTCCCTTGAGGCCGAACCCCATCCGGATGTTGTACGCGATGAGGGTGAACTCGGGCCGGGTCGCCTCCCGCTCGTCCGGGGTCGGCTGCCAGGTCAGCACGGCCGCGAGCGCCGCCAGGGCCAGGGAGGCCGGCAGCCATCGGCCGACCGGCCACCGGGCGGACGTGACGGGGCGGCGCCGGGAGACCTTCGCGCTCGTGCCCGCCACCAGCACGGCCGCCGCGATCGGGACCACGAAGTTCGGGAAGCCGAGATCGGTGTCGTAGGCCGCGTAGTAGAGGAACGTCCCGACGAGGAAGACCACCATGCCGCCGAGGACGGCCCCGCCGCCCCGTGGCGCGCGGTCCGGAGCGGTTCGCGCGGCAGCGGCGAGACGCAGGCAGCCGCCGAGTGCCAGAGGGACGACCAGGGTGGACGGCGAGGCCGGCGTCACGGTCCACGCCACCGTCGCGACCGCCAGGATCACCGTCCACCAGACCCACCCGCTCGTACGCGCGACGACGACGCCCCAGCACAGGGCGACCACATGCAGCGCCACGCCGAGCGCGGTGAGCGCCGCCGGATGCTGCTCCCACACGTCACCGGGGAAGAGGACGGCGCCCGTGGTCATGCCCGAGATCAGAAGGACGGGGCCGAACAGGAACCACACGGCCGCGGGGGCGAGGTCGCCCGCCGACGGTGGCGAGAGCCGTACGGCCGCGAGGAAGGCGACGCCGACGGCCGTCACGGCGAGCCAGGGGAGCGGACCGTCCCGCCAGACCAGGTCAACCCGGTCGAGCAGCAGGTGCGCGACGACGGAGACCGCCAGTCCGGCGGCCAGGCCCACGGGAACCGCCTCGCGTGCGGCCGTGCGTGCGGTTCCGTACAGGAAGAACAGGCCGGCGCACACGCCGGCCGCGGAGACGTAGAGCTGAAGGTCGCCGCCGTCCGCCGTCTGGAGGACGAGCCGAGCCACGACGAGGAGGACCGCTCCGCAGAGCTGGATCGGCCGGGCACGGGTGACCCGTGCGATCGGGACGGCGGCGAAGGGCAGCACGAACCACAGCGCGGCGAAGATCCCCATTTGTTCCGGCGGGGTCTCACCGGCCCTGCCGTACAGGGTGATCAGCGAGGGTAGGAAGACGCGCAGCGCGTCGGTGAGCAGGAGGACGCCGAGGGCGATGGCGGTCGGGGTTTCGATCCGGCAAGGAATCCACCGCATCATGGGGGTGTCGCGGCGCTCGGTGACCTGTCCGGCCATGTGCTCTCCTCTGTCGAAGACATGAGTGATCCTCGTACTTCGCGAGTGAGAGGGCAACGGTTCCGCGCTCGTTACCGCCTTGTGCGGGCGGGGTGTGGGAGCGTTTCCACGGAAGAGCCGGGAGGGCGCTCCTTCCGGCCGGGGGGTCGGTAAGCTTTCAGGAAGCTTTGTTGGCGATTAAGTGAACCTTTGTTGGCGATTAAACGGGCAGAGTGTGACGGCGTGGCGGGACCGAGCATAGAAAGCAGGAGCATGGCGCGACGTCCTGGCGTGCCCAGGTTGCTCCGAGAGATCAACGACAGGGCCGCCCTGGAACTGCTGATGGCGTCGGGGCCGCTGACCCGTGGTCAGATCGGCCAGCTGACCGGGCTGTCGAAGGTCACGGCCTCCCAGACGCTGGCGCGGCTGGAGGAGCGCGGGCTCGTGGAGGTCGTGGGGGAGCAGGCCGGCAACCGCGGGCCGAACGCCGCGCTCTACGGCGTGGTCCCCTCGTGCGCCTACGTCGCCGGTCTCGACGTGGGCCCCGACTCGGTCACCGCGGCCGTGGCCGACGTCAAGGGGGATGTCGTGGCGGAGGTCACGGCCTCCCCGCACGGCCATGACGATCCGGTGTCGATCGTCCACAACGCGGTGGTGAAGGCGTGCCGGTCCGGCCGGGTGGCCCTGTCGAAACTGCGCGGCGTCGTGATCGGCACGCCGGGCGTGGTCGACCCGCGCACCGGAGACGTACGGTTCTCGTTCGACCTGCCGCACTGGCACGAGGGCATTCACGAGGCACTGGCCAGGGATCTGCGCCGCGACGTGATCATCGAGAACGACGTCAACCTCGTGGCGATCGCCGAGCGGGTGCAGGGGGCCGCCCAGCAGGTGGACGACTTCGTGCTCGTCTGGGTGGGCCGCGGCATCGGCCTGGCCGTCATGCTCGGCGGGCGGCTGCACCGCGGCAGGTCGGGCAGTGCGGGGGAGATCGGCTATCTGCCGGTGCCCGGCGTTCCGCTGGCCGCGGACGTGAAGGCCACACCGGGCCGGCTGCCGTCGCTCGCCGGAGGTCTCCAGTCGCTCGTCAGCGCCGAGGCCGTCACCGAGCTCGCCGGGACGTACGGCTTCACCGGGTCGACGGCGGCCGAGTGCGTGACGCAGGCCGTTGCGGCGGGGCCCGGCGGCGAGCGGCTGCTGGACGAGATCGCCTCACGCCTCGCGCTCGGAGTGGCGTCGGTGTGCGTGGTGCTCGATCCCAGCCTGGTCGTGCTGGCCGGGGAGGTGGGCCTGGCCGGGGGAGCGGGCCTGACCTCCCGGGTAGAGGAGGCGGTGGCCAGGATCTGCCCCATCAGGCCCGAGGTCGTCACCAGCGAGGTGACCGGCAGGCCCGTGCTGCGCGGTGCGGTCCTGGCCGCGCTCGAGCGTGCCCGCGAAGAGATCTTCGCCTCCTCCGCCTGACCCCCTCCCGCTCCCCGTGATCTTGCGAATCCTTGCAGCGTGCCCTCCTGAGCTGCAGGGATTCATTCCGTGATCTTGCAGAAACTCGCAGATGAGGTTCCTGAGCTGCGCCGATGCCTTTGGTGATCTTGCAGTTGACGGGCACGTGCAAGATCACCAAGGGCGTACGCCCTGGTCGGGGCATGGGTCTGCGCGGAACTGCAAGATCACGAAGGGGAGGGTGCCTGCTCCAGGCATGCGTCCGCGAGAATTCGCAAGATCACGGCGGGTGGGGGCGGTGCCGCGCTCAGCCGGTCAGGAGTTCCGCGGCGGCCTGGGCGTTGGCCCTGGCCGCGCCGTACGTCGCGATGTAGGCGGCGGCGCCGGGCCGCCAGATGGGCAGGCCCATCTCCACCACGGTCGCGTCCGGCCTGACGGCGAGCAGCGCGGAGACCAGGGTCCTGGTACGCGGATAGCGGTGGGCGTCCTTGACCACGATGATCAGCGAACGGCCGTCTGCCCGGGCGAGGAGCGCGCGGACGTCGGCGTCGTCGAGCTTGATCCGGACGATCTCGGCGTCGGGCAGCCACGGCGCGATCCCCCACGGGACATCGCCCACGGCGATGGTCGGCGGGGTGTCGACCTCGATCACGAACGGGTCGGTCAGCGGCGTCACCGAGCCGGACAGGGTGACCGCGCGCCGGGCGGCGTCCAGGCCGATGCCGTTGCTCTCCGCCGGGTTCTGGCGGGGCATGGCGAACCACTTACGCAGCCGGTCGACCCGCTCGGCCGCCTCCTCGAGACGGGAGGCCGCCAGCCGGCCGTCGGCGACCGCTTCGACGATCCCGGTCAGCACGCGATCGATGTCCTCCGCCGTGGGCAGCGGTCCCAGGCACAGCAGGTCCGAGCCGGCCGCCAGCGAGAGCACGGCGCCGCCGACCAGGCCGACGCCCTCGGTGATGGCGTGCATGTCGAGGGCATCGGAGATCACCACGCCGTCGTAGCCCATCTCGCGCCGCAGCAGGGTGGTCAGCGCCTCTGCGCTGAGCGTGGCGGGCAGGTCGCCCGTGAGATCGGGGACCGACACGTGCGCCGTCATGATCGATTTGGTGCCGGCGGCGACGGCCGCCTGGAACGGGATCAGCTCGCGCTCCCGCAGGAGCTCGCGGGACGCCGCCACGAGCGGGATCTCCAGGTGCGAGTCCTGGGTGGTCGCGCCGTGCCCGGGGAAGTGCTTGACGCACGCGGCGATCCCCAGGGACTGCAGGCCGCGTACGGCGGCGACCGTGTGCCGCGCGACGAGGTCGGGCGAGGAGCCGAAGGACCGGGTGCCGATCACCGGGTTGTCCTCGGCGGTGTTGATGTCGGCGACGGGGCCCATGTCGAGGTTCAACCCGCACCGGGCGAGATCCGCGCCGATCGAGTGGTAGACCCGCTCGGTCAGCTCCACATCGTCGACGGCTCCGAGCGCCGCGTTCCCCGGATAGGGGCTGCCGGTGTGGTAGGCGAGCCGGGTGACGTCGCCGCCCTCCTCGTCCAGCGAGATCACGGGGTTTCCGGAACCGTTCAGCTGGGCGGTGAGGGCCGCGACCTGCTCGGGGTCGCTCACGTTGAAGCCGAAGAGGGTCACGCCGCCCAAGCCGTCCTCCAGGCCGCGCAGAACCCAGTCGGGGGCCTGCGCTCCCTGGAAGGAGACGAGCAGCGTGCCGGCCGCGAGACGACGCAGCCCCCGATCCCCGGTGCTCGCGCACAAGTCAGACATACGTCTCGATTCCTTTAGTGACAAGTTGTGGGTACGGCTCGCGGGCACGGTCCAGTACGGCTACCTCCCTCGTGAGGCGGTAGCCGTAACCGTGCGCTAGCGGGGTTAACCCTTGACAGCGCCCGCGACGAGGCCGGAGACCATCCGCCGCTGGACCAGGAGAAAGAAGATGAGGACCGGGATCGTCATCAGCGTGGAAGCCGCCATGATGGCGCCCCAGTCGGTCGACCGCTGCCCCACGAAGAACTTGAGGGCGATCGGCATGGTGTATTTGCCCTGGTCGCCGATCAGAGTCAGGGCGATGACGAACTCGTTCCAGGTGGTGATGAAGGCGAAGATGCTGGTGGCCACCAGGCCGGGGGCGACCAGCGGGAACAGCACCCGCCAGAAGGTGCTGAAGCGGCTGGCGCCGTCGATCCACGCCGCCTCCTCCAGCTCCTTCGGGACCGCGGCGACGAACGTGCGCAGCATCCAGATCGAGAACGGCAGCGTCAGGCCGACGTTGAGCACGACCAGGCCGAGCAGCTGGTCGGCCAGGCCGAGTCGTCTGGCCATCACGAACAGCGGGATCAGCAGCGCCTCGGCCGGCACCATCTGGACGATCAACAGCAGGATCAGGAACGAGGTGCGGAAGCGGAAGCGGAACCTGGACACCGCCGTGGCGGCGAGCAGCGCGAACACCGCGCCGATCAGCACGGTGGAGAGCGCCACGATCGCGCTGTTGATGAGGAACTGCCAGATCGGGTGCCCGGCGACGCCCTTGGTGAAGACCCGCTCGACATGGTCGAGCGAGGGCGGGCTCGGGAACGGGATGAAGTCCGTGGTGAAGATCTGGTCGTTCGGTTTGAAGGCCGTGCTGACCATCCAGTAGACCGGGAAGACCGCGAAGAGGAACACGGCGATCCCGGCGCCGTTGAGCGCGAACTTCCCGAGTTTCTTACGAGCGACCGGGCTCATCGCACGTCCTCCGTCTTCACGATCTGCCGGACGTACACAAATGTGATGATCAGCAGGATGATGGTCAGTACCACGGCGACGGCCGCGCCCAGGCCCATCTTCGGGCTTCCACCGAACGCCTCGGCGTAGCTCCAGAGCGAGAGGTTGAACGCCTCGCGGTTCGCGGTCCCGCCGGCGAGGAGATAGAGCTGGGTGAAGACCTTGAAGTCCCAGATGATCGACAGCACGATCAGCACCGCGTAGACCGGCTTGAGCATCGGCAGGGTGATCTTCGCGAACGTCGTGATCGGCCCGGAGCCGTCCATCTCGGCCGCCTCATAGAGCTCGTGGGGGATGCTCTTGAGTCCCGCGAGGATCGACACCGCGATGAACGGGAACGACGCCCACACCACCGAGACGGTCAGGACCAGATAGATGGTGAACGGCTCGTTGAGCCAGGGCTGGCCGCTCCAGTCGGCCCGGCCGAAGACCAGGTTCGACAGCCAGTCGGGCAGCAGGTTCAGCGCCCAGTTGGCGATTCCCGCGTCGGAGTCGAACAGCCACTTCCAGATGATCGCCTGGGCCGGCGGCGGGGTGGCCCAGGCGGCCATCACACCGACGATGACGAACATCGACATCTTCGAACCGAGTCGGTGGAGCAGCAGGCCGACGAGCGTGCCGAGCACGATGGTCAGGGCGACGGCGGCGGCGGCGAACAGGAGGGTGTTGCGCAGCGAAGGCCAGAAGAGGTCGGATTCGAAGATCTTCGTGTAGTTCTCGAGTCCGACGAATTCCGGGGGGACCGGGTTGATCGCCCGGAGGTTCTTCAGCCGCACGTCGTGGAAGGACATGTCGACCATCTGGTACAGCGGATACAGCAGCAGTGCCGCGATGACCAGGAGGCCGGGAGCGAGGAGGGCGTACGGAATCAGCCATGAGGGCATGCCCGACCCGCGCGACGCCCGTCTGCGCCGCGACGGGGCGGAGGTGCTCCCTCCGCCCCGGACGGTTGTTGACGTATGGGCCATGATCTTTACTGGTTGAGGATGGACTCGAGCTCGGTGTTCGCGTCCGCCAGGGCCTCGTCGACGGTCTTCTTGCCCTCGATCACGCTACGGGCCGCGTTCTGCAGCACCGCCTTGGTGTCGTTGGCCTCAGCCCAGTTGGGGGAGGCGGGGAAGCCCTTGGCGACCTTGAACGTGTCCGCGAACGGCTTCTGCGCCGGGTCCTGGGCCAGCTGGTCCAGCGCCTCGGGGTAGAGCGGGAGCAGGCCGCCGTTCGTGGCGTACCGGACGCCGAACTCCTTGCCCGCCGCGAGCTTCACGTACAGGGTGGCGAGGTCCTTGTTCTTGGCGTCGTTCCAGACCGCGATGTCGTTGCCGCCCTGGAAGGCCGGGGCCGGGCCGCTGCCGTCCTTGGCCGGGATCGAGAAGAAGGCCATCTTCGACTCGTCGATCTTGCCCTTGCTCTGCTCCTTGATGGCGTTGATGTCCCAGCCGCCGGTGACGTACATGCCGACCTTGCCGGCCGCGAACCGCTGGGCGATGTCGACGGAGTTCTGCGTCAGACGGCCCTTCCCGGAGACCCCGTGCTTGGTCACCAGGTCGGTGTAGAACTGGAAGCCCTCCTTGAAGGCGGGCTCGGTGAGCTTGCCGACCCACTTGCCGCCCTCGAACGTCGCGAAGTCGCCGCCTGCCGACCAGACGAACGGCGACAGCGACATGTTCGCGTCGGAACCGCCGTTGAAGGCGAAGGCGTCGACGTCCTTGCCCTGCTTCTCCACGATCGTCTTGGCCGCGGTGACGAGTTCGTCCCAGGTCTTGGGAACCTCGATGCCGAGCTTCTCGAACCAGTCCTTGCGGTAGAGGACGGCCCGGGTGCCGCCGCCCCACGGGGCCGCGTAGATCTTGCCGTCGATCGTCTCGTAGCCCCACAGGTTCTGCGGGATCTGCTGGAGCTCGGCGTCGTTCTTCACCGCGTCGGTGATGTCGGCCAGCGCGCCCTGCTCCACCCACGCGGCGACCTGGTCGTTGCCGAACTCCGTGACGTCGGGGCCGTCGCCGCTGGCCAGCGCGGTCGACCACTTCGACTGCGCGTCAGGCCAGGGGATCCACTCGAGTTTGACGTCGGCGCCCGTCTGCTCCTTGAACTTGGCGTTCAGGTCGTTCATGAACTTGTCGTCGTTCTCGGTGGGGGCGCCGAGACGCCAGACCCTCAGGGACTGGCCGGCGAACTGCGGGCCGTTGCCTCCATCGGACGCGGCGGCGGACGGCGTGGAATCGGCGGAGTCGTCGCCGCTGCTGCAGGCGGCGAGTCCAAGAGCCAGCGCAGCGGTCGTGGTGGTCACGGCTGCGATTTTCGCAATCTTCACGTTGGGTATCTCCCTTCCCGGCTTCGCGTCCGGCGGGCGCCTCGGCCGGGCCGGCGGCATGCCGCTCACCTGGTCGAGACGCTCTCCTTTCGGTCGGCGCTCATGGCGTCCCGAGGCTTGATCGGTTGCCTCCGGGGTGGCTGGCGCTAAACTAACAAGAAACTTTCTTATAAGAAACCGGTGTTAGCGGATCGTGACGAGAGGGGAATCAGCCGGTGTCTCAACGACCGGGAACACCCAGGCTGCTCAGGCAGATCAATGACCGTGCGGCACTGGAACTGCTCCTCTCCAAGGGCCCGCTGACCAGGGCCGAGTTGGGAGAGCTTACCGGCCTCTCCAAGGTGACGTCAGGTCAGCTCCTGTCCCGATTGGAGACCAGGGGGCTGGTCACGTCGGCCGGCGAGCGGCCGGGCGGACGCGGACCCAACGCCGCCCTCTACGGAGTCAATCCGGCGAGCGCGTACGTCGCGGGCATCGACGTGCTGCCCGACAGCGTGACCGTGGGCGTCGCCGACATCACCGGGACCGTCGTCGCGGAGATCATGGTCGATCCGACCGACGCGGGCGACCCGGTGCGCATGGTCCACGGCGCCGTCACGCGGGCCTGCGCGGCCGCCCGGGTCGAGCTGTCCCGGCTGCGCTGCCTGGTGATCGGCACGCGCGGCGTCGTCGACCCCATGAGCGGTGAGGTGCGCTACTCCTTCGACCTGCCCGCCTGGCACCTCGGCGTCCTCGCCGGTTTGCGAGACGTCCTGGGCGACTGCGTGATCATAGAGAACGACGTCAACCTCGCCGCGCTCGCCGAGCAGACGCACGGAGCGGCCAGGGGCATGGAGGACTTCGCGATCCTGTGGGCCGGCGTCGGCCAGGGGCTCGGGGTGATGCTCGGCGGCAGGCTGCACCGCGGCATCACCGGGGGCGCGGGTGAGATCGGCTGGCTGCCCGTCCCGGGGGAGCCGCTGCCGACCGACGTCACCGCCCCGCAGAGCGGGTCCTTCCAGCGTCTCGTCGGGGGAGACGCGCTGGTCGGGCTCGGCCGGGCCCACGGCCTGCAGCCCGGCCCGGAATCGGACGCCGGCGTCGCGGACCTGGTCCGTACGGCTCTGGCCACGGGCAACCAGGAGTTCCTCGACGAGCTGGCGGGGCGGCTCGCGATCGGCGTCGCCGCGGTGTCCGTCGTGCTCGACCCCGGCCTGGTGGTGCTGAGCGGAGATGTCGGCAGGGCCGGGGGGAAGGCGCTGGCGGCCAGGGTCGAGGAGGCGGTGGCCCGCATCTGCCCCAGCCGCCCGACCGTCGCGGTGACCGAGGTCGAGGGCAACGCGGTGCTGAGCGGCGCGATCGTCGCTGCGCTCGGCCGGGCCCGCGAGGAGGTCTTCTCCGACACGGTGTGACCGGCTCGATCTTCGGCCTGGGCGGCTCGAGGGCGGCCCAGGCCGAAGATCAGGCCACTAGGGGGTCCACCTGACGTTCGGGTTGAGGTGACCGGTCCAGTTGAAGATGGCCATGTTGTCCCAGCCGTCGCCACTGCCGTTGATGTCCGCCGGGTCCCAGCCGTTGCCGGGCACCGCGTACCAGGTCGGCTCCCAGTAGAAGACGCCGACGGCGCCCGCGTTGCGCGCCGTGTTCTGCACAGCCGCGAACTCGGCGCCCTGTCCCTGCCAGGTGAGGCCGTACCCCGGGCACCCCGAGGTGACCGAGTTGGGGGTGGAGTCGGCGTCGTCGGCGGTGAACGGGTACGCCGTCTCGGCGATGACGACCGGCTTGCCGTAGCGGGACCGCACGTCCGAGATCACGTTGTACAGGTTGGACAGCGTGCCGTGCCACATGCAGTAGTACGACAGGCCGGTGATGTCCCAGGACACGCCCTTGGCCCTGATGCCGTCGTAGAACCAGCGGGCGTGGGCGTCGCTGTCCGCGTTCGCGGTGTGGATGATCACCTGCGTGCCCGGGTTGCAGGCCTTGGTCGCGTTGTAGCCGGCCTTGAGTAGCAGGCTCAGGTTCGTGAAGTCGTTGTTGACGACCTTGCCGTCGTTCCACAGCATGCCGACGTTGATCTCGTTGCCGATCTGCACGCTGTCGGGGGTGGTGCCCTGTGCCTTGAGGCTCGAGCACACGTCGTAGGTGTAGTCGTAGACGTCGGTCTGCAACCGGCCGATGCCGTGGCCGGACCAGGCCGCGGGCTTGTACTGCTTGCCGGGGTCCGCCCAGGTGTCCGAGTAGTGGAAGTCGACGAGCAGCTTCAGGCCCTTGGCCTTGACCGTCCTGGCGTACTGCAGGACCTTCGCCTTGTTGTTGTAGCCGCTGGCCGGATCGTTCCAGATCCGCAGGCGGACGTAGTTGACGCCGATGCCCTTGAGGATGTCCAGCGGGTCCCGTTGGGCGCCGCTCGCGTCGTAGTACTTCGCGCCCAGGTCGAGGGCGCGCTGCACGGTGGAGACGTCTGCTCCGCGCATGGTCAGCGTGGTGGCGGCCTGCGCCGGGTGCGCGGCGGGCAGTGCCGTGGCGGCGCACAGCACCAGCGCCGCAAGGATCCTTTTCATGCTTCCTCCGGTCAGGAGAGGAGTGATGGAAGTCCCCCGGCCCTTCGGCGCCGTGCCGTCGGTCAGGTGACGGCACGGCGCCGGAGGACGCCTATGCGCGGATGACGACGACCCCTCCGGCCGGTACGGTCGCCGACCCCGCGTATTCGGCCCCGTCGAGCACGCCGGTGCCGGTCACCCCGTCGACCGTCACCGGCTCGTCCGCGTGGTTGATCAGGAAGTGGTGGTCGCCGCGCCGTACGACCTCCAGCGTGTCGGGCAGGCCGCGCGGCCGGGCCACCCCCGCGTGGTCGAGGACGGCGGCGAGGAGCCCGCGCAGGTCGTCTCCCGGCTCCGGGCCCGGCCGGGGGTCGAGGGCCGTTGCCACGTACCACGCCGTGCCCGCGCCGAGGTCGTGTCGCGTGACGGCGGGATGACCGGCGTCCGGCCCGTCGGCGAAGCGATGTACGGCTCGCGCCCCCGTCAGGCGCACCCGCTCCGACCAGATCCGGCCGGTCGCGGCCGACGGCCGCAGCGTCACGGTCTCGTCGGCGCGCAGCGGGTGGAACTCCTCGACGGACACGCCGAGCACCTCGCGCAGCGCCCCGGGGTACGGCCCGGCGTGGATGATGTCGTTCTCGTCGACGATGCCGGAGAAGTAGGAGACGAGCAGGTGACCGCCGCCCTCCACGTGGCGGTGCAGGTTCTTGGCCGACGCCTCGGTGAGCAGGTAGGAGCTGGGCAGGACGACCAGCTTGTACGGCGACAGATCGGTCGCGGGATGGACGAAGTCCACGGTGGTGTGCTCGCGCCACAGCGCCTCGTAGTAGGCCTCCATCCGTTCGCGGAACCGCAGGTCGACCGAGGGCCGCCACTCCAGCTCCAGCGCCCAGTACGACTCCCAGTCCCACCCGAGGGCCACCTCGGCCCGGACCGCCGAGCCCCGGACCCCGCCGAGCCTGCGCAGGTCCGCGCCGAGCGCGACCACGTCGCGCCAGATCCCGGAGTCGGTCCCGGCGTGCGGCACCATCGCCGAGTGGAACTTCTCCGCCCCATAGCGTGAGGCCCGCCACTGGAAGAACAGCGCCGAGTCCGATCCGCGCGCCACGTGGGCGAGGCTGTTGCGGCGCATCTCGCCGGGCCGCTTGGCGAGGTTGCGCGGCTGCCAGTTGACCGCGCCGGTCGAGTGCTCCATGAGCATCCACGGGCGGCCTCCGGCCACCGACCGGGTGAGATCGGCGGCCATGGCCAGCTCGATGTGCGGATCGGCGCGCGCGGAGTCGAGATAGTGGTCGTTGGCCACCACGTCGACCTCGGCCGCCCACCGCCAGTAGTCCATCGGCTTGCAGTTGGGGATCATGAAGTTGGTCGTGACGGGGAGATCGCTGAACCGGCGGATCACCTCGCGCTCGCGCCGGAAGCAGGCGAGGTGCGCGTCGCCGGAGAACCGCATGAAGTCGAGCTGGAGCCCGTTGAGCAGGCCGACCGGCGCCACGACGGGCGGCTCGACCTCGTCGAACGAACCGTAGGTCAGCCCCCAGAACGTGGTCCCCCAGGCGGCGTTGAGCGCGCCGACCTCGCCGTACCTGTCCCGCAACCAGGCGCGGAACGCCTCGGCCGAGGTCGGGCAGTGGCAGTGCGCGTTGGCCCAGCCGTACTCGTTGTGCACATGCCACATGGTCAGCGCGGGGTGCCCGGCGTAGCGGGCGGCCAACGCCTCGACCACCCGCTCGGCCGCGGCGGCGTAGTCGGGCGAGCTGGGGCAGAAGCCGTGTCGAGATCCCCCGCCGAGCACACGCCCGTCCCGGTCGACCAGCCGGCTGCCCGGGTAGCGGCGGCGGAACCAGGCGGGCGGCGACGAGGTCGGGGTGGCCAGATCGACCGAGACCCCCGCCGAGTGGAGCAGGTCGAGGATGCGGTCGAGCCGGCCGAAGTCGTACTCGCCCTCCGCCGGCTCGATCAACCCCCAGTTGAAGACGCCGACCGTGACCAGGTTCACCCCGGCCTCCCGCATCAGGCGGACGTCCTCCCGCCACACCTCCTCCGGCCACTGCTCGGGGTTGTAGTCGCCGCCGTAGGCGAGCCCCTCGGGCAGGACGGGATATCCGGGCACGGTTCCCCCTCGATATCGCTTCTGTGAACGTGCACAGTAGCGCACAACCCGGAGCGCGAGAAGGCCTGAGGGGCATCATCGCTGATGAGATCGGGTCCGCTAACAACCGCGTAACGGCCATTGACATGGACGGATCGGCCTTCCACTCTGTGAACGTTCACAGACGAACCTCTCCAGTACCCTCGCCCCCCGCCTGGAGGCATATATGCGCATAAATCGGCTAACAGCGGCGGCGGTCGCGATCCTCGCCGCCACGTTCTCCACGGCGTGCTCGGGCGGTTCAGGCGAGCCATCCGCCCCGGCCGGCGACAGCACGAGCGCGGCACCGGCCGGGCCGGTCGAACTGACCTACTGGACCTGGGTCCCGAACATGGACAAGATCGTCGCGGTGTGGAACCAGGCGCACCCCGACATCCAGGTGACCGTGAGCAAGCAGGCCGGCGGCGACGACGCGGCGGCCAAGTTCCTCACCGCCGCGAAGGCGGGCAACCCGCCCGATCTGGTCCAGGCCGAGTACCAGATGCTGCCCTCGTTCGTCGCCGCCGACGCCGTGGCCGACATCAGGGCCGAGACCGAGCAGGCCAGGGCCGAGTTCGGCGACGGCATCTGGGGTCTGGTCACGCTCGGCACCGACGCCGTCTACGCCGTCCCGCAGGACAGCGGGCCGATGATGCTCTACTACCGCCAGGACCTGTTCGAGAAGTACGACATCGAGGTGCCGAAGACCTGGGACGAGTACGCGCAGGCCGCCAGAGCCGTACGCGAGAAGGACCCGAAGGTCTTCCTCGGCACGTTCTCCAGCAAGGATCCCGGCTGGTTCGCCGGGCTCTCCCAGCAGGCGGGGGCCCAGTGGTGGTCGATCAGCGGCGACGCCTGGAAGGTCGCCGTCGACGACGAGGCCACCGCGAAGGTCGCCGGCTACTGGGGTGGTCTCGTGAAGGAGGGCGTCATCGACGGCATGCCGTTCTTCACCCCCGAGTGGAACAAGGCGCTCAACGACGGCCGGCTGCTCACCTGGCCCTCGGCGGTGTGGGGCCCGGGCGTGCTGTCCAGCAACGCGCCGAAGGCCGAGGGCAAGTGGGCCATCGCGCCGCTGCCCCAGTGGAACGCGGGGGAGAACCACAGCGGATTCTGGGGCGGATCCTCCACGGCCGTGGCCGCCAAGTCGCCCGACAAGGCGGCCGCCGCGCGGTTCGCCACCTGGTTGAACACCGATCCGCAGGCCCTCGATCTGCTGATCAAGGAGGGCTCGATCTATCCCGCCTCGACCAAGGGCGCCGCGCTGCTCACGGGGGCCCCCGACTACTTCGCCGACCAGCCCGATTTCTGGCGGCAGGCCGCAGCGATCGGCGCCACCGCCCGCGGCTTCACCTTCGGCCCGAACGTCAACGTGACCTACAACGCCTACAGGGACGCGTTCGACCAGGCCGTCGCCGCCAAGACCGACTTCGCGGCCGCCGTGCGCACCATGCAGGAGACCACGGTCGCCGACATGCGCAAGTCCGGCTTCACCCTCGCCCAGTGACAGCCCATGACAGCCATGACAGCCCAGTGACAAGGGCCCGGAGAACATGACCCATCGCAAGAAGGGCGCCCGCGCGCATCGCGCGGGCGCCGTGCCCTATATGTTCCTCGCCCCGGCCATGGCGCTGTTCGCGCTCTTCCTGGCCCTGCCCATCGGTTACACGGTCTATCTGAGCCTGCGGCGGACCAGGGTGTCCGGCCTCGGACTCGGCAGGGGCGCCCGCAAGGAGATCTTCGTCGGGCTCGACAACTACGCGGCGGCCGTCGGCGACGGCGAGCTGTGGGCCGGCTGGCTGCGGGTCCTCGGCTACGGCGCACTCGTGCTCGTGGTCATGCTGGGGCTCGCCCTCCTGTTCGCGCTGATGCTCGACGCGGCGAAGGTGCGGCTGGCCCGGTTCACCCGGATCTCGATCTTCCTTCCGTACGCCGTGCCGGGCGTGGCGGCCACCCTGATGTGGGGCTTCCTCTACCTGCCCAGCCTCAGCCCGTTCGGCGACCGGCCCTTCCTGAGCGCCGATCTGGTGACGTTCTCGATGGCCAACGTCGCGGTCTGGGGCGGCACCGGCTTCAACATGCTCGTGCTCTACACGGCCCTGCGTGCCGTACCCCGCGACTACTACGAGGCGGCCAGGATCGACGGCGCGAGCGAGGTGCAGATCGCGCTGCGCATCAAGATCCCCATCCTGACCCCGGCGATCATCTTGACCACCGTGTTCTCCGTCATCGCGACCGTCCAGGTGTTCACGGAACCGACCACGCTGCGGCCGCTGACGAACACGATCAGCTCTACCTGGAGCCCGCTGATGAAGGTCTACCGAGACGCGTTCGTCACCGGCGATCTGTACGCGGCAGCGGCGACGTCCATGGTGATCGCCGCGATCTCCCTCGTCCTGTCGTTCGGATTCCTGCGCGTCGTGAAGAACCGCGCGTTCGGGGAGGGCTGATGGCCGCCACCACGCTGCCGGCGACCGCCGGCCACGCCCGCCGGCAGGCCCGCCGGTCACTCGGGATCGTGCCGACCGCGGTGCTCGTGCTGGGCGCGATCTACACCCTGTTCCCGGTGAGCTGGGTGGTGGTCGCGGCCACCAAGTCGAAGGCCGAGCTGTTCTCCACCTCGACCTTCGCACCCGGCACCGGCCTGCTGTCCAACCTGTCCGACCTGTTCGCCTACCGCGACGGCGTCTTCTGGCTCTGGCTGCTCAACACCGTCCTGTACGCCGGGGGCGGCGCCGTGCTGTCGACCGCGGTGTCCACGATCTCGGGCTACGCACTGGCCAAGTACTCCTTCCCCGGCAGAGGTCTGATCTTCAACCTGCTCATCGGCGGCATCCTGGTGCCGTCCGTGGTGCTGGCGATTCCCCAGTATCTGCTGTTCTCCAAGGTCGGCCTGGCCGATACCTACTGGTCGGTGCTGCTGCCCCAGATCCTGCATCCGTACAGCATCTATCTGGCCAGGATCTACGCGCAGGCCGCGATCCCCGACTCGCTGCTGGAGGCGGGCCGGCTGGACGGTGCGGGCGAGTGGCGCCTGTTCCGCCGGGTGGCGCTGCCGATGCTGACCCCGGGCATGGTGACGATCTTCCTGTTCCAGTTCGTCGCGATCTGGAACAACTTCCTGCTGCCGTTCATCATGCTCGGCGACGATCACAGGTTCCCGCTGACCGTGGGCCTGTACACGCTGCTCGCCGCCGGGGCCAACCAGCCCTCGCTGTACAACCTGATCATCACGGGGACGATGTTGTCGCTCATCCCGCTGATCGCGCTGTTCCTCACCATGCAGCGCTACTGGCGTACCGACCTGTCCAGCGGGGCCGTGAAAAGCCGATGACCGAACGGAAGGGCCCGGGGGACGGCGCATGCCGCGGTCGGCAGGGCGTGCGACGGGGGGACAATACGAGCATGGCGAAGCGTCCGACGATTCACGATGTCGCCGCGGCGGCGGGCGTGTCCCGGGGCACCGTCTCCCGTGTGCTCAACGACGATCGGTACGTGAGCCCGGCGGCCCACGCGGCCGTACGCCGGGCGATCGCCGAGACCGGATACATCGTCAACCGCAACGCGCGCAGCCTGGTCACCCAGCGCACCGGGTCCGTGGTGATGGTCCTGTCCGAGCCGCACGAGAAGCTGTTCGAGGATCCCAACTACAGCGTGCTGATCCGCACCGCCATCCGGCGCCTGGCGGAACGCGACGTCTCGCTGGTCATGATGCTGGCGGGCGACGCGGGGGACCGCGATCGGGTGCTCCGCTACGTGCGCGGCGGGCACGCCGACGGCGTGTTCCTGGTCTCCACGCACGCCGGCGACGCCCTCGTGGACGCCCTCGTGGACACCAAGGTCCCCGCAGTCGCGCAGGGCGCGGTCATCGGACGCGAGAACGTGATCCCCTACGCCGCGGCCGATGACCGGGAGGGCGCCCGGCAGATGGCCCGCTACCTGGTCGAGCGGGGCCGCAGGAGGATCGCGACGATCACCGGGCCGATGGACACGCCGGGCGGCATCCAACGGCTGGAGGGCTTCGCCGACGTGCTCGGCCGCAAGGCGACCAAGAAGCTGATCGAGCACGGCGACTGGACCCGGGCCAGCGGTGAGCACGCCATGGCCCGGCTGCTCGATCGCACGCCGGACCTCGACGCGGTCTTCGTGGCCTCCGACCTCATGGCGGCGGGCGCGCTGACCACGCTGCGGGCGGCCGGACGCCGGGTGCCCGACGACGTGGCGGTGGGCGGCTTCGACGACTCGTCCGTGGCCGCGTCCACGCACCCGCCGCTGACCACGATCAGCCAGCCGCTCGCCGAGGTGGCCGAGGAGACCGTACGGCTGCTGCTGGCGCTCATCGACGGCGCCGATCACGTGGACCCGGTGATCCTCCCCACCCGCCTCGTCGTCAGAGAGTCCGCCTGAGCGGCCGGGGCCGCCGTCCACCAGGCCGATTTCACCAGGCCGTCCGGGAGGCTGCTCGGGGTCGTTCCCGGGTGCTTCTCGGGGACGCTCAGGCGGCCGAGAAGATGTGGTCGCTGATCAACCGGGTCGCGCCGATCACGCCGGCGGTCGCGCCGAGATCGGACAAGACGATGGGCAGGTTGCCGGTCGCCAGCGGCAGGGATCGGTGGTAGACGAGGCTGCGGATCTCCGCGAGCAGCGCGTGGCCCAGGCCGGCCACACCG
Source organism: Sphaerimonospora mesophila NBRC 14179 = JCM 3151 (assembly GCA_001552515.1). Lineage (GTDB taxonomy): Bacteria > Actinomycetota > Actinomycetes > Streptosporangiales > Streptosporangiaceae > Sphaerimonospora > Sphaerimonospora mesophila. The sequence continues at coordinate 23,786 of BCRI01000032.1, forward strand.
CCCGCGATGATGACGAGGCCCGGATTGAAGAAGCTCACCAGACCGGCGAGCACGGTGCCGACCTGGCGGCCGCCCTCGCGGATCATCCGTACGGCGAGGGCGTCGCCCGTGGCCGCGGCCGCCGCGACGTCCTCGGCGGTCACCGCGCCCCTTTCCGCGAGCCGCTCGGCCAGGAACGCCGAGCGGCCCGACTGCGCCGCCGCGAGGGCGTCGCGGGCCAGGGAGGCCCCGCTGAAGTACGCCTCCAGGCAGCCGGTGTTGCCGCAGGCACAGGTAGGGCCGTGATCGTTCACCCGGATGTGGCCGATGTCGCCCGCGCTGCCCGACACTCCCCGGTAGATCTCGCCGTGCACGACGATGCCGCACCCGATGCCGGTGCCGATCTTCACGAGCAGGAAGTCGTCGACGGATCTCGCGAGCCCGGCGTGCAACTCACCGAGCGCCATGATGTTCACGTCGTTGTCCACGAGCACGGGGCAGCCGAGCTCCTGGCTCATCGCCTCCCGCACCGGGAAGCGATCCCACCCCGGCATGATCGGGGGCGCGATCGGCGTTCCGTCCCGGAAGCTCACCGGCCCCGGGACGCCGATGCCGGCTCCGTGGATCTCGGCGGCGGTTCCGTTCGCGCGCAGTTTGCCGACCAGCTCCAGGGCCTGGCCGAGCACGGCCGTGGGGCCCTCGCGCACATCAGCCGGTCTGGACAGGTGCGCGAGCACCTCGAGCTCGCCGTTCATCACGGCGACGTCGATCGAGGTGGCGCCGATGTCGATGCCGACGAAGCGCAGGTGCGAGGCGATGCGGACGATGCCCGAGCGCCGGCCGCCGCGTGAGGCGGCCAGCCCGCCCGACTCCACCAGCCCCAGCGCCGTCAGCCGGTCGAGTTCCAGGGCCAGCTTGGACCTGGAGAGCTGGATCACATCGCCGAGTTCGGCTCGCGAGCGGGCGCCGTCCTCGCGCAGCAGGCGAAGAAGCCGGGCTTGGTGCACGTTTTCAGGGCGAGCCGTCATCCGCTTCACGCCGCTCTCCTGTCGGAAGTTCGTTACGTGCTGAGAATAGCCCGTACTTTTGCTTGGCTGATCAGAGCTTTGTTTGATCGAGGGGTGTCTTTCCGCTGTTTGTGGTCAAAGTCTGCTGCCCCTCAGGCGCGGATGCGCAGGCCGCGCGGCGTCGGATGGAACCCCGCCTCCTCCAGGGCAGCCGCCAGCGGCGAGTCCGCAATGGCGGTCCCGTCGGCCCGTTCCACGGTGAGCTTCCCCAGGGCGCCATGCCGTACGGCCGCCGCCAGCGCGCGCACCGCGGGCCGCAGGTCGTCCGGCTCGTCGCCCGTGGCCTCCGGCGGGCCGAAGGAGAGCAGGGTCTTGCCGCCCCGCTCGACGTAGAGGACCAGCCTCCCCTCCACGAGCACCACCAGCGCGCCGGCCTTGCGCCCCGGCCGGTGCGTCACGTCGCCCCCGCGATCCGGCCAGGGCAGGGCCGCGCCGTACGGATTGGCCGGGTCGGCGGCGGCCAGGACGACCGCCCGGCGCGCGACCGGGCCCGCTCCCGCGAGCACGGGTGAGGGGTACGGCTCGGCCCCCGGGACGGGCGCGGGAAGCGGCGTCGGGCCGGCGAACGCACCCGGCGGACCCGATGCCGTGGCCCGCATCCGGTCGACCGCGCCGGGAAGGGCGAACTGCGCGCCCCCGAGCCCCTCGACGAAGTAGCCCCGGCGGCACCGGCCGCTCTCTTCGTAAGCCCGCAGCACCTGGTAGACCGAGGAGAAACCCCCGGGAAGCCGCTCGGCGGCGACGCCGCCCCTGGTCAGCACGCCGTGGCGGTCGAGCAGCACCTCGGCCACGGCCTGCGCCCGCCGGGTGCCGTCCGAGGCCGGGGCGGGCACCGGCCACCACCGGCCGCTCACCGTCGGCGGGCCGCTCCTGGTGGGCAGCACGGCCCGGCGGCGCCGGACCGCAGCGGGCCGGTGGGCGGGCCGCCCGGTGCCCAGGACCGAGCGGAGCGGGGCCAGGGTGTCTCCGGTCACCCGGCCCGACCACACCAGATCCCACAGAGCGGCGGCGAGCACCGCGTCCTCCGGCACGCCGCTCCCGTACGGACCGGTCTCCCCGGGTGGCGCCGCTGCCGCGACGCGGTCGGACAGCTCGCGGAAGAGCAGCGCCCCGCCGCCGCCCAGCATCTCGAGGATCCGCTCGTGCAGCGGGGTCAGCGTGATCTCCTGCGGCGGCGGGAGCAGCAGCGGAGCGGTGTCGGCGAAGTAGAGCGACAGCCAGCCGTCCCCGCCGGGCAGCGACCCCTGGCCCGCCCAGATCACCTCGCCGGAGGAGGTCAGCTCGTCGAGGAGTGCGGGGGAGTAGCCGGGCACCCGGCCCGGCAGGATCAATGTCTCGAGTGCCGAAGCGGGCACCGCCGCGCCCTGCAGCCGCTCTATCGCGCTGACCAGGTCGTCCATGGCCCGCGCCGCTCCCGGCCGATAGACGCCGCCCTGGGGTTCCAGGCCGGCGTGTGCCGGGTCGGCATGCGTCAGATGGGGTTGCGCCGGGCCGTGCCTTCCCGACGGGCCGCCGCCGACCGGGAAGATCGGCGTGACGCCGTGCCAGGCGGGGAGGAAGGCGGCCAGCACCTCGGGCGGAACCGGCTCGACCTCCTTGCGCAGCCGGGCCAGCGACCTGCGACGCAGCAGCCGCAGCACCCCCGAGTCGCACCACTCCTCACCCCGGCCGCCCGGCCGGAACTCGCCCCGGACCACCCGGCCGGTCGCGGCCAGGCGAGCCAGCGTGTCCTCGACGACGGCGACGCCCACGCCGAAGCGGGCGGCGGCCGCATCCGACGAGAACGGCCCACGGGTGCGGGCGTGCCGGGCGACCAGATCGCCCAGCGGGTCGGGACCACGTGGCATGAGCCCCCCGGCGGGCGGACCCGCCGAGCCAAGAGCGCCCGCACCACCCATGCCGGGAGGCTCCAGGAACTCGTGCGGCACGCCCACCGGGAGCGGCACCCCGAGTGCGTCCCGCAGCCGCCATGCGTCCTCGACCGCCGCCCACTGTTCGTGGCCCGCCAGACGCACCCGGATCGCGCGGCGTTCCCTTTCCAGATCGGCCGGCCAGGCGGGATCGCCCTCGCGGATCGAGACGTCCTCGGCCGACAGCGGGCCGTGGGAGCGCAGCAGATCGGCGAGGTCCTCGGCATCCCGGAGCGGCCGGTCCAGCCGGGCCAGCTCCCGTTCCGTCTCCGCGATCACATCGGGGTCGAGCAGCTCGCGCAGCTCGGCCTGGCCGAGCAGCTCGGCCAGCAGCGCCGTGTCGAGGGCCAGCGCCTGAGCGCGGCGCTCGGCCAGCGGGGCGTCGCCCTCGTACATGAAGGCGCCGACGTAGCTGAACAGCAGCGAAGCGGCGAACGGCGACGGCTGGGCGGTCTCCACCTCGACCACCCGCACCCGGCGGGCGGCCGCGTCGCGCATCAGCCGGACCAGCCCGGGCACGTCGAAGACGTCCTGCAGGCACTCTCGCATCGTCTCCAGCACGACCGGGAAGCCCGCATACCTGCTCGCGACGCCGAGCAGGTGCGACGCCCGCTGACGCTGCCGCCACAGCGGCGTCCGCTTGCCGGGGCTGCGGCGGGGCAGCAGCAGCGACCGCCCGGCACATTCGCGGAAGCGCGCGGCGAACAGCGCCGAGCCGCCCAGCTCCTCCGTGACGATCTGCTCGATCTCCTCGGGGTCGAAGGCCGCGACATCGGTCGGCGCCTCGTCCAGCGTGTCCGGGATCTGCAGGACGATTCCGTCGTCGGAGTGGACCGCCTGGACCTCGACGCCGTACCGCTCGCGCAGCCGCCGTCCGATGGCGAGCGCCCACGGGGCGTGCACACGCGCGCCGTACGGCGAGTGGATCACCACCCGCCAGTCGCCCAGCTCGTCGTGGAAACGCTCCACCACGAGCGTCCGGTCGTCCGGCACATAGCCGGTCGCCTCACGCTGCTCGGCCAGGTAGGCGAGCAGGTTGCCGGTGGCGAACTCGTCGAGCCCGGCGGCCCTGATCCGGTCGTCCGCCGACTTGGGCGACGTGGACAGCTCGCGCAGGAAGGCGCCGATGGCCCGGCCCAGCTCGGCGGGCCGCCCGGGAGAGTCGCCATGCCAGAACGGCAGTTTCCCCGGGCGGCCGGGGGCGGGGGAGACCAGCACGCGGTCCGCGGTGATGTCCTCGATCCGCCACGAGGTCGCGCCGAGCACGAACACGTCGCCCACCCGCGACTCGTAGACCATCTCCTCGTCCAGCTCGCCGACCCGGGTCGGTCGCCTGCCGGAGTCGCCGTCTCCGGCGAGGAACACGCCGAACAGGCCGCGATCGGGGATCGTGCCGCCGTTGGTCACGGCCAGCCGCTGCGCGCCGGGCCGGCCGCGCAGCGTGCCGGTCACCCGGTCCCACACGATGCGGGGCCGCAGCTCGGCGAACTCCTCGCTCGGGTAGCGCCCGGCCAGCATGTCGAGCGTCGCCTCCAGCGCGGTGCGCGGCAGCGTGGCGTACGGCGCGGCCCGCCGGACCAGGGTCTCGATCGCGTCGACCGTCCACTCGTCCAGGGCGGTCATCGCGACGATCTGCTGGGCCAGCACGTCGAGGGGGTTGCGCGGATAGCGCAGTTCCTCGATCTGGCCTGTCTTCATGCGCTCGGTGACCACGGCCGTCTGGACGAGATCACCCCGATACTTGGGGAAGATCACGCCACGGGACACCGCGCCGACCTGGTGCCCCGCCCGGCCGATGCGCTGCAGGCCGCTCGCCACGCTGGGCGGCGACTCGACGCAGGCCACCAGGTCGACGGTGCCCATGTCGATGCCCAGCTCAAGGCTGGAGGTGGCGACCACGGCGGGCAGCCGGCCCGATTTCAGCGCCTCCTCGATCTGGGCCCGCTCCTCCTTGGAGACCGACCCGTGGTGTGCCCGCACGATCTCGGGCACCACCCCGTTCGACGCTCCCGCCTGCGCCATCATCGCTGCCGGCGTGGCCGATGAAGCCGGTGAAGCCGGCGCGACCGCGTCGCCGTACCCCGGGCCGTCCGGCCCGCCGTCCATCCGGTCGGCGGAGGCCGGTACGGCCCCGGCGCGCCGTTCCCAGGCCAGCTCGTTGAGCCGGGTGCACAGCCGCTCCGACAGCCGCCGGGAGTTGGCGAAGACGATCGTGGACCGATGGGCTCCGATGAGGTCGAGAAGGCGCTCCTCCACGTGCGGCCAGATGCTGCGACGGTGCTCGGCCGGCCGCTCCGCGCCCGCGCCGCCGATCCCGTCCGCTCCGGCCATGCCGGGAGGGGGCGGGGCGAGTTCCGTCATGTCCTCCACCGGGACCACGACGTCGACCTCGATGGCCTTCTCGGCGGGTGGCTGCACCACGGTCGCCGGGCGGGAACCGCCGAGGAAGGCCGCCACCTCGGCGACGGGCCGTACGGTCGCGGACAGGCCGATGCGCTGGGCCGGCCTGGGCAGCAGGGCGTCGAGCCGTTCCAGCGTCAGCGCGAGATGGGCACCGCGCTTGGTCGCGGCGACCGCGTGGACCTCGTCCACGATCACCGTCTCCACCCCGCGCAGGGCCTCCCGCGCCCGCGAGGTGAGGATGAGGAACAGCGACTCCGGCGTGGTGATCAGGATCTCGGCCGGATCGGCGGCGAACCGGCGGCGATCCTCCGCCGCCGTGTCGCCCGACCGGATGGCCACCGATATCTCGGGCACCGGGTGGCCGAGCCGCGCGGCGGTCTGCCTGATGCCGGTGAGCGGGGCGCGCAGGTTCCGCTCGACGTCGACGGCGAGCGCCTTCAGCGGCGAGACGTACACCACCCGGCACAGCCGCCCGCCTCCGGCCTTCGAACGCCCGGCGTCGGCGGTGTCGGTGGCTTCGACGGGGTCGGCCGATCGCTCGACGGCCAGCCGGTCGATCGCCCACAGGAAAGCGGCCAGGGTCTTTCCCGAACCGGTGGGGGCTACCACCAGCGTGTTGTCGCCGCGCGAGATCGACGACCACGCGCCCTCCTGGGCCGCGGTCGGGGCGGCGAACGCGCCGGTGAACCACTGCCTGGTCACCGGGCTGAAACCGTCGAGCGCGCTCACCCGCCCATAATGCCTCCGCCCACCGACAGAAAACGCCGCCCCGGCGGCCGGGGCGCTCTGGACGCTCCCGGCCGGTTCGGTGAGGGGAGGATGCCAGACTGTGGGGATGCGCCTCACTGACTTCTGGAGCCGGATGCACCGCCACTTCGGGGAGGCGTACGCGGAGTCGTGGGCGAAGGACTACGTTCTCGCCGAGCTCGGCGGGCGGACGGTCGAGCAGGCACTCGCCGAGGGCATCTCCGCCAAGCGGGTCTGGCACGCCGTCTGCCAGGTCGAGGACGTGGATCCGAAGCTCCGCTGATCTTCCCTATCCTCCCTCCTTCCTTCACCGCTGCTCTTCTACTTGAACGATAGTTGAGTGGTTGCTAGTGTTTTGAATGAATGAGAGAGGAGGAAGTGGATGAACGCTGATGAAGGGTTCACTCCTCAGCAGGCGCTGCGCGAGGTGGGCCGGGTCGACGGCCGGGTGCGTGACTCCTCGCGCGGACCGGGATGGATGTACCTGGTCACGGGCGTGGCCACCATGATCTACTGGCCGGTGATGTTCCTCGCCAACGGCGCGGCATCGGTCGTCGCGGCATTCGCCTGGATCGCGCTGACGATCGCGATATGCAGCTACTGGTGGCGTCGGAAGGTCTACGAGCAGCGTCTGATGCGGATCAGGTCGCGGATGACGATCGCCTACGTGTCGGCCTCTTCGGTGACATTCGCGGTCGGCGCGTTCGTCGCGCCCAGGCATCCGACGCCGACCGGATGGGCCGTCGCCATCATCGCACTGGCCGTGATCAGCGGGACGCCCCTGTTGTACGCCGCGTGGCGTCTGCTGACCAGGCGATGAGCACACATCCGCGCCACGAGCTGGACGAGATCATTCACGCGCCGGTCCGGCTGTCCATCGTGGCGGCGCTGGCGGCCGCCGAGAAGGCCGACTTCCGGTTCCTGCGCGACACGATCGAGGTCAGCGACTCCCTGCTCTCCAAGCACATTCTCACCCTCGAAGAGGCAGGCTACGTCCACGTGAACAAGACCTTCGTCGGGAAGCGGGCGCGCACCTGGCTCTCACTGACCGACCGCGGGCGGGCCGCGTTCCAGAACTACATGGACGTACTCCGCAGGATCACCGAAGGGACCCCCCATGCTTGACATCGAGAACTTAGGTAAACGCTTCGGAGAAAAGGTCGCCCTCGACGGGGTGAGTTTCTCCGTACGGCCCGGCGAGATGTTCGGCTTCGTCGGAGCCAACGGCGCCGGCAAGACCACGACCATGCGGATCATCATGGGCGTCCTCGAGACCGACTCGGGCGAGGTGCGTCACGAGGGCCGCCCGATGACCCATGAGGACCGCCGCGCGTACGGCTACATGCCGGAGGAGCGCGGGCTCTACCAGAAGATGAAGGTCGGCGAGCAGGTCGAATACTTCGGCAGGCTCCACGGCCTCGCCCCGGCCGCCGCCCGCCGGACCACCGCCGAGCTGCTCGAACGGCTCGGCCTCGTCGAGCGGCGCGGCGACGCGGTCGAGGCGCTGTCGCTGGGCAACCAGCAGCGTGTCCAGCTCGCGGTGGCGCTCGTGCACGACCCGACCGTGCTGATCCTCGACGAGCCGTTCTCCGGCCTCGACCCGCTCGCCGTCGACACACTCGCCGAGGTGCTGAAGGACCGGGCGGCCTCCGGCGTCCCGGTCATCTTCTCCAGCCACCAGCTCGAACTGGTGGAACGCCTCTGCGACTCGGTCGGCATCATCTCCGCCGGTCGCATGGTCGCCTGCGGCTCGGTGGCCGAGCTGCGCGCCGGCGAGGGACGCGGACTGCTCAAGGTCGTCGTCCGCGGCGCGGCGCCAGGCTGGGCCGACGGGCTTCCCGGCGAGATCACCGTGGACGGCGACCGGCAGGTGCTGCTCAGCACCGACGGAGACGACCAGGCCATCCTCCGCCGTGCCGTACAGGCCGGGCACGTCGAGCACTTCGGTCGGCAGGAGCCGACCCTCGTGGAGATCTTCCGAGAGGCGGTCGCATGAACGGGCTGTGGCTGGTGGCGCAGCGGGAGATCCGCACGCGCATCAGGACGAAGGGCTTCCTCATCAGCCTGGCGATCACCGCCGTGCTGGTGGCCGCGTTCGCGTACGTCCCGAAGCTGTTCAGCGGGACCGACACCTATGCCGTGGGCGTCGTCGGTACGGCTCCGGCCACCGTCGAGCAGGTGGAGTTCGTGACGTACGCCGACGAGGCGGCGGCGCGGCAGGCGGTGATCGACGGGGACGTCGACGCCGCCCTGATCGACGATCAGACCGTGCTCGCCGACGGCGAGCTCAACGACCGGCTCGGCCTCATCCTGCAGAGCGCGCACCGCGACGCCCAGATCGAGAAGGCCGGTCTCACGATCACCCCGCTGCGCGTCGTGTCCGTCGGAGCCGACGCCCGTTACGAGGGGGTGCGGGCCGGTCTCGCCATGCTGCTGGTGATGGTGCTGTTCTTCCTGCTCATCTACTCCGCCATGTTCGTCGCGATGGGCGTGGTCGAGGAGAAGGGGAGTCGGATCGTCGAGATCCTGCTCACCTCCATGAGGCCCTGGCAGCTACTCGGCGGAAAGATCGTCGGCCTGGGCGTGCTGGGCCTGATCAACCTCGGTGTGGTCATCGCGGTAGGCCTCGGCTCGGCCTTCGTCAGCGGGCTCGCCGCCGATCTCCCGCCGGGTATGGCCGGGATCGTGATCAGTGCCGTCGTGTGGTTCATCCTGGGCTACGCATTCTTCTCGACGCTCGCCGCCGCCTTCGGCTCGCTGGTCTCCAGACAGGAGGAGCTCAACGGCGTGCTGACGCCGATGACGATGCTGATGACGCTGACCTATCTGGTGTCCTACTTCGCCGCCGCGCAGCCCACCGGCACGGCGGCCAAGGTCCTGTCTCTGATCCCGCCGTTCTCCTCGATGGTGATGCCGGTGCGCACCGCGGCCGCGGAGGTGCCGCTGGGGGAGATCATCCTCGCCGTGGCGCTGATGATCGCGGCGGTCGCCGTCGTGCTGCTCGCCGGCGCCCGCATCTATCAGCGGGCCGTGCTCCGTACCGGGGCCCGAGTCAAGCTGGGCGAGGTCATCAGATAGCCGCTCCGGAGAGAACCCCGGTAGACAAGGCCGCCCCGGCCGGCGAGGTCGGGGCGGCTCCGTACATCCCGGGGGACGGGACGGACTAGACGGGTTGGGAGAGCAGTTTCCTGATCCTGTCGGCCGCCAGGCCGGGCTCCTCGGCGTTCTCCTGGCCGTCGGGGGACCACAGGAACAGCCAGCCCTCCTTGGCCGGGGAGGCGAAGACGATCGTCTGCTTCCGGGTGCTCGGATGCCAGATCCACAGCACCGGCTCCTCCCCGCCGATCATCCGGCTGGCGAGCCCGCGCTCCGGAAGTTGCCGGGCGAGCGCCTCCAGGAGGGAACGGCGCCGCCAGCCGTAGTCACCGGTGCCCGTCACGCGTCGCCGCCTTCTCCTTGGAGATCCGACTTTTCTACAAGCATTGCCGCAGGTCGCCCAGTGGACAACCATGTGGAGGTAAGGCCCGGATATCTAACGATGAGGTTCGGGTCAGGCCAGCCCCGCGTCGTGTGCGAGGAGGGCGATCTGGGTCCGGTTGTCGAGGTCGAGCTTGCGCAGAATGCTGGAGACGTGCGCTTTGACCGTGGTCACGCTCATGAACAGCTCAGCGGCGATCTCGGCGTTGGTACGGCCCCGGGCCACGGCGACGACCACGTCGTTCTCGCGAGGGCTGAGCGCGGCCAGGGCGGCACGCGCCCGCTCGTACGCCCCGGCCTGGCTGACCGCGCGGTCCATCAGCCTGCGGGTGATCCGGGGTGACAGGATCGGGTCTCCCGCGGCGACCCGGCGGATCGCGTCGACGATCTGCGCGGGCGGGGTGTCCTTCAGCAGGAAGCCGCCGGCACCGGCGCGCAGCGCGTACAGGATGTTCTCGTCGGTGTCGAACGTGGTGAGCACGATGACCTCGGGCGGGTGAGGCCGGCGCCGCAGCCTGCGCGTGGCCGTGATGCCGTCCACCCGTGGCATCCGCAGGTCCATGAGCACGACATCGGGGGCGTGGGCATCGGCGGCCGCCGGCACCTCGTCGCCGTCGGCTGCCTCGCCCACCACGGAGATGCCGTGGATCCCGTCGAGCATCATGGACAGCCCGGCGCGAACGAGCGCGTCGTCGTCCACGAGAAGCACGCGAAGGGGACGGCTCACGCGGGCCATGGTAGCCAGGCCCGCAGGTGGAACCCGCCATCGGCGGTCACCTCGTGATCGAGCCGCCCGCCGGTCAGGCGTACCCGCTCGGTCAGTCCGACCAGTCCGGTGCCGGTGCCCGGGGCGAGCGGCGGGGACGCCTCGCCCACCGGCAGCGGGTTGCGCATGTCGATCGTCAGCCGGTCACCTGGCCGACCCTCCAGCACCACCTCGACCGGCCGGCCGGGGGCGTGCTTCCTGGCGTTGGTCAGCCCCTCCTGTACGACCCGGTAGGCGGTTCGAGCGGCGGCGGCCGGCAGCGCCGCCGGATCCGTCACGTTGTCACTCAACAGCACCTGTGCCCCGGCGTCGCGGGACTCTTCGACGAGCCGGGGGAGATCGGTCAGGCCGGGCTGCGGCCGCTCGCCCGAGTCGTGGTCCTCGTCGCGCAGCAGGTCGATCACCTCGCGGAGTTCTTCGAGCGCCTGGTGCACCCCGGCACGCACCACGCCCGCGGCACGCGAGAGCCGCTCGGGCGGGGAGTCGGGGCGGTATTCCAACGCGCCGGCGTAGGTGGCCAGCAGCGACAGGCGATGGGCCAGCACGTCGTGCATCTCCCTGGCGATGCGGTGGCGCTCGAGCATCCGCGCCTCGGCCACCCGCCGGCCCTGCTCGGCCTCGGCCCGGCGGGCACGCGCACGCAGCGAGATGATGAGCGCGCGACGCGACCGGGCCAGCGCGCCCCAGCCGACCAGCGCGCCGTACGCGATCGTGATCAGGGCCAGCCACCAGCCGAAGGAGATCCCTCCGCTGGGCTGCCACGCGCCCTGCACGGCGTGTGCGGCGATCCCCGTGGCGGCGACGGCGGCCGCGACCGGAAAGCCACGCCGCTGAGCGACCTGCAGCGCGCCCAGCGTGGCCGCCGGGGTGGCCGCCGGTGACAGCGCGGCCAGCACGGTGAGTCCCAGCGCGCCGCCGACCGGCCGCCCCAGCAGCACGGGCGACAACACGCAGCTCAGCACCCCGACCACGATGTCGAGACCCGGCCACGGCGCCGTCGGCCGCGCGTCGGACCTCCCCCAGATCGTCAGTGCCGTCAGGCTCCCCACCCCGACGATCACGCAGAGTGCGACGACGGCTCGTGGGACGGGCCGACGCTCGGGTCCCGCCTCCGCAGCACAGGAGATCTCGCCGCTCATCGGCCAAAGGCTAGCTTCGGGCGTCGCAGCGTCGGCACCTACCAAAGTAGGGGCGATGCCGTACGGAGGTCGGGATCACAGCGGCCACCCGCCCGAGGCGGCGGCCGTACGGCGACGGCGAAGCTGGCACGCGTGGATCGGAAGGAATCGTCGAGAGGGGAAACACGTGGCCCAGCGGAACCACTTCCATTCCTGCCGTTCCGGGTGGATCGGCCGACGTGTCGTCCGGCGGGCACTGACCGTGGCCGGCCCCGGGCGTACGGCACGCGGCCGATGAGCCGGGCCCCCACCTGGCCGCCCGGCACGCCGTCACATCTTCGAACACCCCGGCCCCGGCCGGGTCGCGATCGGAGCACCACGAGATCTCGGAGTGAGTCATGCCCCTCGGTTATCTGGCGACCCTGACTCCTGTCGCGGTCTGCACCATGCTGGCCCTGGCGCCGCTGCGCCGGCCGCGGCCGCTCGCCGAGCTGGGCTTCCGACTCGGCCTCGCGCTCAACGAGTTGCCGTTCGTCGCCCTCTACTGGCTCCTGGCGTCGACGATTCTGGCCATCGCCGACGGTGACATCGACTCGCCGGGAGGTCGGGCGATGGTCGGATTCGCCGTCGTCACCATGGCGGGACTCGCGGTGATCGCCCGGCGGGGGCTGCGGGCCGGGCCGGTGCTCGATCGCGCCCTGGCCGAGGGCCTCGGGACCGACCGGCGTACCGCCATCGACGCTCGTCCGGCCACGGCCCCGCGCCGCCGGCTTCCGCTGGCCCGCATCCTGTTCGCGCCGTTCCCGGTCGGCCGTCGTGACGTCGAGCGGGTGGCGGACATCGGTTACGGCGACGCGGGCAAGCGGAACCTGCTCGACGTCTACCGTCACCGCTCCCGCCCCTCCGGCGGCCCCACGCTGGTCTACCTGCACGGGGGCGGCTACTTCAGCGGCAGGAAGAACCGCGAGGCGCGCCCCCTCCTCTACCGGCTCGCGAGCCGGGGGTGGGTCTGCGTCAGCGCGAACTACCGCCTGAGGCCGGCCGCGACCTTCCCCGATCACCTGATCGACGTCAAGAAGGTGATCGCCTGGGTGCGGGAGCACGGCCATGAGTACGGCGCCGATCCGGCGGTGCTCTTCGTGGCGGGCAGTTCGGCCGGCGGTCACCTCGCCTCGCTGGCCGCCCTGACGCCCGGCCGACCCGAGTTCCAGCCCGGTTTCGAGCACGCGGACACCTCGGTCACCGCGGCCGTCTGCCTGTACGGCTGGTACGGCGACTACTACGGCCAGGGCCCGGCCTCATCACCGCTGACCTACCTCGGGCCGGACGCGCCGCCGTTCTTCCTGGCGCACGGAGACAATGACACGCTGGTGCCGGTGGCGGACGCCCGGCGCTTCGCGGAGAGGCTGCGGCGTGCCTCCGCCGATCCGGTCGTCTACGCGGAGCTGCCCGGGGCACAGCACGCGTTCGACCTCTTCCATTCCCTCCGCTTCGAAAGCGTCGTCGACGCGATCGAGGACTTCGCCGCCGGAGTCGGTGGACGGGCCGGGCGCGGCCCTCTCGGAAGAGAGACCGGAGCGATGAGGGGAGATGACATGTGATCGAACAGCCGTTCGGCTATATTTGAGTCGTCGCCGCCGGGGTGCGGCGAGCCGGTGGGAACCCCGGGGGCTCTCGGGAAGCCCCGGAAAATGTCGGTGGCACCCCGTAGTTTTCTGGTGACCGAGCAGACGACAACCCTCCAGGGGGCAGGAATGGCAATCAACGACCGCGAGAAGGCCCTCGAGACCGCTCTTGCGCAGATCGAGCGGCAGTTCGGCAAGGGCTCCGTCATGCGCCTCGGCGATGACACGCGTCCCGCGATCGAGGTCATTCCGACCGGCTCGATCTCCCTCGACGTCGCCCTCGGCATCGGCGGCTTCCCCCGCGGCCGGATCGTGGAGGTGTACGGACCCGAGTCGTCCGGTAAGACGACCGTCGCGCTGCACGCGGTGGCCAACGCGCAGAGGGGCGGCGGGATCGCCGCGTTCATCGACGCCGAGCACGCCCTCGACCCCGAGTACGCGAAGAAGCTGGGCGTCGACGTCGACGCGCTGCTCGTCTCCCAGCCCGACACGGGTGAGCAGGCCCTGGAGATCGCGGACATGCTGATCCGCTCCGGCGCGATCGACATCATCGTCATCGACTCGGTGGCGGCTCTCGTGCCAAAGGCCGAGATCGAGGGTGAGATGGGCGACAGCCACGTCGGCCTCCAGGCCCGTCTCATGTCGCAGGCCCTCCGCAAGGTCGCCGGAGCCCTCAACCAAACCCGGACAACCGCGGTCTTTATCAACCAATTGCGGGAAAAGATCGGCGTCATGTTCGGATGCATGTCATATGGGACAAAGGTGACGCTGGCTGATGGCACCCAGGAGAAGATCGGCAAGATCGTCAACCAGCGTATGAACGTGGAGGTGCTCTCCTATGACCCGGAGAGCGACCGCGTCGTCCCTCGGCCCATCACGAACTGGTTCGAGAACGGCAATGCCGAGCGTTTCCTGCAGTTCACCGTGGCCAAGTCGGGTGGGAATGGCCGGGCCCAGTTCGCGGCGACGGAGAACCACCTCATCCGTACTCCGGGTGGGTGGCGAGAGGCTGGTGAGCTGATCGCGGGTGATCGGGTGATGATCAGCGAAACCCATCGGTTGAGCGACCAGCAGTGGCAGGTGATCCTTGGTTCCATCATGGGCGACGGTAATCTCTCGCCGAACAGGCGGGGCCGTACTGGCGTGCGCTTCCGGATGGGGCACGGCGCCCAGCAGGAGGCCTACCTGGACTGGAAGTGCGCGATGCTGGGCAACATCCAGCACTGCAAGACCACCAATGCCAAGGGTGCCGTGTTCGCGGACTTCACCCCGCTTCCGGAACTCGACGAGCTTCGCCAGGTCGTCTATTTCGGTGATGGCAAGAAGCACCTCACCTGGGAGTTCCTCAAGGTTCTCACCCCGCTCGCCCTCGCCGTCTGGTACATGGACGACGGCAGCTTCACCCTCCGCTCGAAGGGCCTGCAGGAGCGCACCGAAGGCGGCTCGGGACGCGTTGAGATCTGTGTTGAGGCGATGAGCACGGGCTCGCGTGACCGGCTGCGTGATCACCTTGCCGGGACCTATGGTCTTGATGTCAAGCTCACGCATCGGGGAGCGCGCGAGGTCGCCGTTCTGCAGTTCAGTACCGAGTCGAGTGCGAAATTCCAGAAGCTCATCGCGCCCTACGTACATCCCTCGATGGCGTACAAACTGTTGCCGCGATTCCAGGGGCAGTTTGACGTAAATCCGCAGCTCGTCGCGCCTGAGATTCGGCTGGTCCCGGCGGCGGTTCTCGATGTACATGTCAAGCCGAAGACCCGCTCGATGAAGAAGTTCGACATCGAGGTAGGGGGTACGCACAACTACTTCGTCGACGGTGTCATGGTGCACAACAGCCCGGAGACGACCACGGGTGGTAAGGCGCTGAAGTTCTACGCGTCGGTGCGGTTGGACGTGCGGCGGATCGAGACGCTGAAGGACGGCACCGAGCCGGTCGGCAACCGGACCCGGGTGAAGGTCGTGAAGAACAAGATGGCGCCTCCTTTCCGCCAAGCGGATTTTGATATTCTTTATGGTCAGGGCATCTCTCGTGAGGGCGGCCTCATCGATATGGGGGTCGAGCACGGGTTCGTGCGGAAGGCCGGTGCCTGGTACACGTACGAGGGCGACCAACTCGGGCAGGGCAAGGAGAACGCCCGCAACTTCCTGAAGAACAATCCCGACATCGCCAACGAGATCGAGAAGAAGATCAAGGAGAAGCTCGGCATCGGGCCGCGCCTCGACACCCCGGGCGAGGCGGCTCCGGCGGCTCCCGCCGCCCCGGCCGCTCCCGCTTCCGGGCGGGCCGCCGCCACGGGGCGGGGTGGCAAGTCCAGCGCGCCTAAGCCGGGTGACGTCTGATCCGCGGGATGAGACGTGACGAGTTCCCCGGCCCACGGCAGGGCCGGGGGCCGGACGCGGACCCGAGGGATCCCGATGCCGATCCTGAGGCGGTCGCGAGGGCGATCTGCCTGCGGCTGCTGACGATGGCGCCGAAGACCCGGGCGCAGCTCGCGGACGCCCTGCGGAAGCGGGGAGTCCCGGAGGAGGCGGCCCATGCGGTGCTGGAGCGGTTCTCCGAGGTCGGGCTGATCGACGACGAGGCGTTCTCCGCGGCCTGGGTGAGCTCGCGGCATCACGGCCGCGGCCTGGCCCGGCGAGCGCTCGCCCAGGAGCTGCGGCACCGTGGAGTGGACGAGGAGACGGTCCAGGACGCGGTGGGGCGACTCGACCCGGATCAGGAGGTCGAGACCGCCCGCATGCTGGTCGCCCGCAGACTGGCCGCCACCCGCGGAGCCGATCCGAGGGCGCGCACCCGCAGGCTCGTGGGGATGCTCGCCCGCAAGGGTTATTCGCCGGGTCTGGCGTTCCGTGTCGTCCGGGAGGCGCTGGAGACCGAGGGCTGCGACGTGGACGATCTCCATGAGGAAATCGACTGACGGACCCCCTGGGATCCGGGCCGATGGACCGCCGTGAGGAGATCCTGACAGTCTTTGCTTGCTCGTTACCTCTCTGACGCTTAATCTCGACCGCAGTGAGGAGTAACTCCGCGCAGCGCGGATTTCCCATAACGGTGAACGACGGGCGATAGATATTGACCGGCCTCCGGGCCATGTCGGGCGTCCTCCGGGATGCCCGGGGATTGAGACGATATTTGTCCTGGTGACGCCGCCGGGTGCTGTAGTGCTGCGCGTGTGCTCCCTCGCTGGCAGAGGTCGCAAGGCGAGGAGAGGGTGAGCGCGCATGGATACGGTCGTGATCGTTTTGGCGGTTGCGGTGGTGCTGCTGGCGCTCGTGTCGGTCGCGGCCCTTGTCATCGTCGTGCGTCGTACCGGAGGCCTGGCACCGCCGGCAGGTCCCTCACCCGAGCAGCTCAGCGCGGTGGCGGCCGAGGTGAACGAGGAACTGGAGCGGGCCAGGCGGGAGGCCGAGGAGATCCGCGGCAGGGCGGAGGAGGACGCGGGGGAGATCATCCGCAAGTCCGAGTCCCTGGCCGAGAGCGCCGCCGCGATGCGCAAAGAGGTCGAGGAGGAGGCCAGGGTCCTCAAGACGGAGCTCAAGGAGCTGCGTGCCGACCTCGAACGGCGCGAGGGCCGGTTGGCCGAGCGGGAGCAGCGGCTGGACGAGGAGGCGCGCAGGCAGGCCGAGCGGGCACGCAAGCTCGCCGAGACGGAGACCGAGCTGGCCGACCGGCGTGAGGAGCTCGACCGGGTCGCCGAGCGGCGCCGGGAGATCCTGGAGCGGGTCGCCGGACTCACGGCCGAGCAGGCCAGGGGCGAGCTGGTCAAGGAGATCGAGAACCAGGCCAAGCGCGAGGCCGCGCTGATCGTCCGGGAGATCGAGAGCGAGGCGCGCAGGGAGGGTGAGAAACGCGCCTGCAAGATCGTGACGCTGGCGGTCCAGCGGGTGGCGACCGAGCAGACGGCCGAGTCCGTGGTGAGCGTGCTCCACCTGCCCGGTGACGAGATGAAGGGCCGCATCATCGGTCGTGAGGGCCGCAACATCAGGGCGTTCGAGTCCACGACCGGGGTCAACCTGATCATCGATGACACGCCCGAGGCCGTGCTCCTGTCGTGCTTCGATCCGGTCCGGCGGGAGACGGCGAGGCTGACGCTGGAGAAGCTCGTCCTCGACGGCCGCATCCATCCCCAGCGCATCGAGGAGGCCTACGAGCGCAGCAAGGAGGAGGTGCGGGACCTGTGCGTACGCGCGGGGGAGGACGCGCTGGTCGAGCTGGGCATCACCGAGATGCATCCCGAGCTGGTCACGCTGCTCGGGCAGCTCCGCTACCGCACCTCCTACGGGCAGAACGTGCTCAAGCACCTGATCGAGTCCGCGCATCTGGCCGGCATCATGGCCGCCGAGCTGCGGCTCGACCGCGACCTGGTCAAGCGGTGCGCGCTGCTGCACGACATCGGCAAGGCGCTCACCCACGAGGTCGAGGGCAGCCACGCGCTGATCGGGGCGGAGATCGCGCGGCGGTACGGCGAGCACGAGGACGTGGTCCACGCGATCGAGGCGCATCACAACGAGGTGGAGGTCCGTACGGTCGAGGCCGTCCTGACCCAGGCGGCGGACGCGATCAGCGGCAGCCGGCCGGGGGCGCGGCGTGAGTCCCTCGAGGCGTACGTCAAACGGCTGGAGCGGCTCGAGGAGATCGCCCAGTCGTACGAGGGCGTGGACAAGGTGTTCGCGATGCAGGCGGGCCGGGAGATCCGGGTGATGGTGCGCCCGGAGGCCGTGGACGACATCCAGGCCCAGGTGATCGCACGCGATGTCGCCAAGCAGGTCGAGGAGGAGCTCACCTACCCGGGGCAGATCAGGATCAACGTGGTCAGGGAGTCACGCGCCACCGAGTTCGCCCGCTGACCGCAGTGGCCGCCCCGGTCGTGCGGCGGGGTCGTGCTCCCGGGGGCATGTCCTGCTGCGCGAGGTCCCTACCGGGAGGGGCGTGGCAGGGCCGGGGGCGTCGTGTAGCGCGTGGCCAGCACGCCGAGGTAGTCGATGACGGCCCGTTTCCAGGCGCCGTCGTCGAACATGTGGCGCAGCGCGTCGTTGACCTGCTCCCTGCGGGCGGCCGACCCGGTGCCGATGCCGTACCGTTCGGTGGTCAGGGGTCTGCCGCTGAACCGGAACCGGCCGGGATGCTGCGCGGCGATCCCGGCGAGCACGGGGGCGTCGGCCACGATCGCGTCGATCCTGCCGTCGGCCAGCAGTGGGGCGCAGGCGGCCGGGACGTTGGCCTCCGCGAGGAACGTCTCCTTCCATTTCCCGCCGAACGCGCGGATCAGGCGCCGGGCCGACACGCTGGTCGAGCACACGCGCCTGCGGGCGAGGTCGCGCAGCTTGCGAATCGACAGGTCACCCGCGCGGACGAGGATGTCGGTGCTGGTCACCAGATAGGGCCCGGCGACGTTCCGCAGGTCGGGCGAGCCCATGGTGCCGAGGACCAGGTCGGCCTGCTCCGGGTCGCCGGTGTAGACGATCTGGTCGTCGCGGTAGCCGAGCTCGTGTGCGACGTACTGGGCCACCGCGATGTCGAATCCGGAGACCCTCCCGTTGGGCAGGGGCGTCACGAGCCCGGGCTGCCCCTGACGCACGCCGACGACGAGCGTGCCGCTGCTCCCGCATCCCGTGAGCAGCGTGCCCGCCATCGCTACGCCTGCCAGCAGGGCCACGACACGCCGCACGTGCTACAGGATCACGGCCGGTCCGAAAGGCGGCAAGGAGCGACACGGCAAACACTTGGCCATGTCGCTCCTTGCCGGACCGCCTACTCGCCGATGTCCGCCGCCGCGGGGATCGGTTTCACCGATGTCCTGCGGCTGCGCCTGCTCCGCTTCTCCAGCCAGGTGGCCAGCGCGCTGAGCGTCATGTTGAGACCGACGTAGATGACTCCGATGACGATGGCGGCGGGGATGAGCGATCCGAAGAAGACCGCCGGGATGATCTTGAATCCGTAGTTGAGCAGGTCGACGTACGCGATGATGTAGCCCAGCGCCGTGTCCTTGAGCAGGACGACGAGCTGGCTCACGATGGCCGGCATCATCGCGGTGACGGCCTGCGGCAGCAGGACCATCCGCATCACCTGGTTCTTGCGGAACCCGATCGAGTAGGCCGCCTCCGACTGCCCCTTGGGCACGGCCAGCACGCCGGCGCGGACGACCTCGGCGAGGACCGACCCGTTGTAGAGGGTGAGGCCGGCCACCAGCGCGATCAGCGTGTAGTCGCCGCTGCCGAAGACGGCGGGGGCCAGATAGGCGAGGAAGAAGATCAGCAGCAGCAGCGGGATCGCCCGGAAGATCTCGACGACGGCGCCGGCCGGCACTCTGATCCACCGGTGGTCGGAGAGCCTGGCCAGACCGAAGACCGAGCCGAAGACGAGCGCGAACACCGCACCGAGGCCCGCCGCCTTCAGCGTGCCGAGCAGGCCGGGGATGATGTACTCGGTCCAGGTCGAGGGCTCGGCGAACGGCTCCCAGATCCTCCCCTCCCACTGGCCCTTCTCGTCGAACTTCAGGTAGACGAAGTAGACGACCGCCACGATCGCGATCAGCGCCAGCAGGGACAGCGCGTTGTTGCGCAGCCGTGCCCGGGGCCCCGGCGCGTCGAACAGGACCGAGGTGTCGACCGGGCCGCTCATCGGACCACCGCCAGACGCCGGGCGAGCCGGCCGGCGAGGAATCCGACCGGCAGGGTGATGGCCATGAAGGCGAGGACGAGCCCGATGAAGATGGGGATCGACACGCCGGTGTCGTCGAAGGTGTCCTTCATCACGAATGCCGATTCGGCGAGATAACCGGCGGCCATGGCCACCGTGGTGTTCTTGATCATGGCGATGATCACGCTGCCCAGGGGGGCGATGACCGCGCGGAAGGCCTGCGGCAGGATGATCATCCGCAGGGACTGGAAGAACGTGAGCCCGATCGCCCTGGCGGCCTCCGCCTGACCCAGGGGCACGGTGTTGATGCCCGAGCGCAGCGTCTCCGCGACGAACGACGCGGTGTACGCCGACAGGCCCAGCACGACCAGCCAGAACGCGTTCGTGCTGGGTTCCTTGGAGAAGGACAGGCCGAGCGTGTCGCTGAGCCCCAGCGCGGAGAAGGCCAGCACCAGCGTCAGGGGCGTGTTCCGCACGATGTTGATGTAGGTGGCGGCGGCCGTGCGCAGGACCGGTGTCGGCGCGACCCGCAGGGACACGAGCACCGTCCCGGCGATCAGCGACAGGACCGCGCACACCAGGGAGAGCTCCACGTTCACCAGGAAGCCCGCGGCCAGGTCGGGCGCGTATTTGATCAGGTCATTCATCGTGCTCCAGTGCTGCTCTACCGGGGCGGCGGCGGCCGGCGACCCGGGGCGGGGTCACCGGCCGCTCGATGCGACAGGTCAGGCGCAGGGCTCGAAGGAGGGAGCGGCCGTCGGGGCGCTGAGCCCCTGGGCCTTTCCGAACCACTTGGTGAACAGCTGCTGGACCGTGCCGTCCTGGTACATCTTGGTGATGGCGGCGTTGACCACTTCGCAGGTCTTGGTGTCGCCCTTCTTCAGGCCGACGCCGTACTTCTCGTCGGTGAACGGCTGGCCGAGGATCTTGAAGCTGGCGCCGCCCTGCTCGGCGGCCTGGGTGGCGAACCCGGCCAGGATGAGGTCGTCGGTCGTGACCGCGTCGAGGTTGTTCCCGCCGAGCTTGGCGACGCATTCGGAGTAGTTGGCCGCGCCCACCAGCTCCGCGTCGATGTCGAGCTCGCCGTCCGGCGGCGGGTCGGTGATCCGCTTGTAGGAGTTGGAGCCCGCGGCCTGGCAGATCCGCTTGTCCTTCAGGTCGGTGGGCTTGGTGATGCCGGTGTCGTCGCCGCGGACCATCACGTCCTGGTGGGCCACGATGTACGGCCCGCCGAAGGTCACCTTCTCCTTGCGGCTGTCCGTGATCGAGTAGGACGCGAAGATGATGTCCACGGTGCCGTTGGCGAGGAACGCCTCACGGTTGGAGGAGGCCGACTCCTTCCACGTGATGTCGACGTCCTGGCCGCCGGCCAGCTCCTTGATGACGTACTTCGCCACGTCGACGTCGAAGCCCTCGGGTTCCGTGCCCTTCTTCAGGCCGAGCCCGGGCTGGTCCCACTTGGTGCCGACGACCACCTGCTTGGCGTCCTTCACCTTGTCGGCGACGCTGTCGTAGGTCTTGTCGCCGCCGCATGCCGCCACGCCCAGGGTCATGGCCGCGGCGGCGAGGACCGCTCCTATTCGACGCACTCGCATTGACTGCCACCTCTGCTTCCTCGCCTCGGCCCGGTCCGGGCCGAGGACACGTGTGATCAATGGGTGAGGATCTTGGAAAGGAAGTCCCTGGCCCGATCGGTGCTGGGCCGGGTGAAGAACTCCGCGGGTGGGCCCTGCTCGACGACCTGACCGTCGGCCATGAACACGACCCGGTTGGCCGCCCTGCGGGCGAAGCCCATCTCATGGGTGACGACCATCATGGTCATGCCGTCGCGGGCGAGGGTGACCATGACGTCGAGCACCTCCTGCACCATCTCGGGGTCGAGTGCCGAGGTCGGCTCGTCGAAGAGGATCATCTTGGGATCCATGGCGAGAGCCCGGGCGATGGCGGTGCGCTGCTGCTGGCCTCCGGAGAGCTGCGCCGGATATTTGCCCGCCTGGGAGGCGATGCCGACCCGTTCGAGCAGTTCCATGCCGCGCTGCTCGGCCTGTTGCCGGGAGATCCCGCGCACCTTGATCGGGCCGAGCGTGACGTTCTCGAGGATCGTCTTGTGGGAGAAGAGGTTGAAGGACTGGAACACCATGCCGACCTCGGACCGCAGCCGGGCGAGGGCCTTGCCCTCCGCCGGCAGCTCCCGCCCGTCGAAGGTGATGGTGCCCGAGTCGATGGTCTCGAGGCGGTTGATCACACGGCATAACGTGGACTTGCCGCCGCCGGAGGGGCCGATGACCACGACCACCTCGCCGCGTTGCACATCCAGATCGATGTCTTTCAGCACGTGCAACGTGCCGAAGTGTTTGTTCACCCCTTCGAGCTTTACCAGCGGGGTGGAACCACCGGTCTCCGTCATGGTCAACAACGTAGGGGGGTTGATACTGCCAAGTCACTAACCACCTGGTACCGATCCGGTCACGACCTGCGAACCCTCCTGATCAGGGCCGATGTGCACGGCTCGGGCATTCCGAGCCGGACGGGCACGGCCGGGCCGACCGGTGAACGGCTCACCGCCTCCGGCGCTCGGTCCGGCCGCGCCCGCGTGTACGACCCCCGTGGACAACCTACCGGCTCACGCGGCGGAGTGTGATGAGAAGGTAACGGAACGTCGTCATTCCGGTCGGCGTACGGGAAGGTGCCGGGGAGCGCCTACGCTTGTATCGCGATGACTGCGACCACTCACGGCACCGAGGCCGCGGCCCGGACCTACGAGGTGCGGACCTACGGCTGCCAGATGAACGTGCACGACTCCGAGCGGCTGGCCGGGCTGCTGGAGGACGCCGGATACGTCCGGGCCCCCGAGGGGGAGCCCGCTGACGTCGTCGTGTTCAACACCTGCGCGGTGCGCGAGAACGCGGACAACCGGCTGTACGGAAACCTCGGCCACCTGCGGCCGATCAAGATGGCCAGGGACGGCATGCAGATCGCGGTCGGCGGCTGCCTCGCCCAGAAGGACCAGGGCGAGATCGTCCGCCGGGCCCCGTGGGTCGACGTCGTGTTCGGCACGCACAACATCGGTTCGCTGCCGGTGCTGCTGGAACGCGCCCGGATCGCCCAGGAAGCACAGGTCGAGATCAAGGACTCCCTGGAGACCTTCCCGTCCACGCTGCCGACCCGGCGCGAGTCGCCGTACGCCGCCTGGGTCGCGATCTCGGTCGGCTGCAACAACACGTGCACGTTCTGCATCGTGCCGTCGCTGCGCGGCAAGGAGAAGGACCGCCGCCCCGGCGACGTCCTGAGCGAGGTGCGCACGCTGGTCGACCAGGGCGTGCTGGAGGTCACCCTGCTGGGGCAGAACGTCAACACCTACGGCGTCGAGTTCGGCGACCGGCTGGCGTTCGGCAAGCTGCTGCGTGCCTGCGGGGAGATCGACGGCCTGGAGCGGGTCCGCTTCACCTCGCCGCACCCCGCAGCGTTCACCGACGACGTGATCGACGCCATGGCCGAGACGCAGAACGTGATGCACCAGCTCCACATGCCGCTGCAGTCCGGTTCCGACCGAGTGCTGAAGGCGATGCGCCGGTCGTACCGTTCCGAGCGCTTCCTCGGCATCCTCGACCGGGTCCGCGCGGCCATGCCCGACGCCGCGATCTCGACCGACATCATCGTCGGCTTCCCCGGCGAGACCGAGGCGGACTTCCAGCAGACGCTCGAGGTCGTACGGCAGGCCCGTTTCGCCAACGCGTTCACCTTCCAGTACTCCATCCGCCCCGGCACGCCCGCCGCGACGATGGACGACCAGGTGCCCAAGGAGGTCGTGCAGGAGCGGTACGAGCGCCTGGTCGCCCTCCAGGACGAGATCTCCTGGGCGGAGAACCGGGCGCAGGTCGGCCGGACCGTCGAGGTGCTGATCGCCGAGGGGGAGGGCCGCAAGGACGACGCCACCCACCGGCTGTCGGGGCGCGCGGCCGACAACCGCCTCGTGCACGTCGCCGCCGCCGACGCCCGGCCGGGCGACATGGTGACCGCCGAGGTCACCTATGCTGCGCCGCATCATCTGGTCGCCGACAAGGTCATGTCCGTACGGCGGACCCGCGCGGGCGACGCGTGGCAGGCGCGTCAGGACGCCCCTGAACGGGGCCGCGCCGTCAGCCTCGGCATGCCGACGATCGGGCGCCCCGCCCCCGCACCCGTCGAACCTCCCGCCTGCTCGGCGAGCTGAGCGGATCGGCTAATCGCTCATGAGGCGGTCGAGCACCTCGTAGCAGTAGTCGCGGCGCAGGTCGTGGAAGGTCGCGCAGGGGTCGGGCACCGGGCTGGGTCTTGACCGTGCGGTGTCCCTTTCCGCGATCTCCGCCGCCGGCGGCCTCGCGTCCTCCGTCGATGACCTCTCCGGAGCCGCCGGACGCCGCGTCGGCGGCGGCTTCCGCGTGGCCGGGGAGCGGCCCGCGTGGTCGCCGGACGGCGCCGGTCGCGGACGCGGCGGGGCCGTCGCCGGTCCGGTCGGCCGTTTCGCCGCCGCCCGGCCGGACCGGGGCCCGTCGCCACTCGCGGTGCCGCCGTCTCCGGGGGAGTCGGCGTTCCCCGACGTGGCACCGCTTTCTGCGGAGTCGCCCTCTGCCGAAGACCGGCCGGCCGCGGGGCCGCCCGGCTTGCGCACCGGGCCGAAACGCCCGGCGGCGGGCGGCGACGGGGCGGGATCCGGCCGCGCCGCCACGCCCTGAGCGCCGGAGCCACCGATGGAGCCCATCTCGGCCTCCGGGACGCCACGCGGCTCCACCGAGGGACGTACGGACACCTCGCCGACCGGTGACCGTGCCGGAGCGGCCGAGGTGTGCTCCGGCACGACACCGAGGGCGATGGCGAAGCCGGCGAGGGCGACCACGCCCGTGACTCCGACGATGGCGAGGATCGCGGAGCCTCGACGCCGGGTTTCCGGTATGGGGTCATGCTGTGGCAACGTGGTGATTCTTCCTGATCGCTACGGACCGTTTCCGGCCTTCACTCTCAGTGTGCTCGCCGGCGTCTCACTCCGAGGACGTTTTCCACAACCCGTCGTCCCCGCGTTCGGCCGGCCCGGCCGTACGGGAGGCCTGGGCGCGGCGCAGTCGCCGTACGATCCGCGTGGCCAGCAGGCCGTGGGCCGACCCGGCCGCGGCCAGGGCCAGCACCTCGAACGGCGCGTGGTGGCGGAGCAGCTCACCCGCGATCAGGGTCACCGCGACCACCGTGACGAACAGCGACACCACCTGGTGGAAACGGTTCGCCTCCGAGTGCGGCCAGTCCTCGGGGTCGGCCGGGCTGGGCGCGTCGGGCACCGCGCGCCGATATCCGGCGAAGATCCGTGAGGACCAGGCACTGGTCGGCTGTCTGCCGTAGATCTCCAGGATGGCGGCCACCCCGAGGAGCGCCACGGCGTACGCGCAGATGAAAACGGCCTCGCCGCTCATCGGCCCACCGGCTCGGCCGGCTCACCGGAGTCGGCCGGTTCCCCGGGTTCGACGATCTCGGTGAAAAGAAGGACCTGCTCCGGGGCGTCCGCCCGGCGTGCCGCCGCGACCCGATAGCGGATCCCCAGCCAGGTCATCCACAGCAGCGGCAGCACGCCGCCGACCATGAACACCACGTCGCCCGGGAGGCGGAGCCACTCGAGCACGGCGTTGGCCTTGCCCTGGAGGTAGCCGAGGCTGCGGGCGTCGGCGTACCCGGCTTCGAGGACCTTGTAGAGCTGCAGCGCGCCGCCGGGCAGCAGGGTGGCGAACGACATCCAGGCCAGGCCCAGGTTGAGCGACCAGAAGGACAGCCGCGGCCAGCGGTCGGACCACCGCTCCTCCGGGATCAGATAGCGCAGCGCGAACACGGCGAATCCCACCGCGAGCATGCCGTACACGCCCATCATCGCGCCGTGCGCGTGGTTGGCCGTCAGGCCGGTGCCGATCTCGTAGTAGGACACGATCGGCAGGTTGATCAGGAACCCGAAGATCCCGGCGCCAAGGAAGTTCCAGAAACCGACGGCGACCAGGAACATCACCGCCCAGCGGTGCGGGAACGGCGTGCTCGACGGGCTCTTCTTACGCGCCCCGAGCTGCAGGAAGCTCCAGGCCTCCACGGTCAGGAACAGCAGCGGGATGACCTCGAGCGCGGAGAACATCGCGCCGAGGGCGAGGTGCTCGGCGGGCTCGCCGGAGAAGTACAGGTGGTGCATGGTGCCGATCACGCCGCCGGCGCTGTACAGGACGATGTCGAGGTAGATCACCGCGAGCGCCACCCGTTCGCGCACCACGCCGAGCATGACGAACAGGTAGGCGACGGTGACCGTGGTGAACAGCTCCATGAAGTCCTCGACCCACAGGTGCACCACGATGAACCGCCAGAAGTCGGCGCTGGTGAACGAGGAGTCCGGTGTGGCGAGCAGGCCGACCGCGTAGAACGCCGGAAGCGCGAGCGCGGCGAGGAAGAACATCCACGGCATGTTGGCCACGCTCTCGGTGCGCAGCCGTCTGCGCAGCCCGCGGAAGAGGATCACCACCCAGATCGTCAGCCCGCCGACCAGCAGCACCTGCCACAGCCGGCCGAGGTCGAGGTATTCCCAGCCCTGGTTGCCGAGCCAGCTCCACAGCGGGCCCAGCCATCCGCGCTGCCCGGCCAGTTCGCCCAGCAGGCTGCCGCCGACGACCACGACGAGCGCCCCGAGCAGCAGCCGCGACAGCAGCGCCTGCCTGCGCGGCTCCCAGCCCCGGGAGATCAGCGGTGCCAGGAAGATGCCGATGGCCAGGAACGACGTGACCACCCAGAAGATCGCGAGCTGGGTGTGCCAGGTGCGGGTTAGGTTGTACGGCAGCCAGCGGTCCAGCGGAATGCCGAAGAAGGTGCCGAGATCGGCCCGGTAGTGCTGGGTGGCCGAACCGACGAGGACCTGCACCAGGAACAGCGCGGCCATGGCGAAGAAGAACCAGGCAGTGGTGCGCTGCGCCGGGGTGAGCAGGACGTCGCGCGGCGCGTGGAAGCGCAGGGTCCGCTGGTCGCGGCCGTGCCAGCCCAGGAAGTTCCATCGGCCGAACGCGGCGAACAGCGCCCCGGCGCCCCCCAGCAGGAAGATCAGCGACAGCACGCTCCACGTCACGGTGTGACCGGTCGGCCCGTTGTCGACCAGCGGCTCGGCGGGCCAGTTGTTGGTGTACGAGTACGTCTCCCCGGGCCGCTCGGCGGCGGCGGCCCAGGCCGACCAGCCGAAGTAGGCGGTCAGGTCGTGGATCTCCCCGGGGTCGGTCACCGCCTCGGGGCGCAGCCCCTGCTTGCCCTCCGGACGGCCGAGCAGGTCCGCGTAGTGGTCCCTGATCTCCTGGAACGCCGCACCCTGGGCCGCCGTCCAGACCAGCGTGCCGGTGCGCGCGTCGTATCGGTTGGTCCGGAATTCGGACACGGTGCCGGCGTGCGCGTCCGCGCTCCCCGCCCTGCGGTACCGCTCCTGCACGAAGGTGGCGCTGCGGTGCAGGTAGTCCGCGGTGAAGTCGGGGCCCAGGTAGGCGCCGTGCCCGAAGATCGATCCGTACTGCATGAGGCCGGTGCGCAGGAAGACCCGCTGGCCGTTCCGCACGTCGTCACCGGTGAAGATCACCTGACCGTCGGCCGTGGTGACGCGTTGCGGGATGGGCGGCTCGGCCTGGTAGGTGCGGACCGCGAGCAGTCCGAGGACGAGGAAGCCGAGGGCGGTCACCAGGATGGCCGCCTGAACCCAGCCGCCGCCGATCATTCGTGCTCGCTTGCCCCCGGAATCCGGATCGGGGCGAGCCGGCGGGACGTCCTCGGCCGGCTCCTCGACGATGATGTCCGACATCCTCGCTCAGTCTCCTCAGGTCGTGCGGATGTTGGCCTTCCGGCACCGGACTCGCCTGGCGCTCCCCGCGGCGTCGTCCCGGCCCGGCGTGGGCCGGCGGAGGCTTACGGCGGATGGCTGTCGGCATGCCCGACCAAGCCGGTTTTGAACGAAAAACGTTGTACAAACTACAGGTCGCGAACCCCGGCCCCGCACTCGCCCCGCTGTCACCTTCCATGGCGACCTATTGCCCGCGTGAACTGGGATTTTGGCTCGTCATGAGATTGCCGATGCTCTCGGCGGGTGTTTCGGTCCGACTTGATCGCCTGAGATCTACGGCTGGTATTTACGAGCAAGCCGGTTAATACCATCGATGTGGTGAATCTCTCACTCGGCGGCGGAGGAGCGAGGCCGGCGGCCGTCCGGACCCTCGACGGGCATCGGAGACGATCTAGGATCCCTGTTGTGTCCGTCCGCGAACTGGTCGTCCTGGGGACGTCGAGCGCCGTTCCCACCCGCCGCCGCAACCACAACGGGTATCTGCTGCGCTGGGACGGCGAGGGCTTCCTGTTCGACCCGGGGGAGGGCACCCAGCGGCAGATGGTGCACGCCGGGGTCGCCTCGCACGACCTCACCTGGATCTGCGTCACGCACTTCCACGGCGACCACTGCCTCGGCCTGCCCGGGGTGATCCAGCGTGTCGCCCGCGACCGGGTGACCCATCCGGTGCGGGTCGCCTATCCCGCCTCCGGCGAGCCGTACTGGCGGCGGCTGCGCCATGCCACGTCGTTCGCCGACACGGACGTGATCGTCCCGTGCCCGGTCTCGGGCGATCGCGTCGAGTGGCCGGCCGGACCGGTGACGCTGACCGCCCGGCCGCTGTCGCACCCGATCGAGGCGTACGGCTACCGCCTGGACGAGCCGGCCGGGCACCGGATGCTGCCGGAAGAGCTGACCCGGCGGGGCGTGCACGGACCGATGATCGGCGAGCTGCGGCGGCATGGTTCGCTGACCCTGCCCGACGGCTCGACGGTGACGCTGGCCGACTGCAGCGAGCCGCGCCCGGGCCAGAGCGCCGCTTTCGTGATGGACACCCGGCTGTGCGACGGGGTGTTCGCGCTGGCCGACGGCGTGGACCTGCTGGTGATCGAGTCGACGTTCCTGTCGGGTGAGGCGGGGCTGGCCGCCGATTACGGGCATCTCACGGCGGCCCAGGCGGGCCGGGTGGCGGCGGAGTGCGGGGTGCGGCGTCTCGTGCTGACCCACTTCTCCGAGCGCTACTCCTTCGAGGACGAGCCCCGTTTCGTCGCCGAGGTCCGCGAGGCGTACGACGGGGACGTGATCGTTGCGCGTGATCTCATGCGTATTCCGGTGCCGAAACGGGCACGTTGAATTTTCGCGGACGTCATGTGGATCGGTGGGAGAATGGGCGGATGGGGCAGACCGTAGCTTTCGGCAGCGTCCCGACCAGGCTCGGCGACGTGCTGGCGGCCGTGACGGAGGAGGGGGTCGTCGCCACGCACTTCCACGACGAGCCGCGCGTGCGGGCGCGCATCGCCGGCCGTCTCGGGCTGACCGTGGCCGACGACCCGGATCGTACGGCGGCCGCGCGCGCCGAGCTCGCCGCCTACTTCAGCGGGGAGCTGCGGGAGTTCGGCGTGCCGATCGACTGGCGGCTCACCTCGCCCCTCCAGCGTCAGGTCCTCCGCACGCTCTTCGACACCGTTCCGTACGGAAAAGTCGTGACATATGGCGAGCTGTCGGCCAGGAGTGGGACCGGTGTTCCCGCCCGCGGCATCGGTTCGATCATGGGCGGCAACCCGATCCCGATCATCGTGCCGTGTCACCGGGTGGTCGCGGGCAACGGCCTGGGCGGGTTCAGCGGCGGCGACGGCGTGGAGTCCAAGCGCTGGCTGCTGACCCTCGAAGGCCATCTCCAGCCACCGCTCGACTGGGACATGTGACACCCGGACGCCACCGGTCGCCCGACCACGGGGACGCCCGACCCCTCCGGCGCTGCGACACTGGACGGTGTGGGGCAGCAACAAGTGATCGCAGTCGTCGGCGCCACGGCGGCGGGCAAGTCCGACCTCGCCGTCGAGTTGGCGCTCCGGCTGGGCGGCGAGGTCGTCAACACCGACTCGATGCAGCTCTATCGCGGCATGGACATCGGCACGGCCAAGCTGTCCCTCGCCGAGCGGCGGGGGGTGCCGCATCACCTGCTCGACATCTGGCCGGTGACCCGGACCGCCAGCGTCGCCGAATATCAGCGGCTGGCCCGCCCGCTGGTCGAGGACCTGCTCGCGCGCGGCCGGACGCCGATCCTGGCCGGCGGGTCGGGGCTCTACGTCAGGGCGGTCCTCGACGATCTGGAGTTTCCCGGCACCGATCCGGACCTGCGCGCCCGGCTGGAGCGGGAGCTCGCCGAGGCGGGTCCGGCCGTGCTGTACGACCGGCTCAAGAACCGTGACCCGGTGGCGGCCGAGACGATCCTGCCGAGCAACGGCCGCCGGATCGTCCGGGCCCTCGAGGTGATCGAGCTGTCCGGGCGTCCCTTCTCCGCCACCATGCCGTCGTACGACTCGGTCTACGACAGCGTGCAGATCGGCGTCGAGGTGCCCCGGCCGGTGCTCGACGAACGGATCGAGCTGCGGGTCTCCCGCATGTGGGAGGCCGGGCTGGTGGACGAGGTCGGCGGGCTGCTCGAGCAGGGCCTGGCCGAGGGGCGGACCGCGAGCCGGGCGCTCGGCTACGCCCAGGTCCTGCGCTTCCTGTCCGGGGAGTGGACCGAGGAGCAGGCACGCGCGGAGACCGTGCGGGCGACCCGCAGGTTCGCCCGGCGGCAGGAGTCGTGGTTCCGCCGCGACCCCCGGGTGGTGTGGCTGCCGTTCGACCCCGCCGGCGGACGGGCCGCCCTCGCGGACCTCGCCGACCGGGCGCTCGCACTGGTGCGCGGGTAGGATCCCGACATGCGTTTCGTCAAGGGTCACGGCACCGAGAACGACTTCGTCATCCTGCCGGACCCGGACGCGCGGCTCGAGCTGACCGCAGCGGGGGTCGCCGCCCTGTGCGACCGCCGTGCCGGCATCGGGGCCGACGGCGTGCTGCGGGTCGTGCGCACCGAGCGCTGCGCCGAGGTGGCCGATCAGGCCGGTGCGGCCGAGTGGTTCATGGACTACCGCAACGCCGACGGCGGCGTCGCCGAGATGTGCGGCAACGGCGTGCGCGTGTTCGCCCGATACCTGGTCGAAGCGGGCCTGGCCGCCGCCGGGGAGTTCGGCGTCGCCACCCGGGCCGGGGTCAAGCGGGTGCGGCTCGCCGAGACCGGGGACGTCACCGTCGAGATGGGCCGGCCCCTGGTCCTGGGCGGGAGCCGTACGACCGTCGAGGGGCGGACCTACGACGGCCTCAACGTCAACATGGGCAACCCCCATCTGGCCTGCCTGATCGACGATCCGGTCGCCGACTTCGACCTCGGCCGGGAGCCGGAGTTCGACCGGGAGGTCTATCCGGACGGCGTCAACATCGAGCTGATCAACGTGGTCGGCGATCACGCCGTCGTCATGCGGGTGCACGAGCGGGGCTCGGGGGAGACCCGGTCATGCGGCACCGGGGCCGTGGCCACCGCCGTGGCCGCCGCCCGGGCGGCCGGGGAGCCGACCGGGGCTTGGCAGATCCGCGTGCCGGGCGGTACGGTCACCGTCACCCTCGATGCGGACACCAGCCATCTGTCCGGACCCGCCGTGCTCGTCGCCTCCGGAGTGATCGAGGCCGGCCTCCTCGACCAGGTCATAACACCGCGGTAGGGGTAAAACGGTAGATCCCTAGAGGGACCAGTCGCAGTTACCTTGGGGCCATCCCCAGCCCTCTCAAGGAGAACTGCATGTTCCGGAGAAATTCCTTAATTGTGGCCGGAGTCCTGGTGGCCTCCGGTCTCACGATTCCGATCGGCGCGGCCATCGCGGAACCGGCTCCGGCCGCACAGGCACCGGCGGCCCAGGCCGTCGTGGCCGACCCGCCGCCCGGCCTGGTCGCGGCGATGCAGCGCGATCTCGGCCTCAGCGCCGAGCAGGCCAAGACCAGGCTGGCCAACGAGCAGCGGGCGGGCCGTACCGAGTCGTCGCTGCGCGGCAGGCTCGGCGACCGGTTCGGCGGCGCCTGGCTGACCGGCGCCGACGCCAAGCTCGTGGTCGCCACCACCGACTCCTCCGCCGCCTCCGCGATCGCGGCCGAGGGCGCCCAGGCCAAGGTGGTCAAGCACCCGTACGCCGCCCTCGTCGACGCGAAGAACGCGCTCGACCGGGTCGGGAGCAGGGCGCCCAAGACCGCGCCGGTCTGGTACGTCGACGTGCAGAGCAACAGCGTCGTCGTGCTGTCCTCCGAGCCGGCCGCCGCGGAGAAGTTCGTCGCCGCCAGCGGCGCCGACCGCTCGCTGATCCGGGTCGAGCGGTCGGACGAGCAGCCGCAGACCTTCTACGACCTGCGCGGCGGCGACGCCTACTACATCGGCAGCGGCAGCCGCTGCTCGATCGGCTTCCCGGTCACCCGGGGCACCACGCAGGGCTTCGTGACCGCCGGCCACTGCGGCAGCACCGGCGCCTCCACCAGCGGCTCCAACCGGGTCGCCCAGGGCAGCTTCCAGGGCTCGTCGTTCCCCGGCAACGACTACGCGTGGGTCGCGGCGAACAGCAACTGGACGGCCCAGCCGTGGGTCAACCAGAACGGCGGCAACCTGACCGTCCGCGGCTCGAACGTGGCGCTCGTCGGCGCCTCGATCTGCCGGTCGGGCTCGACCACCGGCTGGCACTGCGGCACGGTCCAGCAGCACAACACCAGCGTCACCTACTCCCAGGGCACCGTCTACGAGGTGACCCGCACCAGCGTGTGCGCCGAGCCCGGTGACTCCGGCGGCTCGTTCATCTCCGGCGACCAGGCGCAGGGCGTCACCTCCGGCGGCAGCGGGAACTGCAGCTCCGGCGGCACGACCTACTACCAGCCGGTCAACGAGATCCTCTCGGTCTACGGCCTCACCCTCAAGACCACGGGCAACGGCCCCAGCCCGACCCCGACCCCGACCCAGACCAACAACCCCGGTGGCACCTGGCAGACGTACACCGCGTACTCGGCCGGCGCCACGGTGACCTACGGCGGCGCCACCTACCGGTGCCTCCAGGCGCACACCTCCCTGCCGGGCTGGGAGCCGCCGAACGTGCCCGCCCTCTGGCAGCGGCTCTGATCCACATGTCGCCCGTCAGGGGTTGATTTCCGCAGCGACCGCGGCGCCGTACCCCCATGGTGCGGCGCCGTGGGCGTTTCATGACCATGCTGTTCAAGACCGTGCTGTTCACGCGGCACGGGCGATGACCGGAGGCCGGGTTTGGCGTCGTGGGCTGTTTGGGACATGGTCGGCGACCTGGCAGACTGGCTGCCCATGGACGTCGACATCTGGGCCTGGGTCGGTGGCACCCAGCGCGAACTGCACGAGACCGGAAACATGGGGCTGGCCATGGCGCTGAGCGACATCCCGGCGCAGGCGCTGGAGGGCCGATACGCCCAGCTGGACGTCATGGCGCCCGCCATCGCCCAGCACGCGGAGAGCCTCGAGCAGCCCTGGCTGGAGCTGTTCGCCCGCTACTGGCACATGATCGGGCGGGTGGGCGACCGGGCCAACGGCGCGGTCGCGCTCGGCGACGCGGCGGCCCTGGTGGAGTTCGCCGAACGTGCGGACGTCCGTGACTGCCCGTCCGCCTCCGCCGCCGTCGAGGTGCTGGCGATCACCCAGGCGAACACCGACGGTCCCGGCCTGGCGAGCGAGCGGATGGCCGCGCTCAACACCGCGCTCAGCGGAATCGGGCCGGATTCGCTCGCCTTCTCCGGTCTGACCACGCAGTACGTCTCCGCGCTGCTCGACGCCGGGCAGGCCGGCGAGGCCGTGGCCTACGCCGAGGCGGCCGTCGACCGGCTGCGCGAGGCCGGCCAGGAGGCGAGCTGGGAACTGGCCGCCGCCTCGGCCCGCGCGCTGCTGGCCGCCGGGCGGGCCCAGGAGGCGCTGGCGGCGCTCGAGGCCGCCACCGGCTTCAAGCCGGACGACCCCGTGGCGAAGGACCGCCGCGAGGCCCTGCTCAAGTCGCTGATCCTGGCCACGGACGGCCGCATCGACGAGGCGGTCGAGGCGCTGCCCGACCTCGACGTCGTCGGCGAGCACCCCCGCGAGTGGGTGGAGTGGGCGCACACGGTCAGCCTGCTCGTGTCGAGCGGATCCATCTCCAACACCTGGCAGCTCGGCCGCATCCTGCGCCAGTGGATCACCTATTTCGAGACCATGGGCGGCCACCGCTCCCGCTTCGAGCTGGCGCTCACCGCCGGTCGGCTCGCCGTGGCCCGGCAGGGCATCTGGCAGGCCCGGCTGCTCGCCGACTACGCCGAGTCCGTGCTGGCCGACCTCAGCGGCACCGAGGGCCTCGCCGAGCGGGTCGCCGAGCTGCGTGCCGCGGCCGACGCGGAGGCCGAGCCGCCGCTGCCCGGTCCCAAGGACGAACTGGTCGCCTACTTCGACGCCGCCGACGGCCGTACGGCCGATCCGGAGCGGTGGGTCGGCTGGCTGTGGCCGCTGTCCGGCACCGACCTGGAGGCGACCCGCCGGCACACCACCACCCTCGGGTTCCTCGGCTACGCCGCGACCGGCGCCGACATCTACTGGAAGACGATCGCCGAGGACGGCGACCCGGCCACCGCCTCGGACGAGGACATCGCCTACCTCACCAGCCTGCTCATCGAGTCGGGGCAGGACGAGCGGGTCGAGCGGCTCGCCGCCCGCCTGCCGGAGACCCGGTCGCACCTCACCCTGGCCCGGCTCCACCGCGCCCGCGAGCGCTGGGAGGAGACCGCGGCCGAGGCCGAGCGGGCCGTCGCCGCCGATCCGACGCTGGAGGCACGCCGGCTGTGGTCCGGCGCCGTCCAGCAACTCGGCGACAACGCCAAGGCCGCCGAGATCCTCCGGCCGCTGCTGGAGTCCGGCGAGGGCGAGGAGGAGGACACCTGGCGGATCATCGTCCTGTCCACCGCCATCGAGGACTGGCCGACGGTCCGGGCCGGGGCCGCCAAGCTGGGCATGCCGATCCAGTCGGCGGAGGGCCCGATCGAGGAGGAGTGGCACCTGATCCGCGCCATCCTGCCCGCCCCCGACGGCAGCCAGCGCGAGGTGCTCGCCGTACGGACCGGCCCGGCCACCGCCCGGCTGGCCGTCCCGCAGCCGCGTGGCATGGAGTACAACGCGGGCGACGTGATCGTCATCGACCCGCGTCCGCTGGAGCCGATCCCGGAGGACCCGCAGGAGCGTGAGAGCTTCGTCGTCCCCTTCGCCGGGGTGACGATGCTGCGGCCGGGCGGCTACACCAGCTGGTTTTTCGACGGGGCGGCCCCCTCCGAGGACGAGTGGGCGGAGTTCAACGAGGTGCTGGCCGAGCGCGGCTGGCCCATGTGGGTCTACAGCGATGAGAACTACACCGTCACCCACCCCGCGACCGGAGAGCGGCTCCCGGGCGTGTTCGGCTGGGTGGCGATTCCGCCGACGGTGCGTCCGGCCGAGCTCGACGCGGTGCTCGACGACGTCACCGAGCAGTGGTCCCACCCGCTGGCCTGGCTCGACCTGGCACGCGAGGTCGGAATCGAGGCCGAGCGGCACGAGCGCATCTCCAAGGAGTACGGCCTCTAGCCCCGCCACACCCCACCCTCCAGCCCGTGATCTTGCGATTTCTCGCAGATCGGGCCCTGACCGGGCGTTTCGCGTTCGTGATCTTGCAGTTTCTCGCACGGATAGGTGCTGAGCTGCGTGAACACTCTTCGTGATCTTGCAGTCGCAACTGCAAGATCATGAACACGTAAGTGCAGGTCGGGTGACTCGTCTGCGAGGAAATGCAAGATCTACACGTAAGTGCAGGTCGGGTGACTCGTCTGCGAGGAAATGCAAGATCACCGATGGTGTTCGCCCAAGTCGGGAGGGTGATCTGCGAGAAATCGCAA
>BCRI01000033.1 GCA_001552515.1 Sphaerimonospora mesophila NBRC 14179 = JCM 3151
GCCAATGCCGAACTAACTAATGCTCTCGTCCGGCTCCACGGATTTTCCTCTGATTGAATATTCTGAGGACCTGCCTGCCGTCAGTGGCGTGAGGTAGGTGACAAGGGACTCGGTCGGCGCGTTTGGGCGAGATAGCCCCCAATTTCCAGACCTGCGGTGGATATCATGATGGAGCGCGACGATAGGGCCCAGGGAGTGGAACGCGTGACACTGGATCTCTCCGTCGTTGCGGATTTCTGCACCACGTTCACAACCCACGACGACGTTGAGACTGTCGCGTCGCTGATCGGCGGAGTCCCTTTAGCGGTGGACTACCGTTCCCCAGAGGCTCTCAGCCCGAGCACCGCCACCATCATCCGCTGGGGCGACGGGATCCTGATCGCACAGCCCTACTACGGGTACGAATGTGCCCGCCAAGAGGTCATGAGCGCCCTGTCACGCCATGGCCATCTGGCCGTCTGTGTGGTGTGGGGAATCTCGCTCCTCCCGTGGGCGAAGACCTACTCCAGGATGGACCCATGGCACGCTGCGGGTGCATCGCTGACCTACTTCGCCTACGCCGCGAACGGGAGACTGGACGTCGGGTTCGACCCTTATGACTTCAACAGAGCCGACCCGTCCGCCCGCTGCGGCTGGAATACCGGGGCGGTCGACCCGTACCTGCACGACCTGGACTTCAGCCCTCTTACGGTCGCGACACAGCAGTCCGGGAGGGGTTCGAGGTCGGGTCGGCGCACCATTCCCCGGCACAAGTACGCCTGCGTCACTCTCATGGAACGCATTTCGGGCGCCACCTTTCCAGCGGATGTCGAAAGGCCGGATTCGCCCGATGCGGGATTCACCATCGCCAGCCCGTTACCAGCTATGAGCGATGCCGAGTTCGCCCACTTCATGGGCCGCCCGTCGCAGAGCTGAGGCTCGCGTCGCCAGCTCCATGCCACCGATGAAGCCGGCGACGCCCGTTCTGGACAAGCGGTGTCAGCCTACGACGTAGGCTCCGCACCTGGGGAGATGAGAACCCAAAAGGGGTCTTCCTCAAGAAGCCTGTATCGCTGGTAGAACCATCTCAAGGACGTGCCCGCACTGCCGTTGTGCGGCTGCGACACGTACTTGTAGCTGATATTCGCCGTGAGCTTCCCGGCGTAGTCCCTTCCGGCTCCTTCGTAGGCACTGGCGAAGGGGTGCTCATCGCATTGGTACCCGGCTGGCCTCGTGATCAGCGCACACGCCCTATCCTTCTCCCTGGTGTTCTCCGCGTAGAGAGGGTTGTTGTCTTCATCCCAGATCCTGTGCAGCGGAGCGCCGCGGCCCCTGACACCGCTTACGATGTACTCCAGGAAGTCTCCCGGGATCACCTTGTTGGTGTTGGCGAAGGCGCTTTTGATGTGACCAGCGACCTCCCCGTGTTTCACGCTCTTTTCGTAGTAGGTGATGAACCTGTTCCCCTTGCCTAAAATGCAGCCCCCGTAATGGGTCCGATACCTGGGCGAGGTGTCGCACATCACCTCCGGCTCCTTGCAAAAGTTCTTGACGTCCTCATCCTTCAGGCGCTTGCCGTTGAGATATCCCCCGACTTCGATGTACGGGCCTATCTTGCAGGTGCCGACCCGGTCGGGTCCGCTGCTGTCGGTGGTACGGGACTTGATTTTGAAGTGTGCGTAGGGGTTCAACTTCCAGGCCGCGCGCGACGCATTTCTGGAAGAGGGCCCGTCGACGGCACAGACGCCAGGACCGGGGTCGCCCGCCGTCGTGATGTTGGCGTTCAGCATGATGCCGTTGTCGTTGATGCTGAGACCCTCGGGTTCGATCTTGTACCAGACGTCGATGTCGCGGCTGTGTCTGCTGGGGTCATCCCAGGCCTGGGTTAAGTAGTTGCCGATGCGAGTGAGAATCACCGTGGTGGCGGTGAACTGCGTGAATCCCGCAGGGATTTTCACCTTCACGCCATCGACGATGACCTTGTGAAAGAGGACGACCCCGTAGGTCCAGGTGTAGCACCACGTGAAGGGCCGATATTGGTCGTGGAGAATGGGTTGGGGTGGGAAACCCTTCCAGCCTTCGTCCCGGCAGGTCTCTGTCGAGATGTGCTCCAGAT
The DNA here is from genome assembly GCA_001552515.1 of Sphaerimonospora mesophila NBRC 14179 = JCM 3151. GTDB lineage: Bacteria > Actinomycetota > Actinomycetes > Streptosporangiales > Streptosporangiaceae > Sphaerimonospora > Sphaerimonospora mesophila. The sequence goes on from BCRI01000033.1 coordinate 2,096, forward strand.
CGAAACTGTCCGCGGCAGCAACAGTGGACTGGGTCGCCCGCTCGCCGCTGGGAATGGGCTGGCCTCCACCGGCGGTATTGATCGTGGCGGTGTGCCAGGTGGTCCAGGCGCCGTTGACGCCTGCAGCGGACCGGAGTGATCATGACATAAGGAAGCTATAAAAGTAAAGATCATTTTTAGTAATGGGAAAGCCCTGCTCCGTCACGACGGCCGAAGGTCGTGATCTCCGTGGAGTGGGCGGCCGGGAGGGTGGCCGCATAGGGGCGATCATCGAGGCCGTGATCATTTTGGGGAGCGAACCGATCTCGACAGCGGTGTAGGACGCGGACGCCCGGCGGCCACGTCGCGTACGCCGGCGGCGACGGTGAACAGCTCCCCCAGCCGTTCATAGGGACCGATCGACAGCAGATGCGGCGTCCTAAAAAGTAGTGCCCGGGGCCGGTCGGCGAAACGACCGGCCCCGGGCGCGTCGAGCCGCGGAGGGAGGGCGGCTCGAGCTCAGCCGGCCGCGGCGGGCAGCCAGGCCTTGATCTTGTCGGGGTTGTCGGCGACCCACTTCTCGGCCGCCTGCTCGGCCGTCATGCCGTCCTCGGAGATGTACTTGGACACGACGTTCTGGTCGTCGTTGGTCCAGTTGAAGTTCTTGACGAGCTCGTAGGCGGGGCTGCCCGAGTCGGCGAACTTCTTGCTGACGATCTTGTCGAGGTCGTACACGGGGTAGTCGCAGGCCACCTTGGCGGCGTCGGCATCGCAGCCCTCGGTCCACTCGGGCAGGTCGACCTTCACCAGCTTCACCTCGGACATGAACCACTGCGGGTCGTAGAAGTAGCCGATGAGCGGGGTCTTCTGCTTCTCCGCCTGGCGGAACGCCGTGATCAGGGCCGCCTCGCTGCCGGCGTAGACCACCTTGAAGTCCAGCTTCAGGTTCTTGACCAGCGCCTCGTCGTTGGTCACGAACGACGGGTCGCCGTCCAGCAGCTGGCCCTTGCCGCCCGACTCCGACGTCTTGAACAGGTCGGCGTACTTGTTGAGGTTCTTCCAGTCGGTGATGTCGGGGTACTTCTCGGCCATCCACGGCGGCACGAACCAGCCGATGACGCCCTTGTTGCCGGTCGGGCCGACCGCCACCGCGACCTTCTGCTCGTCGATGTACTTCTTCTTGAGGTCTTCGTGGCCCCAGTTCTCGACGATCGCGTCCACCTCTCCGGTGGCGAACCCCTGCCAGGCCACCTCCTCCTTGAGGTCCTTCTTGACGACGTTGCAGCCGAGCTCCTTCTCGGCGACGTGGGCGATCACCGCGGCGTTCGCCTCATAGCCGACCCACGGGTTGACCGCCAGGTTGAACGTGCCGCACGCCGACTTGCCGCCGCCGTCGCCCGAGGCCTGGGCGCCGGTGTCCTCGCCCACCTTCGCTCCCCCGCACCCGGAGAGCAGGAGGGCGGCGCCGGCCACGACCGCGCACGCGCGCAGGCCGGCGATCCAGGAAACTGCCATGAGGTCCTCCAGACCCGTTGATTTCATTCAGTGAGGTGCCGGACGCGCGGCCGCGCGCTGCGCCGCCGCCCGCATGATCCGGTCGAGCATGATGCCGAGCACGACGATCGCCAGCCCGGCGGCCAGCCCCTTGCCCCGCAACTGGTACTGCGAGAACCCGGCCACCACGTCGTATCCGAGCGCGCCGGCCCCGACGAGGCCGCCGATGACGACCATCGACAGCACGTAGATCAGGCCCTGGCTGGCCGCGAGCGTGATCCCGGCGCGGGCCATGGGGAGCTGGACCTTGGCGATGAGCTGCCAGGTGCTGGACCCGCCCGCCGTCGCCGCCTCCACCGCTGTCGGCGACACGCCGCGTACGGCCTCGGCCACCAGCTTGATCGACACCGGCGCCGCGAACGCCACGGCGGCGATGATGGCCGTGAACCGGGTCGCGCCGAACAGCCCCAGGATCGGGACGAGATAGACGAAGGCCGGCATGGTCTGACCCGCGTCGAGCACCGGGCGCAGCACCTGGTCGACCCGGGCGCTGCGTCCCATCCACACCCCGGCCACCACGCCGAGGACCATCACGATCAGGGTGGCCACCAGCGTGGTGGCCAGCGTCACCATGCTGTCGTGCCACAGGCCGAGCAGCACCAGCAGCACGAGCGACACCCCGGCGACGATGGCGGCCCGAGCTCCGGCCAGCAGCAGCGCGAGCGCGACCACGACCAGGGCCACCAGCCACCACGGCGAGCCGGCCAGCAGCGACTGGAACGGGTTGAGCAGCCCGTAGGTGATCAGGTTCTTCAGCGCGTCCGTGTACGTGACGAGCGTGTCCTGCGCCCACTGGCTCGCCGCCCCCGCGCCCTGTTTCACGTACGAGCCCAGGCCGGCCCCGCCGGGGAACTCGGCCGCCCAGACGTAGACGTGCGAGAGGTAGACCAGCACGGCGGTGGCGGCGAGGACCAGGCCCGCCTCGATCCGCCGCGCCCGCGTGCCGCGTGCCCTGCCCGACCTGCGCTCGGCCTCGACCCGCCGGCCGGCGGCCGAGGTGACGCGGTCGAGCACGATCGCCATGATCACGATGGCCAGCCCGGCGTTGAACGCGGTGCCCACGTCGAGTGTCTGCAGTGCCTTCAGCACGGTCTTGCCCAGGCCGGGCGCGTCGATCAGGGCGGCGATCGTGACCATGGACAGGGCGGCCATGATGGTCTGGTTGGCCCCCACGATGATCGTCCGCTTGGCCAGCGGGAGCCGTACCTTGCGCAGCGCCTGCGCGCGGGTCGAGCCGAGCGAGGTGCTCGCCTCCAGCGTGCTGACCGGGATCTCCCGGATGCCGTGCGCGGTGATGCGGATCACCGGCGGGGTCGCGTAGATCATCGTCGCGACGGTGCCGCTGGCCGGGCCGATCAGGAAGAACAGCGTGAGCGGGGCCAGGTAGACGAAGGTCGGCATCGTCTGCATGAAGTCCAGCACCGGCGTGAGAAACCGGTTGACCCGGTCGCTGAGACCCGCCCAGACGCCGAGGGGGATGCCGACGGCGAGGGCCAGCACGACGGCGGTCAGCGTGAGGGCGAGCGTGTCCATGCTCTCCTCCCACAGACCGAGCAGGCCGAACGACGCGAACCCGGCGGCGGTCAGCAGGGCCGTACGGCGGTTGCCGTACAGCAGCGCGACGGCCGTGGCGATGCCGGTCACGCCGAGCCAGCCGATGACCGGGACCGGCCGTCCGAACGACGGCCGGCTGATCAGCGCCTGTACGAAGGTGACCGACTCGTCGATGAACAGCCGGATGTAGTTGATGAAGTACAGGAACAGCGGGTTGCTGTTCCGCCCGGCGTCGATCGCGTCCATGCCCTCGCTGAGCCGGGTGTGCAGCGGAGTGAGCTCCGCGCCGCCGAGCGCGAGCGTGTCGCGGCCCCTGAGCAGGGCCCACAGCGCCACCCAGGCCGCGAGAACGATGACGGTCAGGTAGCGCCCGCGCAGCCACCCCGCGCGGCCGGGAGCGGCCGCGCCGGTGGCGGCGGTCGCGGTGGTGGGCACTGCCGCCATCAGGACCGCCCGTCCTCGTCCCGGTCCGTGGCGACAGGATCCGGGCCGTCCGGGTCCGGGTCCGAGGCGGCATCCGGGGTGGTGTCCTGGGTGGTGTCCGGGTCCGGGCCGGCGATCACCTCGAGGATCTCCGCCGTGGTGACCACGCCGAGCAGGGCTCCGCCGGAGACGACCTTGACCGGGCGGCCGGCGGACAGGACGGTCCTGGCCGCGTCGCGGATCACCGTGTCGGGGGCGAGCTCCGGCCCGTCGAGCGGCTCACCGGGACGGGGATCCCGCATGATCCACGGCAGCGTCAGCACGTCGGACTTGGGCACGTCGCTGACGAAGTCCCGCACGTAGTCGTCCGCCGGCGCGCCGACCACCTGGTCGGGGGTGCCCATCTGGACGAGCGCGCCGTCGCGCATGATGAGGATGCGGTCGCCCAGCTTGAGCGCCTCGCTCAGGTCGTGGGTGATGAAGATCATGGTCTTGCCGACCTCGCGGTGCAGGCGGATGACCTCGTTCTGCATCTCGCGGCGGATCAGCGGGTCGAGCGCGGAGAACGGCTCGTCGAAGAAGAGCACCTCGGGGTCGACGGCGAGCGCCCGGGCCAGGCCGACGCGCTGCTGCATGCCGCCGGAGAGCTGGTCGGGGAAGGACCCCTCGAACCCGGCGAGCCCCACCAGCTCCAGGACCTCCCTGGCCCGCTCGTAGCGGTCGTCCTTCTTCGTGCCGCGGATCTCCAGGCCGTACGCGACGTTGTCCAGCACCCGCCGATGCGGCAGCAGGCCGAAGTGCTGGAACACCATGCCGAAGCGGTGCCGGCGCAGCTCGCGTAGTCTGCGCTCCCCGCAGCCGAGCACGTCCTCGTCGTCGAGCCGCACCTGCCCGGCGGTCGGCTCGACCAGCCGGGTGAGGCAGCGCACCAGCGTCGACTTGCCCGATCCGGACAGGCCCATGACGACGAACACCTCGCCACGCCGTACCGAGAAGGAGACGTCCCGGACCGCGGCCACGCATCCCGTCCGCTGCTTGAGCTCCGTGCGGGACAGCTCGGCCAGCGGGGTGCCGACGACGCGATCCGCGCGCGGGCCGAAGACCTTCCACAGTCCGCGGACGTCGAGGATCGGGGGGTCGTCGGCGCCGGGCGCGGTGGCCGGCGGGGAGGACTTCGCGGTCAGTGACGGTGCGGCCATGGCCACCCTTCGGCTAGTGAGGGAAATCCGGGAACCACCGCTGGGGCCGGGGGCGGATGTTCTGCCAGATGTGCTTGATCTCTCGGTACTCGTCGAGGCCCGTGGGGCCGAGCTCGCGGCCGATGCCCGACTGCTTGAATCCGCCCCACTCCGCCTGCGGGACGTAGGGGTGGTAGTCGTTGATCCAGACCGTGCCGTGCCTGAGCCGGGCGGCGACCCGCCGGGCCCTGCCCGCGTCGGTGGTCCACACCGCGCCGGCCAGGCCGTAGTCGGTGTCGTTGCCCAGCTCGACCGCCTCGTCCTCACCGCTGAAGCGCTCGACGGTGAGGACCGGCCCGAAGGACTCCTCGCGGACCACCCGCATGTCGCGGCGGCACCCGTCCAGCACGGTCGGCCGGTAGTAGTGACCGCCGGCCAGGTCCGGGGCGTCCGGCCGGCCGCCGCCGCAGCGCAGCACCGCGCCCTCGGCGAGGCCCGCTGCGACGTAGTCCTCGACCTTGGCCAGGTGCTCAGCGGAGATCAGCGGCCCGGTCTGCGCCTCGGGGTCGAACGGCCCGCCGAGCCGGATCCGCTCGGCCCGCCGCACCACCTCGTCGACGAAGGCGTCGTGCAGGGAGTCCTCGACGAGCAGCCGCGCCCCGGCCGAGCAGACCTGGCCGGAGTGCAGGAAGACCGCGGTGAGCGCGAAGTCGACCGCGGTCTCGAAGTCGGCGTCGGCGAAGACGATGTTGGGGTTCTTGCCGCCGAGTTCGAGCGCGACCCGCTTGACGGTCGCGGCAGCGGCGGCCATGACGCGCCGGCCGGTCGCCAGGCCCCCGGTGAACGACACCATGTCCACGGCGGGATGCTCGGCGAGCGGCGCCCCCGCCTGCGGCCCGGCGCCGAGCACCAGGTTGGCGACACCGGCGGGCAGACCCGCCTCATCCAGCGTCCGCATCAGCATGATCGCGGTGCTCGGGGTGAGCTCGCTCGGCTTGAGCACGAACGTGTTGCCCGCCGCGAGCGCGGGGGCGACCTTCCACGAGGTCTGCAGCAGCGGGTAGTTCCAGGGGGTGATGAGGCCGCACACGCCGAGCGGTTCGTACACGATCTGGCTCACGGCGTCGTCGCGGCCGGTGTCGACGACCCGGCCCGCGTCGGTGCCGGCGATCCCGCCGAAGTAGCGGAAGCAGGCGATCACGTCGTCGAGGTCGTACTCGCTCTCGACGAGCCGCTTGCCGGTGTCCAGCGACTCGGCCCGGGCGAACTCCTTCTTCTCCCTGGCCAGCAGGTCGGCGACGCGGAGCAGCAGTCGCCCGCGCTCGCGGGCCGGGGTCAGCGGCCAGGGGCCCTCGTCGAAGGCCCGGCGGGCCGCCGCGATCGCGGCCTCCGTGTCCGCCCGCGTGCCCTCCGAGACGGTCGCGACGAGGGATCCGTCAGCGGGGCAGTGGATCGTACGGCGTCCGCCCTCGACTGGATCTGTCCAGGCGCCGTCGATGAAGAGGTCTGCCACGGGCAGCGTGCCTTCCGGTTGGGGTCACAGGCGCGCTCCGCGTCGTCACTCAGTTGCGCAATACGCACCTGTTTGCTTATGGAGAAACAGAATTGACCCCTCGTCGGCTTTAGTCAAGTCGATGTCCGGTTTTTTACGGACACTGTCGAGTAACAACCCATGCGTTGCGAGATCTCCCGAGCTGCCGCGATGACCTGCCCGGCCACCTCGGCGAGGGTGGTTTCGGGCATCCGAAACGTCGGTCCCGAGGCGCTCACTGAGGCGATGACCGTGCCGTCCGCTCCCCTGACGGGCGCCGCGACCGCGGTGAGCCCCTCCTCCAGCTCGTCGACGGCGGTGGCGTAGCCGCGCTCGCGCACCTCCGCCAGCGCGGCCCCGAGCCGTACGGGATCGGTGATCGTCGCGGCGGTGAACCGGCTCAGCGGCCCGGCCGCCACCTCCTCGGCGAGGTCGCCGGGCCCGTACGCGAGCAGCACCTTGCCGTTGGACGTGGCGTGCAGCGGGATCCGCTGCCCCACCCAGTTGTGCAGCTGGAGCGCCGACGGCCCGGCCGTCTGGTCGACGTACAGCGCCTCACGCCCGACGAGGACGGCCACGTTGACGGTCTCGCCGACGTCGGCGGCCAGGCGGGGCGTGACGAAGCGGCTCTCCCGCACCAGGTCGAGGCGGGCGCTGGCCGACCCGGCCAGCCGTACGACGCCCACGCCGAGGCGGTACCTGCCCCGCTCGCTGTCCTGCTCGACGAGATCGTGGCTCTCCAGCGTCGCCACCAGGCGGAAGGCGGTGGAGCGGTGGACGCCCAGCTCGACGGCGATCTCACTGATCCCGAGCTCTCCGTCGCGGGCGAGCAGCTTGAGAATGGTGAGCGCGCGGTCCACCGACTGGACCGCGCTCTCCCCCGGCGCGTTACCCATCCGCGACGGTCATCTTTGGTGCCGGTAGAACGCCGCCTCGACGGGTGGCAGCGGGGTGTTGCCGAGGATCAGGTCGGCCGCCTTCTCCGCCACCATCATCACCGGCGCGTAGATGTTGCCGTTCGTCACGTACGGCATGACCGACGCGTCGACGATCCGCAGCCCCTCGACGCCGTGCACCCGCATGCTGTCGGGGTCGACGACCGACATGTCGTCGACGCCCATCTTCGCGGTGCAGGAGGGATGCAGCGCGGTCTCGCCGTCCCTGGCCACCCAGTCGAGGATCTCCTCGTCGCTCTGCACCGACAGCCCGGGAGACAGCTCGCCCGCGTTGAACTCGTCGAAGGCCGGCTGACTCAGGATGTTCCGGGAGACGCGGACGGCCTCCACCCATTCCCGCCGGTCCTGGTCGGTGGACAGGTAGTTGAAGCGCAGCGCGGGATGCACCCGGGGGTCCCTGCTCTTGATCTTCACCGTGCCCCGGGCGTCGGAGTACATCGGCCCGACGTGCACCTGGTAGCCGTGCCCGCCCGACGGGGACGAGCCGTCGTACCGCACCGCGATCGGCAGGAAGTGGAACATCAGGTTCGGGTAGTCGACGTCGTCGTTGCTCCGTACGAAGCCGCCGGCCTCGAAGTGGTTGGTCGCGGCGGGGCCGCCGCGCAGGAACAGCCACTGCGCCCCGATCCACGGGCGGTGCCGCCGCTTGAGGTAGGGCTGCATGGACACCGGCCGCTTGCAGCCGTACTGGACGTAGACCTCGAGGTGGTCCTGGAGGTTCTCCCCCACCCCGGGCAGGTGGTGCACCACGTCGACGCCGAGGGCCTCCAGCTCGGCGGCGTCGCCCAGGCCGGACAGCTGGAGGAGCTGGGGCGTGTTGATGGAGCCGCCGCACAGGACGACCTCACCGGCCCGCACCCGGCGCACCGGCCCGCCCCGGAAGGAGAAGTCCACGCCGACGGCCCGCCCGCCCTCGAAGACGACCTTCGTCACGAAGGCACGGGTCACGACCTTCAGGTTGGGCCGGTTCATCACGGGATGGAGGTAGGCGCGGGCGGCGGACAGCCGGCGGCCGGAGCGGATGTTGCGGTCGAAGGGGGCGAAGCCCTCCTGACGGTAGCCGTTGACGTCGTCGGTCAGGTTGTATCCCGCCTGCTGCACGGCCTGGAAGAACGCGCCGAACAGCGGGCTCGACGCCGGGCCGCGCTCCAGCGCGAGCGGGCCGTCGTGGCCACGCCAGACATCCCCGTCATCGGCGGCCAGGCAGTTCTCCATGCGCCTGAAGTACGGCAGGCAGTGCGCGTAGTCCCAGTTCTTCATCCCGGGATCGGCGGCCCAGCGCTCGTAGTCCAGCGGGTTGCCGCGCTGGAAGATCATGCCGTTGATGCTGCTGGAACCGCCGAGCACCTTGCCGCGGGCGTGGTAGATCCGGCGGCCGTGCATGTGCGGCTCCGGCTCCGACTCGTACCGCCAGTCGTAGAACCGGCTGCCGATGGGGAACGTCAGCGCCGCCGGCATGTGGATGAAGACGTCCCAGCGGAAGTCCGACCGGCCGGCCTCCAGCACCAGCACCCGGGTGGAGGGGTCCGCCGACAGCCGGTTCGCGAGAGCGCTTCCCGCCGAACCGCCGCCGACGATGACGAAGTCGTACTGTTGTGCGCTCAATCTACCCTCGTCTCGCTCGCGCGACGATTGTCTGACCGAAAAGCGTATCGAATCGTGCATCGTGTTGCACTACCCGCAACAGGAAATATCAACGGGTTGTGTGGATCAAGTGGACCGGGGTTGTCGACGCGCCTACAGTTGCGCTGTGAGCAACGACGCCGGCGCGGGCAACGGGGGTGGCGTGCAGTCGGTCGACCGCGCCATCAGCATCATGGAGATCCTCTCCCGGCGTGGGGAGGCGGGGGTCACCGAGCTCGCCACGGAGATCGACGTCCACAAGTCGACCGCGTTCCGGCTGCTCGGCGCGCTCGAGGCGCGCGGCCTGGTCGAGCAGACGGAGGAACGCGGCAAGTATCGTCTCGGCTTCGGCGTCGTCCGCCTCGCCGGGAGCGTCGCCGCCCGGATGGACGTCACCCGGGAGGGCAGGCCGATCTGCCAGCGGCTCGCCGAGGAGATCGGCGAGACGGTCAACATCGCCGTGCTGCGCTCGCACTACGCCGTCAACCTGGACCAGGTGCGCGGGCCGTCCGCGGTGACCGCGCACAACTGGGTGGGCCAGCTCACCCCGCTGCACGCGACGTCGAGCGGCAAGGTGCTGCTGGCCCACCTCGACGCGGCTCGCCGGGCCGAGCTGCTGCGGGCCACCGGCCTGGAGGCCTTCACCCCCAACACCGTGACCTCGCGCGAGGCCCTGGAGCGTGAGCTGGCCGGGGTGCTGGAGCGCGGCTACTCCATCACGCTCGAGGAACTCGAGATCGGCCTCAACGCGATGGCCGCCCCCGTCCGGTCCTTCCAGGGCGAGGTGGTCGCGGCGGTGAGCGCCTCCGGCCCGGCCTACCGCTTCAGCGAGCGGCGCATGCACGAGCTGGCCCCCGTCCTCATGGCCGGCGCCGCCGAGATCAGCCACCACCTCGGCGGCTGACCCCCCTCCCAACCCCACCCCCGTGATCTTGCAGTTTCTCGCAGCAGTGGCCATTGACCTGGGAATGCTCCCTTCGTGATCTTGCAAAAACTCGCAGACAGGGCGTCCCACCTGCGATTTCGCCGTACGTGATCTTGCACTGCAAGATCACCAAAGGTGTCTCCGCTGGTGAACGGTCATGTGTGCGAGCTTTTGCAAGATCACGGATAGAGATTTCGCAGGTGATGGGGCATCTGTGCCAGCACCTGCAAGATCACGGGGGGTGAGTCCACGGAGGTGGGTCCCCCCGGGGGTGGGTCCCCCCGGGGGGTGGGTCCCCGGGGGCCTCAGCCGGAGGCCGGGCGGAGGGAGACGACGACGCTCTTGGACGTGGGTGTGTTGGAGGTCTCGGCGACCGAGTCCAGCGGCACGAGCACGTTGGTCTCCGGGAAGTAGGCCGCGCAGCAGCCGCGCGCCGTCGAGTAGGCGACCACGCGGAATCCCGGGGCCACCCGCTCCCCGTCGGGCCACTCGCTGACCAGGTCGACCATGTCGCCGTCGGCGAGGCCGCGCTGGGCGAGATCGTCCGGATGGACGAACACCACCCGGCGGCCGTTCCGTACGCCCCGGTAGCGGTCGTCCAGACCGTAGATCGTCGTGTTGTACTGGTCGTGGCTGCGGATGGTCTGCAGCAGCAGCCGGCCGGCCGGGACGCGCAGCACCTCCAGCGGATTGACGGTGAAGTTCGCCCTGCCGGTCGCCGTCGGGAAACGGCGCTCGTCACGCGGCGCGTTCGGCAGCGTGAAACCGCCGGGGCGGCGGGCCTTCTCGTTGTAGTCGGCGAAGCCCGGCACCACCCGGGCGATCCGGTCCCTGATCGCGTCGTAGTCCGCCTCGAACTCCGCCCAGGGGACGTGCGGATCGTCGTCGCCGAAGACCTCGCGGGCCAGGCGGGACACGATCGCGACCTCCGAGAGCAGGGCGGCCGAGGCCGGACGCAGCCTGCCCCTGGAGCCGTGCACCATGCCCATCGAGTCCTCGACCGTGACGAACTGCTCTCCCCCGCGCTGCACGTCCCGCTCGGTACGGCCCAGCGTGGGCAGGATCAGCGCCTCCTCGCCGCACACCGCGTGCGACCGGTTCAGCTTGGTCGACACCTGCACGGTGAGCTTGCAGCGGCGCATGGCCGCCTCGGTGGCGGCCGTGTCGGGGGTCGCGGCCACGAAGTTGCCGCCCATGGCGAAGAACACCTTGGCCGCGCCGTCGCGCATGGCCCGGATCGCGTCCACCGTGTCCAGGCCGTGGCGGCGCGGCGGCTCGAAGCCGAACTCGTCGCGCAGCGCGTCCAGGAACGCCGCCGGCGGCTTCTCGTAGATGCCCATCGTCCGGTCGCCCTGCACGTTGGAGTGGCCCCGCACCGGGCAGACGCCGGCGCCGGGCCGGCCGACGTTGCCGCGCAGCAGCAGGAAGTTGACGATCTCCCTGATCGTGGGGACCGACTTCTTGTGCTGGGTGAGTCCCATCGCCCAGCACACCACGACCGAGCGGGCGGCCAGCACGTCCTGGGCCGTCGCCTCGATCTCCGCCCGGGTCAGCCCCGTGGCCTCCAGCACCTCCGCCCAGTCCAGGTCGCGCACGTGCGCCGCCCACTCGTCGAACCCGTGGGTGTGCTCGTCGACGAACTCGCGGTCGACCACCGTGCCCGGGGCGGCGTCCTCGGCCGCCAGCAGCAGCGACGACAGCGCCTGGAAGAGCGCGCAGTCGCCGCCGAGCCGGATCTGCAGGAACCGGTCGGACAGCGTGGTGCCGCCGCCGGCGACGCCGGAGGCCCGCTGCGGGTTCTTGAACCGCAGCAGCCCCGCCTCGGGCAGCGGGTTGACGGCCACGATGCGTGCGCCGTTCCGCTTGGCCTTCTCCAGCGCGCTGAGCATGCGCGGGTGGTTGGTGCCGGGGTTCTGGCCCACCACGAAGATGAGCTCGGCCTGGTAGAGGTCGTCGAGCAGCACCGTGCCCTTGCCGATGCCGAGCGTCTCGGTCAGCGCCGACCCGCTGGACTCGTGGCACATGTTCGAGCAGTCCGGCAGGTTGTTCGTGCCGAACCGGCGGACGAAGAGCTGGTAGGCGAAGGCCGCCTCGTTGGAGGTGCGGCCCGAGGTGTAGAAGACGGCCTCGTCGGCGCTCGCCAGCGCCTTCAGCTCGCGGGCGATGATCGCGAAGGCGCGTTCCCACGACACCGGCTCGTAGTGGTCGGCGCCGGCCGGTTTGTGCATCGGCTCGGTCAGCCTGCCCTGCTGGCCCAGCCAGTAGTCGCTGCGCCCGGCCAGCTCGCTCACCGGGTGCGCGGCGAAGAACTCCGGGGTGATCCTGCGGACGGTCGCCTCCTCGGCGACCGCCTTGGCGCCGTTCTCGCAGAACTCGGCGGGGCTGCGATGATCCCCCTCGGGCCAGGCGCAGCCCGGGCAGTCGAACCCGTGCTTCTGGTTGACCCGCAGCAGGGTCAGCGCCGTACGGCCCGCGCCCATCTGGCGGTACGCCGTACCGAGCGCGTGGCCGACCGCGGGGATCCCGCCCGCCCAGTCCTTGGGCGGACGGATCTCCAGGCGTTCGTCGCCGACGTCGTCACGAGGTGCCTTGCGCGTCATCTGATGAACGCCCTTCCGTGCTGTTGCTCAATCCGACAACCGGCCGCGTAGCCAGTCGTGGAACAGGCCGATGTGGTGCTCGCTGGGCACCAGGACCCCGCCGTCGGCGTACGTGCGCGAGCCCATCGCGGGCTGGCACCGCTCGCACGCGTCGAAGTCCTGCGTGTTGACCCGGTGGAACAGCTCCACGGACCTGTCGATGTCCGCGCCGCCGTCCACGACCTCGGGGAGGTACAGCCAGTCGCACTCCACCACCGTACGATCCGCCGCCAGCGGGAACATCCGGTGCCAGATCACGTGGTCGGGCACGAGGTTGACGAAGACCTGCGGCTTGATCGTGATCGCGTAGTAGCGCCGGTCCTGCTCCTGGCTGACCGTCGGGATGCGGTCGAGGCCGCTGGAGCCGTCCACGGTGAAACCCTGGATCTCCGCCCCGAACTCCGCGCCGTGCCCCACGTAGTACTGCGCCGCGTAACCGTCGGCGAACTCCGGAAGCACCTCGGTGAGCTCCGGATGGATGGTCGCGCAGTGGTAGCACTCCATGAAGTTCTCGACGATCAGCTTCCAGTTGGCCTTGACGTCATAGACGATACGCCTGCCCACCTTGAGGCCCGCGACATCGTAGTTGTCGATGTGCGCGACGTCGCCGAGCCGGGTGCGCACGTCCCCCATGACGTCCTCCTCGAACGAGGGCGGCTCGTCGGCCAGGCAGATCCACACGTACCCCAGCCACTCCCGCATGGCCACGTTCACCAGGCCGTACGCGACCCGGTCGATGTCGGGCATTTTGGTGAGGTTGGGCGCGGCGACCAGCCGGCCGTCCAGGTCGTACGTCCAGGCGTGGTAGGGGCACTGGAAGGCGCGCTTGACCTCCCCCGACTCCTCGGTGCTGATCCGCGCCCCCCGGTGCCGGCAGACGTTGTAGAAGGCGCGGATCGAGTTGTCCCGCGCCCGCGTGATCAGGATGCTCTCGGTGCCGACCTGCACCGTCTTGAACGCCCCGGGACGGGGCAGGTCGGCGGCCCGAACCGCGCAGAACCACATCGACTCGAAGATGCGCCGCTGTTCCAGGGCGAAAACGTCCGGGTCCGTGTAGTAAGCGCCGGGCAGAGTGGACATCAGGCTGGGGGGCAGGCTCTGCTGGGGACCTGGGGGCAGGCTGGTGGTGCTCACTGGTTCGCTCCTGCTGGTCGTGCGCGGTAGGGGGTTGCGGCTCGCGGCTCAGTGGCCGCGGCGGATCCAGTCGTCCAGGTGCGGCGCCTCAGCGCCGATGGTGGTGTCGGCGCCGTGCCCGGTGTGCACCACCGTCTCCGGCGGCAGGGGCAGCAGCACCTCGCGAATGGAGGAGATGATGGTCGGGAAGTCGCTGTGGGAACGCCCCGTCGCGCCCGGCCCGCCCTGGAAGAGCGTGTCGCCCGTGAACACCACGCCGAGTTCGGGGACGTGCAGGCAGACCGCGCCGGGCGCGTGACCCGGCGTGTGCAGCACCCGCACGTCCACGCCCGCCACCCGCAGCGTCTGCCCGTCGGCCAGCGGGCCGTCCGGCTTGGCCTCCGCGTGAGCCAGGTTCCACAGCACCTCGTCGTCGGGGTGCAACAGGATCGGCGCGCCGGTCCTCTCGGCGAGGGCGGGCGCGGCGTTCACGTGGTCGTTGTGGGCGTGGGTGCAGACGATCGCGGTGACCCGCCGATCGCCGACGGCCGCCGCGATCGCGTCGGCGTCGTGCGCGGCGTCGACGACCATCACCTCGTCGTCGTCGCCGAGCAGCCAGACGTTGTTGTCGACCTCCCAGGTCCCGCCGTCGAGGCTGAACGTCCCGGAGGTGACGACCTTCTCGATCCGCATCACAACACCACCACCGAACGGAGCACCTCACCGCGGTGCATCTTGTCGAACGCGGCCTCGACCTCGTCGAGCGCGATCGTCTCGGAGACGAAGGCGTCCAGGTCGAGCCGTCCCTGCCGGTAGAGCGAGACCAGCATGGGGAAATCGCGGCTGGGCAGGCAGTCGCCGTACCAGCTGGACTTGAGCGCGCCGCCGCGGCCGAACACGTCGAGCAGGGGCAGCTCCAGCGTCATCTCGGGGGTGGGCACGCCGACCAGCACGACGGTCCCGGCCAGGTCGCGCGCGTAGAACGCCTGGCGGTAGGTCTCGGGCCGGCCCACCGCGTCGATGACGACGTCGGCGCCGAAGCCGCCGGTCAGGTCGCGGATGGCCTCGACGGGGTCGGTCTCCCGGGAGTTGACCGTGTGCGTGGCGCCGAAGCGGCGGGCCCACTCCAGCTTCCGGTCGTCGACGTCGACCGCGATGATCGTGGTCGCTCCGGCGAGGTCGGCCCCGGCGATCGCGGCGTCGCCGACGCCGCCGCAGCCGATGACGGCGACCGAGTCGCCGCGGGTCACGCCGCCGGTGTTCATGGCGGCGCCGAGGCCGGCCATCACGCCGCAGCCGAGCAGGCCGACGGCCGCGGGCGAGGCGGCGGGGTCGACCTTGGTGCACTGACCGGCCGCCACCAGCGTCTTCTCGGCGAACGCGCCGATGCCGAGGGCCGGCGACAGTACGGTTCCGTCGGCGAGCGTCATCTTCTGCTTGGCGTTGTGGGTGGCGAAGCAGTACTGCGGACGGCCACGCAGGCAGGCGCGGCACGCGCCGCAGACGGCCCGCCAGTTGAGCACGACGAAGTCGCCGGGGGCGACGTCGGTCACGCCCTCGCCGACGGCCTCCACGACGCCGGCCGCCTCATGGCCCAGGAAGAACGGGAAGTCGTCGGAGATGCCGCCCTCCCGGTAGTGCAGGTCGGTGTGGCACACCCCGCAGGCCTGGATCTTGACGAGGGCCTCGCCTGGACCGGGGTCGGGCACGATGATGGTCTCCAGGCTGACCGGCTGCCCCTTGGCGAGCGCGACGACGCCGCGAACCTCATGCGCCATTGTTGTCTCCTCCACGATTTCTCGATCGGCGGGTGCTGCAGGCCTCGTCCGGCCTGCTCTCAGGGTCTCAGGAATCAGGGCGCGGCGCTCTGGAGCGCCTCGGCCGCCAGCCGTTTGCGCCAGCGGGTGAAGGGCCGCGGCAGATCGATCCCGAGCACCGCGACCGGACGGTCCCCGCGCCGGTAGACCGCCACGAAGCTCCGGTCAGCGAGGCTACCCTCCTCGACCGTGATCTCGTCGCCCGGTCCGGTGCGCCCGGCGAACTGGATCCGCACACCGCACTGGTCGGACCAGAAGTACGGCGGCTCCGGCGGCCGGACGTCGCTCCCGGAACTCCCCGAGGTCGCGGAGGCACCCGCGAGCAGCGCGCGTACGGCGACGGCCGGGCGGCGTGCGGCCCCGGTCCAGTGCTCGACCCTGCGGTGGGCCCCGCCGGCGGGGTCGAACCACGCGGCGCAGTCACCGACGGCCACCACACCGGGCACGCCGGTGGCCCCGGTCGCGTCGCACAGCACGCCGTCCGCGATCTCCACGCCCGATCCGGCCAGCCAGGCCACGTTGGGCCGTGCGCCGATCCCGACGACGACCACGTCCGCCGGGACGCGCCGCCCGTCGGTCAAGATCACTCCATCGGCCCGTGTGGTGCCGGTCACCTCGCGGACGCCGGTGCCGCACAGCACCTCGACGCCCTGTCCGGCCTGGAGCCCGGCCACCACGGCGCCCATCTCGGCGCCGATGGCGGCCGCCAACGGGGCGGGCGCCGGTTCGACCAGGGTGACGTGCAGTCCCAGGGCCCGGGCGGTCGAGGCGATCTCGGCCCCGATGAAGCCGGCGCCGACGACGACGAGCCGCTCGGCCCCGGCGAGGTCGGCCCGCAGCGCCCTGGCGTCGTCCAGGGTGCGCAGCGTGTGCACGCCGGAAAGGCGCTCCGTCCCGGGAAGGGTCCGGGCGGCCGCCCCCGTGGCGATCACGACCGCGTCGGTGCGCACCGTCCTTCCGTCGCCGAGCCGTACGGCCCGCTCGCCCGGATCGAGCGCGGCGGCCGCCGTCCCGAGGATCCAGGTGGCGTCCAGGTCGTCGGTCTCGGTCTCCAGCGCGAGGTCGGCCTCGTCCATCCGGCCGGCGAGGAACTCCTTCGACAGCGGGGGGCGATCATAGGGGCGATGCGGCTCGTCGCCGATCAGCACCAGGCGCCCGTCGTATCCCTGGTCGCGCAGCGCCCGCGCGGCCGACAGGCCGGCCAGCGAGGCGCCCACCACCGCGACGGTTCTCACGCGGCGCCCTGGGGACGTACGCCGACCCCCGGTGGCAGGTTGGCGGGGGCTTCTGAGGGGATGACGAAGATCGTGCCGTCCTCGACCACGACCCGGTGGGTGCGCACGGGGAGCTTCGCCGGAGGGGCGTCCACCTGGCCGGTCCGCAGATCGAATTTCGAGGCGTGCAGGGGGCACTCCACCTCGCAGCCCTCCAGCCATCCGTCGGCCAGGGACGCGTCCTGGTGGGTGCAGGTGTCATCGATCGCGTAGATCTGACCGTCCTCTGTGTGGAAGACCGCGATCGGCGGCTCTGCATCGAGCCGGAACGCTTCGCCGCGCGGCAGCGAACGAAGCGGGCACGCAGGAATCATCGACCATCCCCAGTTGTGTAAAGAGAAACGCGAAGCGTTATACGCAACAGATTGAGGTCACGGAGACCCCCTGTCAAGAGCTTTCCGGGCGCCTTCCACGGCACGGAATATCGGCCCGATCCGGCTCGTCCGAGCGGGTCGTACGGACCATTCCCGACGGCTATCGTGCTCTCGGTCGGCCGCCCGTTCCCGGCATGGTGACGGCACCCCTGCCGACCTGGCCACCGTCGCCCATTAGGAGCGACATAGGAGCGACATAGGAGCGATTCAGGAGCGACTTAGGAGCGACTTAGGAGCGACGACCGGCAAAGGCCAGGCCCTCCGGCCGGGCGTCACGGCCGCCCCGATCGGCGTCCCCATGCATGAGGCTTTGACCCTCCCCCGCCCGGCCGTGCCCGCGCCCGGGCAGGTCCGCCTCTCACGCTCCATATGCGGACCGGCCGGCGGCTCCCGGTTCCGGATCACCTCGCCGGTTCCACACGCCGGCGACGGCCTACTCTGTGAGGTGATGGCGGGGATTTCGGCGGACACATGGGGAGAGCTGCGTGCTACCTGAGGTGGAGGCATGGCTGGCCGGCCGTACGTCGTCGGCGGGCGACTGGCCGGTGGACACCCTGATGGCAGCGAAGGGAAGCACCACGGTCAGTGTGGTCCTCCCGGCCCGCGACGAGGCCGGCACCGTCGGGGAGATCGTGTCGGCCATCCGCCGCGACCTCGTCGAGGCCGCCCCGCTCGTGGACGAGCTCATCGTGATCGACTCCCGGTCCACCGACGACACGGCCGACCAGGCCGTACGGGCCGGGGCCAAGGTCATCGCACAGGACGAGATCCTCCCCGAGCTGGACGGTCCCGACTACGACGGAAAGGGCGAGGCGCTCTGGAAGTCGCTCGCCGTCACGTCGGGCGACCTGGTGGTGTTCGTCGACGCCGATCTGCGGGAGTTCAGCACCTCGTTCGTGACCGGTCTGCTGGGGCCGCTGCTGGCCGACCCCTCGGTCGCGTACGTGAAGGGCTGCTACGACCGGCCGTTCGTCGGGGCAGACGAACAGGAGTCCCGCACGGGCGGGCGGGTGACCGAGCTGGTCGCGCGGCCGCTGCTCAACCTGCACTGGCCGCTGCTCGCCGGGTTCGTGCAGCCGCTCGCGGGCGAGTACGCCGGTCGGCGCGACGTGCTGGAGCGGGTGCCGTTCGTCACCGGGTACGGCGTGGAGCTGGCGCTGCTCATCGACCTGCTCGACCTCGTCGGACTCGACGCGCTCGCCCAGGTCGACCTGGGCCGCCGGGTGCACTCGCACCAGACGACCGAGGCGCTCGGCCGCATGGCCGGGCAGATCATGCACACGGCCTGGTCCCGGCTGGAACGCCAGAACAAGATCATCCCAATGGACGCGCCCTCGCTCCGGCTGGTCCAGTTCGAACGCGGACCGGACGGCCACCGGCCGGTGGAACGTGAGATCGCGGTCGCCGAGCGGCCCGCGATGGCGACGGTCCCGCAGTACGCCTCACGTGCCCTGCGCTGAGATTTCGCCTTTACCCGGCGATCAACGCCGGCACCAGGAGCTTTGATAAGGTTTACCCGGCCTTCGGGCGGTGAACAGGAGGGGCGATCACGGCATGCTGAGGCTGGGTCCATGCTGAGACTGGGTCGACGTGCCGTGGGCGAGGACCTGTTGATCATGGCGATCGTCAACCGCACCCCTGACTCCTTCTATGACAGGGGCGCGACCTTCGCCCGGGAGGAGGCGCTGCGCCGGGTCGACGAGGTCGTGGCCGAGGGCGCCGACATCGTCGACATCGGGGGCGTCAAGGCGGCGCCGGGAAGCGAGGTCGACGCGCGGGAGGAGATCGACCGCACGGCCTCGTTCGTCGCCGAGGTCCGGGAGCGATATCCCGAGCTGATCATCAGTGTGGACACCTGGCGGGGTGAGGTGGGCCGCGAGGCCTGCCGTGCCGGCGCAGACCTGCTCAACGACGCCTGGGGCGGCGCGGACCCCGAACTCGCCGAAGTCGCCGCGGAGTTCGGCGTCGGCCTGGTCTGCACGCACGCGGGCGGGCTGCCGCCGCGTACCCGCCCGCATCGGATCGAGTACGACGACGTGGTGGCCGACGTGATCGCCGGCACCACCGCGCTGGCCCGGCGCGCGGTGAGCGTCGGGGTCGACCCCGAGCGCATCCTGATCGATCCGGGCCACGACTTCGGCAAGAACACCTGGCACTCGCTGGAGGTGACGCGCCGGCTGGAGGAGATGGTGGCCACCGGCTGGCCGGTGCTGGTGTCGCTGTCCAACAAGGACTTCGTCGGCGAGGCCCTGGGCGTGCCGGTCGACCAGCGGGTGGTCGGCACCCTGGCGGTGACCGCGGTGTGCGCCTGGCAGGGGGCGCGGGTGTTCCGCGCGCACAACGTCGCGCCGACCCGGCAGGTGCTGGACATGGTCGCGGTGACACGAGGTGTACGGGAACCCGTACGAACCGTGCGAGGTCTGGCGTGATCGTCGCCGCCTGCTGCGTCCCGCAGGCCCCGCTGCTGCTGCCCGGCCTGACCGGTGGGCCCGTCCCCGAGGTCGAGGAACTGCGCGCGGCGGCGCTCACCGCCGTGGAGACCGTCGTGGGCCGGGGCGTCGACGAGATCGTCGTGGTGGGCGGGGCGCCGCACACCCGGCCGTACCCGTCGGACGCGCCGACGCCGGCCGGACGGCTGGCCCCCGCCCCGGGACGGCCGCCGCAGCCGGGAGCGCTGCCGGTGCCGCTGGCCGTCGGCCGGTCCCTCCTGTCCGGACACCCGGTGCCCCTGATCTTGCAGGGGGTCGACGAGCACGCGTCTCCGGGGGACGGCCGCGACCTGGGCCTCGAGATCGGGGCGCGGCCCGGCCGGACCGGGCTGGTGGTCGTCGGCGACGGCGGCGCACGCCGCGGGGAGAAGGCCCCGGGGTACGTCGATCCCCGTGCGCTGGACGTCGACGCGTCGATCGGCGACGCACTGACGCGGGCCGATCTGGCCGCCCTGGTCGCCCTGGATCCCGGCCTGTGCGACGACCTGCTGATCCGGGGACGCGCCGCCTGGCAGGTCATGGCGGCGGCCGCCCGGGCGAGATCGTGGACGGGGCACACCCTCTACGGCGACGCCCCCTTCGGCGTGGCCTACTGGGTGGTCACCTGGCTCCCCACCACCCCCTGATCCTCCTTCACGCACCCCGCTTCCGTTCGGCAGGAGCGAGCAGGAGGCGAGGCCGGATCCGGGGTTGTCGGCCTCTCCCGGCGTCAGGCGAGGTAGAGCTTGCGGAGGGGTTCGTCGATCACCCAGGTCGTCCGATCTCCGGCCATGAGCCGTACGAGAACTCCCGGACGGAGGTCGATGGACGAGCCGTCCTCGAAGGTGACGCGGCCGGCACCCGCCAGGACCAGGAAGATCTCATCGACCTCGGTGTCGGTCGCCGTCCCCCTGGCGATGTCCCAGACCCCGATCGCGATGTCCTTGAACGCGGTCACCGGCGTGGTGACGGTACGCGGCTCCGCGTCGGACGGCTCGTCATCCGGCAGCGCCGCGGCGAGAAGGTCGGCGCTGAGCAGCCGCTCGCCGCTCATCTGGGTTTCCCTGGACTCCACGAGCCGAATCGTACCGGTGGTCGAGGCGGCGGCATCCGGCCGGTCACGCCACAGTGGAGGCGGGGTCACCGGCGTAGCGTCGTCGAGGGGTTCTCTCCGAAACGCTCCCGGTAGGCACGGGCGAACCTGCCGAGATGGACGAACCCCCATTGGAAGGCCACGTCGGTGACCGACGTGGCGTCCGGGCCGCACGCGGTCAACTCGGCGTGGGCTCGGTCCAGGCGTACGTCCCTGAGATAGCTCATGGGGGTGGTGTTCAGGTGGCGGCGGAATCCCTCGTACAGCGCCCGCTCGCCCACGCCGACGGCCGCGGCGACGTCGCCCGTGGTGAGGGGTTCGGCCGGGTGTGCCTCGATCAGCTCCATGGCCCGTTTCACCGCACGCGGCGCGACCCGTGGCTGCGCGCTCGTCAGTGCCGGAGTGTAGTTGCTGGGCTGTGCCAGCAGCAGCTGCGTCATCAGCAGCCCCTCCACCTGTTTGAGCACCGGCGGCTGGCGCAGCAGGTCGCCGTCGGTCTCCGCGTCCCGGCGGATCATGTCGACGATCGACAGCCAGGACCGGGAGGAGGGCTGGGTCAGGTCCATTCCCAGCGAGAAGACAAGCGGCCTGTGCGGTTCCCGGCCCAGCAGGCCGCCGAGGCGGGCCTCGAGCGCGGCACGGTCGAACCACGCGACGAGGTGCGGCGCCCCGGCCCTCCATCGCATGGACAGCCGCTCCGTCGCCGACAGCACGGTGGCGAGCTCCGTCGTGGAGACGACCCGTTCCCGGCCCTGGGTCACCTCGGCGACACCCGCCAGCGGGATCTGGACCAGGAAGAAGCTCTCCAGCGCACCCGGCGTGATCACCACGTCCGCCCCGTAGTCGAGGCAGTAAAGGCCGGTCCGGTCGAACACCGCCGCGTTCATCCGGCTGTCGAGCCGGGCCCCGTGATCCGCCAGGCGCAGTCCATGGGGACAGAAGGCCTCCCCGACCTCCGCACGGGCCTCGTCGAGGTCATGCGTGCGGAACCGTTCATACGCGGCGAGCGGTAGCGGCCGAGCGCTCATGTCCACCTCCGTCAGGTTGCGCGCTCCGGACAGACCCGAGCGGAACCGACCATGTCGCGATTCGCACGGTAGGAGGGATCCGTCGGCTGATATGCACCTGTGAGACCTCAGCGGCGCAGCGTCCGCGAGGGGGACTCGCCGAAGTGCCGCCGGTAGGCGCGGGAGAACCGGCCGGGGTCGACGAACCCCCAGCGGCGCGCGACGTCGGCGACCGTCGTCGTATCCGGACCATGGGCGCGCAGTTCGGCACGCGCGCGTTCCAGGCGCACCTCTCGCAGGTAGGCCGTGGGGGTCGTGTCCAGGTGGCGCCGGAACCCGTCCCGCAGCGCCCGGGCGCCCACGCCGGCGGCTCCGGCGATGTCCGCCACTGTGACGGGCTGGGCCGCGTACGCCTCGATCAGCTCAACGGCCCGCTTCACTGCGGCCGGCGCCGCACGCGGCGGTTCGCCGGCCAGGGCGGGAGTGTAGTTGTTGGCCTGCGTCAGCAGCAGCTGCGTCATGAGCAGCCCCTCCACCTGTTTGAGCGCCGGCGGCCGGCGCAGCAGGTCGCCGGCGGTCTCCGCCTCTCGGCGGATCATGTCGACGACCGACAGCCAGGACCGGGCGAGGGGTCGCGTCAGGTCCATCCCCAGTGAGAAAACGAGCGGACTGCGCGGTTCCCATCCCAGCAGGCCGCCGAGGTGGGCTTCGAGCGCGGCACGGTCGAACCACGCGACGAGGTGCGGCGTCCCGGCCTCCCAATGCATGGTCACGCCCTCCGTCGGAGACAGCACGAAGCCGAGCTCGGGTGTCGTCACGATCCGCTCGCCGCGGTGGGACACCTGCGCGGCACCGGCCAGCGGTATCGGTACGACGAAACAGCTCTCCCACTCGTCGGCCTCGATCAACACCTCCCCTCCGTAGTCCATGTAGTACAGACCGGTACGGTCGAAGGCCGCCCCGTTCATTCGTGCGTCGATCCGCTTCTCACGCTTCGCGAGGCTCAGTTCATGGGGGAAGAAGGCGTCCGCGACCCGCACACGAGCCTCGTCGAGGTCACGCGTACGGAACCTCTCATGCGTGGCGAGCGGTAGTGGTCGAGCGGGCATGTCCGCCTCCCCCAGAGGTTGCGCGGCCCAGGCGGCGCCTCACCGCGTTCTCCAGAAAGGTCGGAGTTCCGCGCGTCCCGGGTGGCCCAACTCGAATGATAGGAGGTGGAGTCAGGCCGATCTTGACTGGGATGACCGCGCTTGTGGGGACTTGCCCCTCCTCGGTCCGGCGTTCTCCGGGTCGCAGTCCTCAGCCGTCGCCTCCACCCGATGCCCGGCTGTGCCGTACCGATATCTGGCCGGGTCGAGCGGACGCGGGCGGGCCGTCGACGCGATGGGCGCCGGCATGGCGAGCCCGGCAGTCCCGACAACCTTCATGTCGACGTTACGCCGGCGCGTCCTCACGATCTGTCGCGCCTCCGTCACGGAGATCGTCTCTTGACGCGGCGACAACACGTGATCAATCCTACTCTTAAGAAAGTTTCCTAAAAGAGAGCTTTCGTTCACCCCCCGACATCTCGAGGAGAACTCGCATGAGTCTTCGCCGCTACTTCTCTGTCCTGGCCGGATCCGCCGCCCTCTGTCTCGGTGCGACGATCCTCGCGCCCTCGCCCGCCATGGCGGCGCCCACCGACTGCACCACGTGGATGTCCGGCGGCTACGCCTACAGCAAGTGCACGGGCGGCACGGGCGAGCACAGCGTCGCGATCTACGCGTACAGCCCGTACGCCGGTGGACCGGTCCTCGTCACCGGCAACTGGGCGCCGGTCGGCGGAACCTCGTCGGCGCGGATCACCGCCTGGGGCGTCGAGCGGATCTGGGTGAACAAGCGAGGCTGACGCGCCCGCGCTCGATCTGGTGGGCTGCCGCGGACCTGGTCCGGACCAGCGGACGTGGTCCGGGCGAGCAGACCCACCAGATCTGAGCGGCCCCCGCCCGGGGGGAAGGAGAACGCCGGAGCGGTCCCCACCGGATGCCCTTTGCCGGGCCGGCCACCGGCTCACTCGTCCTGGGACCTACTCGGTCAGGATCTGGCGCAGCGTGACGGCGAAGGCGTCCGGGTCGCCCTTCATGCCGAACTCGCCGTCGAGGAACCCGCCGTGATGGCTGGGAAAGGTCACGGGCTTCGTGCCGAGCCGTTCGGCGACCGCCACGCCCGCGCGGTGGGCCATCTCCCCCTCCGACTCGGCCCCGACGCCGATGACGATGCGGGTCGACGCCGCGCGCAGCGCCTCGAAGTCGTGCACGTGGTGCGTACAGGATCTGAGGTTCTGCGCGAACATCGGGTCGTCACGGGAACCGTCGTCCTCCATCGGCAGTCCGAACTCGGCCGGGCTCTGCACCGGCCGATCGGCGAAATCCGCCGGGATCTCGCCCCGCAGGCTGCTGACGGCGATGAACTTCACCATCGCCGGTCCCAACCCGTCCCGCTCGTACGTACGGCGGATGTCGGCCACCGCGGCGAGCGCCTCCTCCCGGTCCGGCAGTGCCTGGGCGGCCGGGGGTTCGTGCGCCACGAGCGTACGAACCTGCTCCGGATGGTGGGCCACCAGCACCAGGCCGTTGACCGCGCCTCCGCTGCTGGCGAAGATGTCCACCGGGCCACCGCCGAGCGCCGTGATCAGCCGATGCAGGTCGTCGGCGTGCATCTCGGGCGTCGACTCTCCGGCGCCGTCGGTCCGCTCACTCCGCCCGATCCCGCGTGGGTCGTACGTCACGACCGTACGATCCCGGAAGTGCCCGGCCAGGCAGGCGAATCCGTCGGCGCCCATCGGCGATCCGATCATCAACAGCGTCGGTGCGCTGCTTCCCTCCGCCTCCCGCACGTCGTAGTGGAGAATCCCACCGGGCACCTCAAGGGTGTGGGTCTTGGGCTCGGTCATCGAAACCTCCGGTTCCCTTCTGATCACCATCTCGCGACGCGACCCTAGCCGTCGGCAGTGACATTTCCCGGCGCGGCCGGAAGCACCGGGGTCCGGCGGCCGAACGCCGGGGGGGGACGGGCGCGCAGCCGATCCGAACCACGCTCGGCCCGGGCGTCCGGTCCGCACCCATGGGGCGCGACGGGGCTGAATCAGGTCACGGTGTCCAGGCCGGATCCCGGCCGATGACGCCGAGCAGGCGGTCGAACAGCGGGGCGTCGTCCGAGACCGCCACCGGCGGCCCGAAGGCCCCGTGCTGTCTGCCCGTCTCCGCCATGGAGTCGGTGAAACGCTGCACCTGCGAGACCTCCTCGGGGTCCGGCTCGTACTCCTGACCCGTGGCTCTGGCCAGGTCCCAGCCGTGCACGATCACGTCGACGAGGTACATCCGGGCCACCATGGTCATCGGCATGCCCATGGCGGGACTGGTCCCCTCCCATGGCTCCGGCCGCGACCAGGCGGCCAGCGTACGCTCCGCTCGCTCGGGAAAGTCACCGGCGTAAGGCCCCTGCTCGATCATCGGCCCCTTGCGAGCCAGCGACTCGAACAGCTCCGCCACCCACTCGAGGTGGTTGATCAGGTCCTTGACGTCGAACTTCGCACACGGCGTCGGGAGCCCGAGTTGCTCCTGCCGCACCGCGCGTACCAAGCCCGCGGTACGTTCGGTGGCGCTCCTCATCAGCGGCATCATGTCTTCCATAGCGGTCATCCTGCCCTACCTGCCCGAGAGCGCGGCGGATGGAAACGCGAAGCCGACCGTACGCGGGACGGGGCCGTGGCCATGGCGCCGCCCGCGTCGTAGTCGTGTGTCCCGACCGGTTGATCAATCGGTCGGGCGCGGATAGCGTGCGCCAATGACGCGCCGGTGGATGCTGCCCGTTCTTTTCGTGGCGTGTGACCCCGGATGGATACGCCGGCAGCTGCGCTGACCGATCGCCCTGTCTCAGTTCGCGCAGATCGTCGGCAAACGGCACGCATGGACGTTGACGGGGTTCACATGGACATCGGCGGGTGATCTGGCCGTCTTGGGAAGGGTCACCGACAGCGGTGCAGCGTCTCCGATGGACTCTCCCCGAAACGTTCCCGATAGACACGGGAGAAGTGGTCGAGGCGGACGAACCCCCAGCGGTGGGCGACATCGGCGACCGTCGTGGCCCCGGGACCGCAGCCGGTCAGCTCGGCACGAACGTGTTCCAGGCGCACGTCCCGCAGGTGGGCCGTGGGCGTGGTGTCCAGATGACGCCGGAACCCTTCCTGCAATGCCCGCACGCCCACTCCCACGGCCTCGGCGATGTCCGTCACGGTGAGGGGTTGGGCCGCGCGCGCCTCGATCAGTTCCATGGCCTGTCTGACGGCCGCCGGTGCCGGACGTGGCTGCTGCTTGGTCAGTTCGGAGGTGTAGTTGCTGGGCTGGGTCAAAAGCAGCTGTGTCATGAGCAGTCCCTCGAGTTGTTTGAGAGACAGCGGCTGGTTCAGCAGGTCGCCACCGGTCTCCACCTCCCGGCGCAGCAGGTCGACGACCGACAGCAGGGAACGAGAGAGGGGCTCGGTCAGATCCATGCCCAGCGAGAAGGTGATCGGCCTGTGCGGCTCCCGTCCCAGCATGCCGCCGAGGTGGGCTTCCAACGCCCAGCGGTCGAACCATGCGACGAGATGCGGTGCCCCGGTCAGCCAACGTAGCGACACGCGCTCCGTCGGCGATTGCACAGAACCGAACTCGGGCGTCGCCAAGACCTGCTCCCGGCCGAGGGACACCTCGACCGCGCCGGACAGCGGTAATGCGACGAGAAAACAGCTCTCCCATGGGGCGGTATCGACCCGGGCCTCGGTGCCGTAGTCGATGGCGTACAGGCCGGTCCGGTCGAAGGCCACCCCGTTCATCCGGGCGTCGAACCGAGTCTCATGCTTACCGGGGTGCAGTTCATGCGGAGCGAAGGCGTTGGCCACCAGCACGCGGGCCTCGTCGAGGTCGCGTGTGTGGAACAGCTCATACTCGGCGAGAGGCAGCGGTCGAGCGGGCATGTCCCACCTCCTCGGATCTCGCGCGGCCCAGACGGGCACCGCGTCAAGTGGACAGCGGCCACTCGTTCACCTCGGCCCTCCCTTGCATGATAAGAAAAACGGACAAGCCGCTATCGATCGGTATGACCAGGAGCGGGCCCGTACCAACCTTGATCACGAGTGAAGTCCCGGTGCCGCCTCGTCGGGCCCGAATCCGGCCCCTGCATCACGCGCCGCCCAATCGAGGGCCGGCGACTGTTAGATTCAAGCGGCCATGAGGAACGAAATCGAGGTTCTGCGCTACGCCGCTTTCACCGACGACCCCGAAGGCGGCAACCCCGCCGGCGTCGCCCTCGACGCCGCGGGCCTGTCCGATGCCGAGATGCTCGCCATCGCAGCGGAGATCGGATATTCCGAGACGGCCTTCGTGACCGGTGGGGACGAGGAACACCGCACGTTCAGGGTGCGTTACTTCGCGCCCGCCGCCGAGGTCGATTTCTGCGGGCACGCCACGATCGCCACCGCGATCGTGCTCGCCGAACGGCTCGGCCCCGGCCGCCTGCTGTTCGAGACCAACGCCGGTGAGATCGCCGTCGACACCGAAGACGAAGGCGACACGCTCCTCGCCACGCTCACCAGCGTGCCCACGCGCTCCCGTCCCGTGAAGGAAGAGGAACTCGACGAGGCCCTCGCCGCCCTCGGCTGGTCGCGTGACGACCTCGATCCGACGTTCCCCCCGCATGTCGCCTTCGGCGGGGTCGAACACCTCGTTCTCGCCGCCGCCTCCCGTGCGCGGCTGGCCGACCTCGACTACGACTTCGACGTCCTGCGCTCGGTGATGATCCGTCATGGCTGGACGACGGTGAATCTCTTCTGGCGAGAGAACGACCGGCTCTTTCACTCCCGCAACCCGTTTCCCGTCGGCGGAGTGGTCGAGGATCCCGCGACCGGAGCCGCCGCCGCGGCGTTCGGCGGATACCTGCGCGTGCTGGAAACGGGTCCCGCCGAGTTCACGGTCATCCAGGGTGCCGACATGGGACGGCCGAGCACACTCAACGTGTCGATCGCCTCTCCCGACGGCCGCACCAGGGTCAGCGGCGGCGCCGTACCGATAAGAATCTCCGGGTAGCCCTGATGGCGGTGCCGGCCTCCGGGGAGCCGGAGGCCGGCACCGCCTCGGGCGGTATGGCATCGCCGGAGGCCGCTCGGCATTCCGTGGGATTTTCCTGTCGCCCGGCCCGAATGGAGACGCCGCGGTCGCGCCCCACCGCGGCATCCCATTTCGGTTCGCCCTCAACCTGAATGGAGTCGCAGCCGGAACGCCCGGCATGACTCGGCGTGCCCGCAGGGGCCGCGAAGAATGCGGGTGGCGTCCTTCGCCCTTTGCCGCCTTTCGACATGTAGCGTATAGATCTGGGCACGGTGAGCGAATAGGCGCGAGGAGCCGCATGTCAACTCCCCCTGACCACAACGTCCAAAAAGAATCATACGACAAGAAGAATTACTTTATAAGCCTGAAGAATTACCGGGTGGCCACGATCAGCCTCGTCGTCGGGTTGGTCGCCCTCTACTTCGGCGCGGTCCAAACCGGATTTCTGCCCGGACCCACAAGCCCCGGACCTTCCCCGACACCACCCGTTTCGAGCGCATCCCCCGTGGGCGGCCCGTCGCCCACACCGGAGACGCCCGGGACAACCGATATCGAACGGCGGCCGGACGGTTCGCTCAGGGAAATCCGGACGGGCAAGACCCACTCCTACTACGACCTGTCGGCGAAGGAGCATGCGGAGAAGGCCGAGGCTCTGAAATCCGCGGGTTATCGCCCGCTGTCCATCTCGATCGCCAAAGGCGGCTACACCGCGCTCTGGCGCAGATCTCCGGGTCCGCCGTTCGTCGTCAGCAAGGAGATGTCCGGCTCAGAATATCAGCGGTTCTGGGAGACCTGGAAGGACAAGGGATATGTCGAGGTCATATCAGCGGCGTACGGCTCCGGCGGCGACGCCGTGTTCTCGAGCGTGATGGAGCAGCGCAACGTACTGCATATGGCCTATTTCGGCCTGACCGCAGCCGAGCTCGCCGAGCAGAACGACAGGGCCAAGGCCCAGAACCTGATTCCGGCGTACGTGACCGCCTACGGAGGAGCGGGCGACATCCGTTACACGGCGGCATGGGTGGAGAACGTCGACAGCGTCGAATGGGATTACACCGTGAACCAGACTCTGGACGAGCTGAGTTCGGAGCGGAAACGGCGCGACGACGCCGAACCCGGCATCGTGACGATCTCCAGCGATGAACGCTACACCGCGATATGGATGGACACGCCGGAACGTTACATCTACTGGGGATACTCCATCGATTACCATTCCGACCATCTTCAGGAGGCGCTTGCAAAGGGATACGAACCGATCTGGATCACCGCCTCGCAGGTCGGAAGCGAATCACTCCATACGCTGATCGCCGGCAGGGAGTCCTGAGTCCAACGAGCAGGAAGTCCCGAGCCGAAGGAGTCTCCACCGGCCGCCCGGCCCACCGGCGCCACGGACGCCGAAGGCGGGCGGCCGATCCCACTCCCCACCGGGGAGCCCGTCCCGCGGGACGAAGGCACCGGGGCGAGGGCAGGACGAGGGCAGTGACGAGGCGCCGGGAGGAGGGCAGGACGAGAGCAGGACGAGGGCGCCGGGAGGAGGGCACCGGGACGAGCCGGACGGCCGATGCCGGATCCTCGCCGAGAGCGCACCACATCCTTCGATTCCATCACGCCCGATCGCGAGCCAGAATCCACCGCGCGGCGGACCCGCGCCCGGGTGGTTTGCCCGTAATATTCCCCCCGTCTTCTTGGGATGGCCGCTACAAAGTTCGCGAGGCCTCGTGTTCGGAATCATTCGCCCGTGCGGTAGTCACGGTTGCCCGTCGCTGTTCCGGGCTTGGCGGGCTCACCTGTGCGGGCTGTGCCTGACCCTGCGCGACGGCCAGGGACATGGGGCGCGGCTGGCCACCAACTACGACGGGTTGATCATCTCGGTCCTGGCCGAGGCGCAGAGCCCGTACGGCTCCCCGCATCGGACCGCGGGCCCCTGCGCGCTGCGCGGGTTCCGATCGGCCGAGGTGGTCGACGCACGAGCCGGGGGCGTACGGCTGGCCGCCTCGGTCTCACTGGTGCTGGCCGCGGGCAAGCTCCGCGATCATGTGGCCGACGGTGACGGCGTGCCCGGCACCGGGGTTGCCCGCACGATGCTGGCGTCCCGATGGGAGGCGGCCGGAGCCCGGATGGGCGCGTCGGTCGGCTTCGACACGGCCGTGCTGACGGCCACGGTCGACCGCCAGCTCGCCATGGAAGGCCTCACCGGCACGGTGCGGCTGCTCGATCTGACCGCCCCCACCGAGGACGCCGTCGCCGCCGCGTTCGCCTACACCGCCACGATCGCCGGCAAACCGGGGAACGCCGCCGCCCTCGCCGAGGCGGGCCGGTTCTTCGGCCGGATCGCGCACCTGCTGGACGCGGTCGAGGACCAGGAGGAGGACACCGCCCGCGGGGCCTTCAATCCGCTGACCGCGACCGCCACCACCCGCGCCGAGGCACGGCGGCTCTGCGACGACGCGGCCCACGGCCTCGCCCTGGCACTGCGCGAGCTGGAGCTGGCCGACCGGCACCTCGTGGAGGTGCTGCTCGACGCCGAAGTGCGGCGGGCGATCGCGCGCACCTTCGACGACCACGTCACGACCGCCTCCTACGAGCGGCCCGGCTGGGTGCGCAAATCGGCGGCGGGCGTGGCGACCTTCTTCACCTGCGGCCTGTGGCGGCCGCGGTGGAGCAAGCGCAGGGGTCGCCCCTGTGACGACCGCTGTTATCTGGGTGACGGCAGCTGCTGCGAGTGCGGCAGATGTTGCGAATGGTGCAACTGCGTCAACTGCTGCGACTGACCAGGATGCGACCGACCCTGATCAGTGAAAGGCGCCGCTGTAGGCGTTGAGTGCGGGCTGGCCGCCGAGGTGGGCGTACAGCACGTTGGAACCCTTCGGGATGTCCCCGCGGCGTACGAGATCGATGAGCCCGGCCATGGACTTGCCCTCGTAGACGGGGTCGAGGATCACCCCTTCGAGGCTTCCGGTGAGCCGGATGGCATCAAGGGTCGACCGGACGGGGACGCCGTAGAGGTCCCCGGCCCAGCCCTCGAGCACGGTTATCTCGTCATCGCGCAGGTCGCGGCCGAGCCCGACGAGCTCGGCGGTGTTGCGGGCGATCTTCTCCACCTGGGCACGGGTCTCGGCGATCTCGGCCGAGGCGTCGATGCCGATGACGCGGCGGGGGCGGTCCTGACCGGCGAAGCCGGCGATCATGCCGGCCTGGGTGCTGCCGGTGACGCTGCACACCACGATCGTGTCGAAGAAGACGCCCAGCTCGCGCTCCTGCTCCTGCACCTCGTACGCCCAGTTGGCGAAGCCGAGGCCGCCCAGGCGGTGGTCGGACGCCCCCGCCGGGATCGCGTACGGCGTGCCGCCGGCCGCCCTGACGTCGTCCAGGGCCTGCCGCCAGCTGTCCTTGAAGCCGATGCCGAATCCGGCCCGGACCAGCCGCACGTCGGCGCCCATGATGCGCGACAGGAGGATGTTGCCGACCTTGTCGTTGACCGCGTCCGGCCACTCCACCCAGCTCTCCTGGACCAGCACGGCCTTCATCCCGGTCCTGGCCGCGACCGCGGCCACCTGCCGGGTGTGGTTGGACTGCACCCCGCCGATGCTGACCAGGGTGTCCGCGCCCTGGGCGAGGGCGTCGGGGATCAGATACTCCAGCTTCCTGGTCTTGTTGCCGCCGAAGGCCAGGCCGCTGTTGCAGTCCTCGCGCTTGGCCCAGATCCGCGCGCCGCCGAGATGGTCGCTGAGCCGGTCGAGGGGGTGGATCGGGCTGGGGCCGAACAGCAGTGGGTAGCGCTCGAAGGCGTCGAGGGACATCGGTCACTCCTTGGCGGGGGCTTCGGACAGCGGGCAGGCAGCGGGACATCGGCGCGGGATCAGTTCGAGGAGGCCGCCTCGTCTCCGTCGGGGAGCAGATCGTCGAGCAGGGGCACCAGCGTCCGCCAGTTGGCCTGGGTGGCGGCCGCCGCGCCTTCGATGTCCCCCGCTTCGCACAGGGCGATGATCCGCTCGTGCTGCGCGACCGACTCGCGGCCGCTCAGCGAGGAGAAGCGCAGTCGCTCCAGGCGGCGCAGCACCGGCGTGAACTGCTCGAGCACGGTTCGGATGGCGTGGTTGGCGCAGGCGGTGACCGGCACGCCGTGGAAGTCCTCGTCCGCGCTGATCGCCGCGTCGACGTCGCCCCGGCGCAGCGCGTCGGCGAAGCGCGCGTTGGCCGCACGCATGGCGTCCAGTTCGGCGGCGGACAGGTTGGGCAGGGCCTCCCGTACGGCGAGCTCGTGCATGGCGGCCGTCACCGATTGAGCGTCGCGGACGGCGCGGATCTCCAGGGGGCTGACGATGGTGTAGCGACCGGGTTTGGTCCGCACCAGACCGGCCTGCTCCAACCGGGCCAGCGCCTCCCGGACCGGGGTACGGCTGACGCCCAGCCACTGCGCGAGGTCGTTGTCGTTCAGCCGCTCCCCCGGCACGAGGGTGCCGTCGACGATCGCATCGCGGATCGCCTGGTAGGCGTTCTCCCTGAGGAGCGATCTGGCGACGAGTCCCCGGCTCTGTGGCACTGGCATGCAATATATTGCATTCTGCCGCCCTCCCAATGTCAAGGGTCCCCGGCGACATCGGAAGTTGTTCTTCGCCGGGCATCTGTGGCACCGTCGAGACGAGAACCAGCGTTGAGACGACGAGGAAGTGCCGATGCGCCGAGGCTTCAGGCGGGCCACCGTTGCCGAGTGAGCGACTTGTCGCCATCAGCGACCTTCACATCGGCTATGCGGAGAACCGGGCGATCGTCGACGCCCTCCGGCCGGGCTCACCCGGTGACTGGCTGATCGTGGCCGGTGACGTGTGCGAGTTCGCCGAGGATTTCGAACACACGATGCGGCTGCTCAGCGAGCGGTTCACGAAGGTCGTGTGGGCGCCGGGCAACCACGAGCTGTGGACGCATCCCCGCGACCCGTCCCGGCTGCGGGGTGAGGCGCGCTACCGCCACCTGGTCGAGATCTGCCGTTCGCTCGGTGTGGTCACGCCCGAGGATCCGTACCCGATCTGGACGGGCCCCGGCGGTCCCGTCGTCGTGGCCCCGCTGTTCGTGCTGTACGACTACACCTTCCGCATGCCGGGGGTGACGACCGTGGAGGCGGCCCTCGCGCTCGCCCACGAGACCGGCGTCGTGTGCACCGACGAGATGTTCCTGCACCCCGACCCGTACCCGTCACGTGAGGCGTGGTGCGCCGCCCGGCTGAAGGAGACCGAGCGGCGGCTCGAAGAGCGGCCGGACGGGCTGCCGACGGTGCTGATCAACCACTATCCCCTGGTGCGCGAACCGACGCTGATCCTGCGTTATCCCCAGTTCGCCATCTGGTGCGGCACCACGCAGACCGCCGACTGGCACCTGCGCTTCCAGGCGGCCGCCGTCGTGTACGGCCACCTGCACATCCCACGGACCACCTGGTACGACGGCGTCCGCTTCGAGGAGGTCTCCCTCGGCTACCCCCGGGAGTGGAAGCCGCGTAAGACCCCTCCCGGCCGCCTCCGGCAGATCCTGCCGGCCCCGTGATCCTCGGCTGGATCACGGAGACCATGTCCGGGTGATTCCGGCTATATCCCGGGAATCCCGGCATGCTGGGGAGTCCCGGCGAGCCGGTCGTGCCGGAACAGGTCGGCCGGTACGGCGTCGGCGAGCGCCGCGTAGCCCGCCGGGCCGAGGTGCAGATGGTCGCCGACGTCGAACGCCGCCAGGAGCCGCCGGGGGTCGGCCGGGTCGCGCACCGCACGGTCGAAGTCGATCACGCCGTCGAACCGGCGGCTCGTACGGATCCACCGGTTGACCGCCTGCCGGGCCGATTCCCGGCGTCCGCCCGGGTCGTCGTACGGCATGTTGCCGCCGAACGGCGTCAGCGTCGCGCCGTACACCCGAAGACCCCCGGCCTGGGCGCGGACGACGATCTGGTCGTAGGCGGCGATCAGATCGGCCGCCACCTCGCGCTGGGCGGCCTCGGTGGCGGCGGCCGTACCGATGTCGTTGACCCCCGCGAAGACGATCAGCCATCTCACCCCGCTCTGGGCCAGCACGTCTCGGTCCAGCCGGGCCGACACGCCCGGGCCGAGGCCGTCGGCGAGGACCCGGTTGCCGCCGATGCCCTGGTTCAGCACGGCGAGGCCCGCCATGTCGGGGTGCGCGTGCAGGCGGTCGATCAGCAGGTCGGGCCAGCGGTCGTTCATGTCGGTGGTGGATCCCCTGCCGTCGGTCAGCGAGTCGCCCACGACGGCCACCGCAGCCGCCGTGGGCGGAGCCCACACCTCGACGCCGCTGAGGAGGTACCAGTGTTCGACGGGCGTGGCGCCGGGCAGGTCGCCGGCCTGGACATGGTCGCCGGCCAGCAGGTGGGAGGTGGTCCTGGAGCCGGGATGCGCGGTGACGGAGTCGCGGGCCAGGCCCTCGGCCAGGTAGGTCGTGACGGTGAGGACAGATCGGGGCCCCGGCTCGAAGTCGAGCGCGTCGGAGACCACCTGGGCTCCGGGCGGGATGACCACGGAGGGCCGACCGTGGAAGGTCACCGGACGGGAGGTCGACGGCCGGATGGCCCTCGCCCCCGCCCGCGCCCCGGCCGGGAGCGCCAGGGCGACCCTGGCGATCGGCAGTGCCGTACGGCCGAAGGCGTTGGAGAAGCGCAGCCGCATCCGCCGCCCACCGATCGACGTGCGGACGGTCTGCCGCAACGTGCTGTCGGCGAGCGCGAGACCCTCCCGGGTGAACGGCGCCGGCGGCAGGTCGTCCGGCTCGGCCGGCTGCGGTGAGCACGCCCATGTGCCGACCCAGTGCCCGCTCAAGGACGACTCCGCCGATCGAGCCGATGCCACGCTCTGCCCCCTGTGCCGACATTTTTCGTTCTATAGCCGAATATTTCGGAGAAAAGGTACGTCGCCCGATCAGCCAGGTCAACACCGCCCCCCAACCCATGGCCGTGATCTTGCAATTTCTCGCACACACCCCCAGGACCAGGCACTTCGCGTTCGTGATATTGCAGTTTCTCGCAGACCCATCCGCTGAGCTGCGAAAACGCTGTTCGTGATCTCGCACTATCCCGCCAGGTGCAAGATCACGAACACGACAAGTGCGGCTCAAACGGCCCACCTGCGAGGAAGTGCAAGATCACGGGGGTGGGTTCCCGTCCCCACGGGGGTGGGTTCCCGTCCCCACGGGGGTGGGTTCCCGTCCCCACGGGGGTGGATTCCTGCCCCCCACGGGGGTGGATCCCGCCCTCATGGGGATGGGGGCCGGTCGTGTGGTCAGCCGGATCGGCTGGTAGGACAGGAGCCTGAAGCAAGGGCGGCGAAGGGGAGATCATGACCGAGGGCGCCAAGGACCCGGTGACGTACGAGTTCCGCGACGGCGCGGCCTGGATCACGCTGGCCGACGCCGAGCATGGCAACGCGTTCAACAACGCGGGGGCCGCCGCTCTGTGGCAGGCGATCCGGCGGGCCAGGGCCGACCGGGCACCGGTCGTCGTGCTGTCCGCCGAGGGCCGGTTCTTCAGCGTCGGGGGCGATCTCGCGTCCTTCGGCGCCGCCGACGACATGTCGGCGCACCTCGACGATCTCGCCGACGCGCTGCACCGCATCGTGAGCGAGCTGATGCGCCTGGACGCGGTGGTGATCTCGGTGGTACGCGGCACGGCGGCGGGCGCGGGCTTCCCGCTCGCGGCTGCGGCCGATCTGGTGCTCGCCGCCAGATCGGCCCGTTTCACCCTGGGCTACACCAGGGTCGGGCTGACCGTCGACGGCGGGACCAGCCTGCTGTCCGCGACGCTCGGCCTGCATCAGGCCCTGCACCTCGCCCTGCTCAACCCCGTCCTGAGCGCGGAGGACGCGCACCGGGCCGGGCTGGTGGCGCAGGTGCACGACGACGACGAGCTCGGCGCGGCGGTGGACCGGGTCGTGGCACAACTGGTCGCGGGACCGCACGCGGCCCAGGTCGCGGTCAAGCGGCTGCTGCGCGGCGTGGCCACTCCGGCGCCGGAGACCGCGCTGCGCCGGGAGGCCCTGGCGATCCGCGAGGCGGCGGCGCGGCCCGACGGCCGTGAAGGGGTGCGCGCCTTCCTCGACAAGCGCACCCCGATCTTTCCCGGAAACACCGTCTTTCCCGGAAACACTCCCTTCCCCGGAAACGCCGTCTCCCCCGACGCCTGACCACCTCGCCGATCTCACGCGGGTCGGCGTCGAGGAGACCGTACGGCGAGGCGGCGGTGTCGATGTGGTTCACACCGAGTTCCACCGCCCGGCGCAGCACACCGATCGCCCGGCTCCGATCACTCGGCGTCCCGTCACCGAACGCCACGCCGTTCTGCGTCAGGCGCATCGCGCCGAAACCCATCCGATTGACCGTCAGGTCGCCGAGTGTCCAGGTGCCCGAGGCCACCGCGGTGATCGTCTTCGAGATCATGTCCGGAGTCTGCCACGCCCCGGACCGACGAGGGAATCGAACGCATCCCGCTCAGCGCTCGGACAGCGGCGCCACCCCGCCCAACGTCTGAACGCAGGCTCTCAGGCGGAGCGAAGCCGCCCCTCCCCGGCCGGCGTCCGGTCGCCTCCGGCAGCCGGGGCGCCATGGACCGATCTCCGGTGTCGGCGCCGGCTCTCGGGGAAGCGGACAGATATGGCTGGAATGATGCTGCGCAGCGCGGCATTCAACGATCACACGATGATCCCGCGCCGGTACTCGCACGAGGCGGGCGACGTCTCGCCACCGCTGGAGTGGTCCGAGGCGCCGTCCGGCACGGCCGAGCTGGCGTTGCTCTGCGAAGACCCGGACGCGCCCACCGGCACGTTCACCCACTGGCTGGTGACCGGCATCCCGGCCGACAGCGATCATCTGGACGCCGGTGTCGATCTGGGAGATCGCCACGTGGGCCGCAACGACTTCGGACAGCGGGGGTACGGCGGACCGCACCCGCCGGCGGGCGACGACCCGCACCGGTACTTCTTCCGCCTCTACGCGCTGGCCGAACCGTCCGGCCTGGCCGGGGGGTTCTCCGCCGACGACCTGCGGCACGCGATCGAGGGAAAGGTGCTGGCGTCCGGGACGCTGGTCGGCACGTACGGCCGCTGACGATGGTCGCCCACGGCCGGGAGGGGGTGGCTCCACGGCGGTTCGCCGTACGGCTTCCGCCCGGCTACGGGTTCCGGCCCTGGAGCAGGCCGAGGTTGTCCTGCTCGCCCCGGCGCATGATCACCTTGTCGATCGCCTCGGCCATCTCCTCCCGGGTGTAGCCGTCCTCCGGGATCTCGTTCAGCAGCGCCAGCCTGTCCGCGGTCAGATGCACGTGCGCGGATGCGCAGGCGTAGACGTCCCGTACCGCTGCGCTGTCGCGATCGCGGTACACCTCGTCCAGGATCCGCCGCATCTCCCCGAGGAATACCTGATCAGGCATCTCGCGGCTCACCCCCCGATGGTCTGGGTTCCGGCTTCGCAATCCCTACCCGCGCACGTGCCCGATCCACGTGTCCGCACCGGCGAGATGGGCCGAATCCGGTCCGGACTCCGTCGCAGGCCGTCGCCCGTCCGCCGCGCGACGGCGGCGGACGGGCTCAGCGAGGGTTCAGCGTGGTCTCACGCGGGAGCGGTGTACGGCTACGCGGTGCACGTGAGGGTGGGCGTCCCGCTGGTTCCGGACCCGACGAATCCGAAGGTGGTGGCGGCGCCGGCGCCGAGGGAGCCGTTGTAGGCCGCGTTGCGCGCGCTGACCGTGGATCCGCTCGTGGTCACGGACGCGTTCCACGCCGAGCTGACGCTCTCACCGTTGGCGAAGGTCCACTTCACCGTCCAGCCGTTGATCGGCTGAGCGCCAGCGGCCACGCGCACCTCGGCCTGGAAACCACCGGACCACTGCGAGACGACCCGGTAGGTGGCCGAGCAGCTCCCGGAGGGGTCGGGGGTGGGGCTGGGCGAGGGCGTAGGAGTCGGGGTCGGGG
Source organism: Sphaerimonospora mesophila NBRC 14179 = JCM 3151 (assembly GCA_001552515.1). GTDB lineage: Bacteria > Actinomycetota > Actinomycetes > Streptosporangiales > Streptosporangiaceae > Sphaerimonospora > Sphaerimonospora mesophila. The sequence continues at coordinate 39,679 of BCRI01000033.1, forward strand.
TGGGTGTCGGGGTCGGCGTGGGCGTGGGGGTCGGGGTCGGGGTGGGAGTCGGCGTGGGACCGCCACCCGTGAAGTTGACGTCGCTGCAGAAGTAGTACGACTGGTCGAGGTGGCTGGCCTGCCAGAGCGTGAAGACGATGTGGTGGCCGGTGCGGCCGGGCGCGTACACCTCGACCGGCGTCGTGGACCCGGTGGGAATCTTGCCCGTCTGGGTGACCAGTTCCAGGTCGCTCCACTTCAGCCGCTGGGTCGTCGGGTCGAAGCCCTGCTTGGTGACGTAGACGCGGATGAAGTCGGCACCGTGTGACGATCCGTCCAGCAGGTTGAGCGTGAACCGGCTGGGCTTGTCCACGGTCTTCCACGGGCCGGGTTCGTCCATCGCGGCGTACCGGCCGTTGAAGGTCAGGCCGCCGCTGCACAGCTGCCCGTCGGGGACGGCCGTCTGGTAGTCGCCGCCGACGCCGTCGCGCAGCAGGCCGTTCCAGTTCCACATCGCGTCGGGATTGGCCTGCCACGCCTGGTAGCACATCGGGTCCTCGGTGGCCATCTGCGGCGACTGCCAGTCGCTCGCCCACCGGGTGTAGCAGCCGTACTGACGGGCGGGCGGGTCGCTGACCGCGCCGTGCGCCGAGGCGGGAGAGGCGAGCACGGGGGTGAGCAGGATCGCGGCTCCCGCCGCGACGAGCACCCGCCGGATCAGGCTCCGGCGGGTGGCGTGGCCGGTCCCGCCGGAGCTGCGGCCCCGCGGAAGGCAGAGCGCACGTAACCTCATTTCATGTCTCCTTGATCAGGATGAGGGGGCCTGGCATGTCGAATGGGAGGCCGATGCCCTCCCGCCAGGGATCCTTACCGTCCCTCAACCCTCAGTCAGGATCAACTGTGGCGCCCGGCGCCCGGCGGACGCGGTCCGCCGAACTGGCCATACGGTCCGGGATGATTGAAACGTTCACCTTCCTCATCGAGCGCACCGGCTCATCACGCTCATCCCCCTCACGGTCCGTACGGCGCCGCCTTCCGGATCACCGCCGCCCCCAGCGGGGGCAGGGTGACCTCGCCGGCGGCCGAGGCGCCGGTGAGCAGGTCCGTTCCCGTGCCGTCCAGCGGGACGACGGCGGCATGATCGGCGCCGTGGTTGAGGAGGAAGACGTATTCATGCCGCTCGTCCTCCCGCACCGCGCATTCGACGAACGCGGGGACGCCGGGGAAGCGGTTCGTCACCCCGGCGGCCCGCACCTCCGCCAGCAGCACGGCGTCGAAGGCGGACTGTTCCAGCAGCGTCGCGAGGTAGACGACCCGGCCGGACCCGAAGGCGTTCTCGACGATCGCGGCCCGGCCCGCCAGCAGCCCGTCGGCATAGGTCGCCTGGGCGGTCCCGGTTTCGAGGTGGACGTCCTCCCGCCACCAGTGCGCGGTGGCCGTACGGCCGTCGGCGAACGCGACGGCGAACTCCTCCCCCGGGCGCGCCGGCCAGTACTCGTCGATCTTCGCGCCGATGAGGTGGCGGAACGCGCCGGGGTAGCCGTTCGGGCGGACCCGGTTGCACTCGTCCACGACCCCGGAGAAGAACGACATGACGACAATGCCGCCCGCGCGGGCGAACGCGGTGACGGCGGCCACGCCCGCGTCGTCGACGAGGTAGGCGTTGGGCACGATCAGCACCTTGTAACGCGAGAGGTCGCCGTGGGGCGGCACGACGTCGACGGCGTAGTGGTGCTCCCACAGCGGCGTGTAGTGGCGCATGACAGTGCCGGGGTAGCTGAAGTCGTTGCGGGGCAGGCCCCACAGTTCCTCCAGCCCCCACCAGCCGTTCCAGTCGAACAGCACGGCGACCTCGGCGCGCGCGGTCGTCCCCGCCACCGGAGCCAGCAGCCCGGCCTCGCGGCCGAGGTCGGCGACCTCGCGGAAGGTCCGCGAGTCGGGCCCGGAGTGCGGCAGCATCGCCGAGTGGAAGCGTTCGTGCCCGCCGCGCGAGGCCCGCCACTGGAAGAACATGACGGAGTCGGCGCCGCGTGCCACCGCCTGCAGCGAGCCGAGCCGCATCCGCCCCGGCTCCTTGACCACGTTGAGCCGCCACTGGCTGACCGCACCGGCCGCCTGCTCCATCAGCAGCCACGGCCGGCCGCCCTTGAGCGACCGGAACAGGTCGAACTGGAAGGCCGCCGACACGTGCGAGTCGGGCTCGGCGGGGTCGGGATAGATGTCCAGGGCCACCGCGTCCTCCTCCGGTGCCCACCTCCAGTAGTCGGCGTTCCGGTAGAAGCGCATGAAGTTGGTCACGACCGGGATGTCGTCGCGGAAGGAGCGGACGATGTCGCGTTCCGCGATGAAGCACTCCAGGAGGGCGTCGGAGGTGAAGCGTTTGAAGTCGAGGATGCGGCTGGGGTTCATCCAGGTGCGCGGCACGCTCGGCACCTCGATCTGCGCCCAGTCCGTGTAGATCTGGCCCCAGAAACGGGTGGTCCAGGCGTCGTTGAGCGTGGCGAGGTCGCCGTACCTGCGCCGGAGCCAGCGCCGGAAGTTCGCCGACGCCGCCTCGTTGTAGGCCGTGGGGCCGTACTCGTTGCTGATGTGCCACATGGCCAGCGCGGGGTGGAAGGAGTAGCGCTCGGCGAGCCTGGTGGTGATGTTCGCCGCGTACTCGCGGTAGATCGGGGACGAGGGGTCGTAGTGCAGGCGGTTGCCGAAGCCGAACCGCTCGCCGTCGGCCATGACCGGGAAGACCTCGGGGTGCAGGTGGGTCAGCCAGGCGGGCGGCGCCGCAGTGGGGGTGGCCAGGTTGACCGCGATGCCGTTCTCGTGGAGGAGGTCCATGACCTCGTCCAGCCAGCCGAAGGCGTACCTGCCGGGCTCGGGTTCGAGCGAGGCCCACGCGAAGACGCCGAGGGAGACCAGGTTCACCCCCGCCTCGCGCATCAGACGGACGTCCTCCCGCCACACGGCGGGATCCCACTGCTCGGGGTTGTAGTCGCCGCCGAACGCCAGGCCGCCGAGGCGGTTCCTGAACCCGGACATGCGAGGGTCGGACATTCGATCGCTCCCATGGTTGGACTGGTTCGACGAGATGGGCCCGGCGGGGCCTCAGGGGATGCGGCGGCCGCGGGCGTCGGGCACCCCCGACTTGCGGAAGAAGTAGGCGTTGATCTGGTCTCGCCACTCCCGCGCGCAGCGCAGTTGCTCGTCGAGCAGCTCGGCCACCCGGGCGTGCAGTCCCGGGGGGACCGACCCGGCCGTCTCCGCCCAGCGCAGCCGCATCCGCTCCACCTGCTCGACGCCGGCGAAGTGGGTGTCGTAGATGTGCTGGACGACCGTCGAGCCGCTGTGCAGCACATGCCCGTACGGGACGTGGTGGAAGAACAGCAGCAGCTCGTCGGGACAGTGGTCGAGCGACTCGTACACCTCCGACCACGGCGGCGGGTACTGACCGGTGAAGCCGGTCCCGGTGGCGCGGGTGCGGTCGACGCCGACGCCGTCGCGGTCGGCGAAGTGGTAGGTGCCCCACGGCGTGTACTCGTAGCCGTCCACGTCGGGGCCGTAGTGGTGCCCGGGCCGGACCATGAATCCGACGCCGAGCGGCGCGGTGTACCGCTCATAGGTGCGCCAGGAGTCGTCCATCATCGCGTGCAGTGTGCGCCGCAGCGGCTCGGCGTCGCCGGTCGCCGCAGGCACGGTCTCCCCGGTCGCCGCAGGCGCGGTCTTCCCGGTCGTCATCGGGGCGAAGGTGAGGTCGATCCACTCGTCGAGGATCGCGGCCGGGTCCAGCGGCGGCGCCCAGGCGAGCCGGCCGAAGGCGTACAGGTTGGCCTGCGCGAGCGGGTGGCCGGTCCAGTAGGGGTCGTCGCCGACGTTGGAGACCGCGACCAGGCCGCCACCGCCGCCGACGACGTCGGCCACGGCGGGCCCGTCCGGCCCCCAGGGGCGGAATCCGAGCACTTCACGCCACATCGGGGCGAGGTAGCACACGTGTCGCTGCTGGCCGGTGTACTCCTGGGTCACCTGCAGCTCCGCCGCCAGGCGGGTGGCCGGCATGGCCGCGATCACCGGCGACACCGGCTCGCGCACCTGGAAGTCCATCGGCCCGTGCTTCACCTGCAGGATCACGTTGTCGCCGAAGCGGCCGTCGAGCGGGGCGAAGTGGTCGTGCGCCGCGCGGGCCCGGTCGGTCGACCGGTCGCGCCAGTCCTGCCGGTGGTCGTAGACGAAGGCGCGCCAGTGGACGACCCCGCCGTACGGCGTCAGCGCGTCGGCGAGCGCGTTCGCGCCGTCGGCGTGGCTTCGCCCGTACGCGAACGGGCCGGGCTGACCCTCGGAGTCGGCCTTCACCACGTAGCCGCCGAAGTCGGGGATCGTCGCGTAGACCTTCGCCGTGGTCGCCGCCCACCATTCGCGTACGCCCTCGTCGAGCGGGTCGGCGGTCGGCAGCGCGCCGAGGACGACGGGCGAGGCGAAGTTCACCGACAGGTGGACCCTGATCCCGTACGGCCGCAGCTCGTCGGCGATCGCGGCGACGTCGCCGAGCCGGTCAATCAGCAGGTGCGCCTCGGTGGCGTGCACGTTCACGTTGTTGACCGCGATCGCGTTCACCCCGCAGGCGGCCAGCAGCCGCGCGTAGGCCCGCACCCGGGCCAGGTCGCCGCGCGCAGCGCCGTCCCGCCAGAAGATCGAGCCGCCCGCGTAGCCGCGCTCGACCTGGCCCATCACCGGATGCACGTCGACGTTGTCCCAGTGGTCGAGCATCCGCCGGAGCATCGCGGGCCGGTGCAGCTCGACCGGGCGGTCGGCCTCGAAGGCCGCCTCGCCGAGCCGTACGACCTGGAACAGGCCGTAGAGCAGCCCGGCCGGGTCGTCGGCGAGCACGACGGTGACGCCGTCGCGGCGGGCGAGCGCGAACCCCTGCTCGCCTATCGCCGGGTCCGGCCGCCGCCGCAGCTCCGCCCGCACCTCACCGGCGACGCCCGGCAGCGGCTCGGCCGTCGTGAGCGCGAGCACCAGATCGTACGGCCCGGTGTGGGCGTGCGGCTCGCCGCCATACGCGCCGCCATACGCGCTGTCGTACGCGCCGCCGTACCGGGCGCAGGCCCCGGCCACCTCCTCGCGCACGGTGTCGACGAGGAGGCCCTCACCGTGTACGAGGACGCGGCGTGAGCCGACCGCCCGGAACGCCTCCGGCGGCAGCCAGGCCGCGTGGACCTCGGTCGTCGTGTCCGCACCGGTCTGATCGGGAATCGTCACGAGGCTCCTCAGCTCCAATCCCGTGATCTTGCGAATACTCGCATCTCAAGCCGTGACCAGGGAGTCTGCGTTCGTGATCTTGCACTTTCTCGCAGACCTACCCCCTGAACAGCGAAAACACCGTCCGCGATCTTGCACTTCGTGGCCTACTGCAAGGTCGGCGAGCACATAGGCGCAGGTCAGGCAGTACGCCTGCGAGAAATCGCATGATCACGAAATCGATTTGGGCAGGTCAGGGGGATGGCGTGCGAGAATTCGCAAGATCACGGGGAAGGGGGTGGGGGTGTGGGGGGTCGGGTGAATCTCTCGGTGACCTCGGCGATCATCGGGCGGCTGTTCAGCAGCAGCGCCGAGACGAACACCGAGGCCAGCAGCGCAAGCCCGGCCTCGGTGACGACCAGCGTGACGCCGGCCGCCACGATGACGAGACAGGCGTTGCCCAGCGTGATCCGGAGCGAGCAGAACAGGAAGTACGCCGCCAGGCGGCCGACGTCCCTCGCCCGGAACTCGAACAGCGACGTGATAACGAGTGCGTTCGCGCCCCAGAGGGTCGCCACCAGCGCCAGGAGGACCAGCAGGGCCGCCCACCATCCCGGGACGCCGGCGGCGGCGAAGTTCGCGAGCGTCGCCCCGAGGACGGTCAGCCAGGCCAGCAGCGGGATCCAGATCTTCACGACCCCGCGGAGGTTCATCCGATAGCCGCGCCAGAACGCCCTGGCCGGATGGAGATCGGTCAGATCCAGGCGGCGGCGGTGCACCGCGTACAACGCGGCCGACAGCGCCGGAGCGACCGGGAGCAGGCACAGCGCCGCCAGCGGGACGTTGGCGGCGTCGCGTGCGAGCAGGACGAGCCCGGCCAGGCCGGGCACGGTGGTGGCCAGGAACAGGATCTCGACCACCAGGAGGGTGTAGATCAGCGCGGAGGCGCGCGAGAGCGGCCCCTCCCCGAACCGTCCGATCGTCGTCTCGGTCATCGGTCGCCTCCCTGAGCCTCGTCCAGGCCGAGCGGGCGGCGTTCGTCCCACCACGGCGGGGTCTCGTCCACCACCGGCGTGATCTCCAGCAGCGTGACCTCGTGCCGGTCGAGCGTGAGGTCGAGATCGACGCGTCCACCCTCGACCGGCAGCGCGCGGTGGCTCCTGACCGGCTCGGCCGCCTCCCGGAGAACGTCCAGTTGCCGGGGCCGGGGGGACGCCGGGCGGCCCATCTCGCACCACGCCCGCCAGGCGTTGCCCTTCTCCTCGCTCACCGACGAGCGCAGCACGAAGGCCGACGCCGACGGAGAACCGATCGGGACCGACAGCCGCACGGTGTGCCCGTCGACCGGCGGACCGCCGGTGACGTCCACCGGCGCCCAGGCCAGTACGGTGACCCGGCCGGTGCCGCCCGTGGAGTCCCTGGTGACCAGGTGGTCGCGGCCACGGGCAAGGATCTCCCCGCCCATCCGGGCCATGAACGCGTACAGATGATAGGTCGGCTTCTTGATCTGCCGATGGGTCAGCAGGCCGAAGCCGCCGTGGAACAGCGACGTCGGCACCCCCACCTCCTCGAACACGTCGCAGAAGGTCCAGTAGGAGAAGGAGTCGACCAGGTCTCCCCCCGCGGCCAGCACCGGGGCGAGGTAGGCGGCGTGGAAGGCCGTGTCGTGCACGGGGTTGTCGGGCCGGTAGGAGGAGTTGAACTCGGTGATGTGCACCGGCAGATCCGCCAGCGGGCCGCCCCGGAGCTGCCGCCGGGGGGTGGCGAACTGCTCCAGCAGCCGCGACGCCGGCGCCAGCGTCTGGTGTACGCCGAACGGCACATGCCGGGCCGGGCCGGAGGTGTAGGCGTGCCGGCTGACGAAGTCGATCGGCAGGGACCGCTCGGCGACGAACTCGGCGAACCGCACCATCCACTCGTCGGCGCCGGGCGAGATGGCCGGACCGCCGACCTGGAGCGCGGCGTCGACGTCCTTGACGGTGTTCGCGGTCACCTCGTACAGGCGGTGATAGGCCTCCCGGTCCGCGTCCAGCCAGAACTGCTCGAGGTTGGGCTCGTTCCACACCTCGATCGGCCAGGTGCGCACCTGCTCCAGGCCGTACCGGTCGATCAGGTGCGTCACCGTGGCCCGCACCAGCTCGGCCCACTCCTGCCAGGAGCGGGGCGGGGTGATATTGCCGCGCCACCAGAACACGGTCTGCTCGCCCGAGGCGAGCCCGGAGGGCATGAAGCCCAGCTCGAGGAACGGTTTGATCCCGAGGTCGAGGTAGGCGTCGATCACCTGGTCCACATAGGTGAACGCGTGCCGTACGTGCCGCTCCCCCCGGTACTCGTACGGCCGATGCACGCCCACCCCGTCGCTCAGCAGTCCGTGTCCCCGGATGTGCCGGAAACCGATCTCCCGCTGGACCAGCGCCAGCGACTCCCGGTAGTCCCCGCGCAGCGCCAGATCGAAGCGGCCCGTGCCGACGCAGAACCGCCAGGCGTCCGGCAGCCGGCTCGGGGTCTCGTGGGAGGGCACATCGGGAACGGAGTTGCGCGTCATCGTCCTTCACCCGCCGTCGGATGAGGCTCGGGCCGGCCGCGGGACAGGCACGGCCGACCCGGGCCGCTCAGCCGTGCTCCTTCTTGTACCGCTCGTGGGCGTTGTTCATCAGGTTGATGTAGGCGGACATGTTCTTCGCCTCGAGCTCCTGGACGTAGGCGTCCCACTCGTCGAAGCTCCGCTTGCCCAGGATGAAGTTGAGCGTGTTCTGGGTGGCGTGGTCTTTCAGCGGGGTCTCCCACAGCGAGGCCTGCTCGCGCTCCTCGTCGGTGAGCGGGCGCGGCGGCGCGGGCGGCAGCGCCTCCCTGGCGTTCATCACCTTCTGGAACTCGATCTCCTCCTCGGAGAACGTCGACTGGAGCAGCTCGGTGGTCCCGCCGTAGGCGAACACGCCGTTGGAGAAGCCGAAGTCCTTCTGCAGGTGCTTGGACGCGTCGGGGTTGAGCCCGACGAAGTCGACGTCCTCGGCCAGCTGGTACTTGCCGGAGGCGTCCTTGGTGAAGGTGGTCCCCTCGATGCCCCACTTGGCGAACACCTGGCCCTCGTCGGAGTACCAGAGCCAGTCGATGAACTGCATCATCGCGACGAAGTTCTTGCTGTCCCGGGCCTTCTTGGAGATCATGATGCCGTTCTCCAGCCGGGTGGTGGTGGCGTCGGCCTTGACCGGCCCGAGCGGCCCGATGGGCACCGGGATCTTGATCAGCTTCGCCTTCGGGTTCGCCTTCTTCAGCGGCGGGCGGTACTCGTTGACCAGGGTCTGCGCGTTCGTGCTGATCACGAACGACTTACCGGACACCAGCTTCTGGATCGCCTGGTCGTCCTGCTGGGTGAAGCTCTCCGGGTCCATCAGCTTCTCCTCCACCAGCGTGTGGAGGAACTGCAGCATCTGCTTGTACTGCTCCATCGCGCCGGTGTAGGCGAACTTCTGCGCGGTGTGGTCCCACGTCACGCCGTTCAGGTAGCCCCAGCCGCCGTGGGCGCCGTACGCCAGGCCGAGGATCTGGTTCAGCAGGGCGCCGCCCGGCGTGGGGTTGCTCCACCGGTCGGAGAAGGGGTAGGAGTCGGGGTACTTCTCCTTCATCGCCTTCAGCACGTTGTGCAGGTCGTCCAGGGTCTGCGGGATCTCCAGCCCGAGCTCGTCGAGGATGTCGGCGCGGATCGCCAGGGAGTAGTCGACCCAGTAGTCCTCGTGCAGACCGGGGAGCAGATAGAACTGGCCGTCGGCCTGCCGGATCGTGTCCAGGTCGGGCTCCAGGTTCCACCTGGCGATCTTCTCCTTGAAGTTCGGCATCAGGTCGATGTAGTCGCTGACCGGCAGGATGGCGCCGGAGGCGACGAACGGGGTCTCCTGGCCGGGGTAGGTCTTCGGGATGATCATCGGGGCGTCGCCGGCGCCGATCAGCAGACTGCGCTTGTTCTCGTAGTCGCTCAGCGGCACCACGTTCGGCTCCAGCGTCACGTTGGTCCGCTTGGTGAGCTCGGACCAGAACAGCCAGTCCTTCTTGAGCGGATAGAACGGGTGGTTGTTGTAGAGGATGCCGAACGTGAGCGGCGCGGCGGCCGTGAACTGCTTGCCGGCGGCGTAGTCGGACATCGCGCCGTCCCGGTTCGCCGCGAAGTCGTCGCTCTTCTTGGCCTCGCCGGAGTCACCGGAGCCGCCGTCGGTACTGCAGGCGGCGAGGGCGAGAAACGCTCCCACGGCGGCCATCGCCTGGCGCCGGTTCATCTCATACATGAAGGGGGTCCTTTCCCTGGAAAATGGCTGGTTTCAAACGGGTCAGGCGAGGGCTATCCCTTGACCGCGCCGAGCATGACGCCCTTGACGAAGTACCGCTGGACGAAGGGGTAGACCACCAGGATCGGGATGACGGTGAGCACCATCGTCACGGACTTGATGTTGGTGGCCACGGTCAGGTCGGTGGCGTCGGCGCCGACGGACGTCCCCGTGGTGGCACCGGCGATGAGGTTGCGGAGATAGACGGTCACCGGGAAGAGATCGGACTGGCTCATGTAGAGGAACGCAGCGAACCACGAGTTCCAGAACGACACCGCGTAGAACAGCACCATCGTCGCGAGGACCGCCTTCGACAGCGGCAGCACGATGCGGAGCAGGATGCCGTAGGTGTTCATGCCGTCGATCGCGGCGGCCTCCTCCAGATCGGTCGGCATGCCCTCGAAGAACGCCTTCATCACCAGGAGGTTGAACACGCTGATCGCGTTGGGCAGCACGATGGACCAGATGCTGTTGGTGAACCCGAGGCTGGAGATCAGAATGTAGTTGGGGATGAGGCCGCCGGAGAAGAACATGGTGAAGACCGCGATTCCGATCAGGATCTTGCGGCCCTTCAGGTGCCTCTTCGACAGGACGTACGCGTAGCACGTGGTCATGAACATCGCGATGGCCGTGGCGACGACCGTGTACACCACGGTGTTGCGGTAGTTCGTCCAGAAGGTCGGGTCGGAGGCGACGTACTCGTACGTCCGGAAGGTGAACCCGACGGGGAAGAGGTTGACCTTGCCTGCGCGGATGGCGAACTCGTCGCTGAACGACCGCGCGACGATGTTGACGAACGGGTACAGGGTGACGACCAGGACGCCGGTCAGGACGAGTGTGTTGATCACCCGGAAGATCTGGTAGCCCCGGGTCCTGTCGACGGTCACCACAGGCTCGCCCCCACGGTGCGGCGGGAGATCAGGTTCGCCGACATGACGAGGGTCAGGCCGATCAGGGCCTCGAACAGTCCGATCGCCGCGGCGTAGCTGAAGCTGTTGGAGACGATGCCCATCCGGTACAGGTACGTCGAGATCACGTCACCGGTCGGGTACGTCAGCGGGTTGTAGAGCAGCAGGATCTTCTCGAAGCCCACCGCCATGAACGTGCCGATGTTGAGGATCAGCAGCGTGACCGCGGTCGGCCGGATGCCGGGGAGTGTCACGTGCCAGATCTGCCGCCATCGGTTCGCGCCGTCGATGCGGGCCGCCTCGTACAGCTGCTCGTCGATGGTGGTGAGCGCGGCGAGGTAGATGATGGTGCCCCAGCCGACGGTCTGCCACATCTCGGAGGAGACGTAGATCGTCCGGAACCACCCCGCCTCCTGCAGGAACGGGATGGGATCGCTGCCCATCTTGCTCAGGATCTGGTTGACCGGCCCGTCCACCGACAGCAGCTCCATGACCAGCCCGGCCACGACCACCATCGACAGGAAATGCGGCAGGTACGACACCGACTGGACGAACCGTTTGACCCGCCGGCCGCGCAGCTCGTTGATCAGCAGGGCGAGCACGATCGGCGTCGGGAAGCAGAACAGCAGGGTCAACGCACCGATGATTATGGTGTTGCCGAACACCTGCCAGAACGTCGGATCGTTCAGGAACATCCGCACGTAGCGCAGGCCCACCCATTCCTCGCCCAGCACGCTGCCGCCCGGTTCGAACTTCCGGAAGGCGATCACGTTGCCGATCATCGGCAGGTAGCGGAATATCAAGAAGAAGAGCAGCGGGAGGATCACCAGCGAGTAAAGCTGCCAGTCTCGGCGCAGTGCCTGACGCCAGGTGCGACCGGGAGGGCGCTTCCCACCGGCGTGCCGTGATCTCGCGTCGCGCGGAGGCGGGGTGCTCGGTGACTCGTCGATCGTCGTGACCGCGCTCATGCTCTCACCAGGTGCGGAGCCCGTCTCGCTCGGTGCCTGCCGTTCATGCCATCCCTTCGGCCGATGACGGCTTCATCCCGCGGCGGGAAGCCTCACCACGGCGCGCCGAAACTTTCGCTAGTTCTCATTAATCTTGCGGAAATATAGGCGTACGGTTGGGGGGCGTCAAGGGTGGACGTCAACCCCTTTCCGCCGGTAGGGTCCTAGTTATATGCCCGTTGGGCGGAGCACCGCTCGGCGTCCCCACCGTGGGTCAATGTCCGAAAACTTTCAAATCCGTCCGCCGCGTCCGTGATTACGTCAGCGGGCGGCACTCCATGCGGATCCGCTCGGGCGCCGACGGCAGCGGAGCGGGCAGGCGCAGCGGTCCCCGCCCCGGGGTGAGTGCGCCGAGCACCCGGGGGCCGGACGCGCCCGTGCAGGCGGGCACGGTGGCGGGCAGACCATGCGCGGTCAGCCACCCCAGGTAGGAGAAGGCGATCGCCTCCTTGGCGTCCGATGGCACGCCCAGCTCGTCGCTCGGCAGCAGCCGCACCCCCGGCGTGCGCTCACGCAGGCCGTTCATCAGCGCCGGGTTGCGCAGGCCGCCACCGGAAACGACGACCGTGTCGAGACGGTGCCGCCGGATCTCCGCCGCCACCGTCTCGGCGGTGAGCGCCGCGAGCGTGGCCACCAGGTCGGGCAGGCCCAGGCCGTACGGCCCGGCGACCCGGTCCAGGTAGCCCGCGTGGAACAGCTCCTTGCCCGTGCTCTTGGGCGGCCGGCGGTGATAGTACGGCTCGGCCAGCAGCTCGGCGAGCAGCCCCTCATGGACCTGCCCGGCCGCGGCCAACCGGCCGTCCTCGTCGTACGGGCGGCCCGTGGCGGCGAGCACGGCCGCGTCCATGAGGGCCGAGGCCGGGCCGGTGTCGTAGGCGAGCGCGGGGTCGCGCAGGGTCAGGTTGGCGATGCCGCCGAGGTTGAGCGCCCCGCCGCGGCCCGGCAGACCCGCCATCAGCGGCAGGTCGAAGGCCGAGACGAGCGGCGCGCCCTGCCCTCCGGCGGCGACGTCGCGCACCCGAAGGTCGGAGACCACCGGCACGCCGAGCCGTTCGGCGATCCACGCGGGCTGGCCGAGCTGGAGCGTCCCGCGCACCCGGCCGCCCTCCGCCCAGTGGTAGAGGGTCTGCCCGTGTGAGCAGACCAGGTCGGCGGCCGGGCAGCGCGCCGCCGCGTCGGCGAACGCCTGGCCGATGAGCGTGTCCAGGCGGCAGACCTCGGCCATGTCGACGGCGTTCGGCGGCAGCGCGGCGATGATCGCCGCACGCAGCTCGGGCGGGTACGGCAGCGTGCCGGCGTGCTCGACGACCCCGGTGAGCACACCGCCGTCCGCCGACCACGCCACGACGGCGCCGTCGATCCCGTCATGGGAGGTCCCCGAGATCAGCCCCAGCACCCGCACGCGCCCACTCCTCGTCAGGTCTCGTCGCGAAGCCCGTTCACGTCGCCCTTCGGAGTGTCCACATTTATCAGGAATGAGCTATCAGGAATGAGCGCACGCCCGGACCCGGGCCGAATCGGGCCGGGAGGTCCGGGCGTGCGCGACGGCACCCTATGCCGGTGTCACGTCCACGGGGGTGACCAGGCGACGGTCATGGCCGACGTGGCGCAGCGGGCCGGTCAGCCGCACGACGCCCTGGCACGGCTGGTGCGACGCCGACGTGCCGACGAACACCTCGACGTCCCCGGGCTCGACGACGCGCCGCAGATCGCGCCCGGTGAAGGCGGTGCGATCGGCGTGCACGGTGAAGGTCGCCCGCGCGCTCGCGCCGGGTTCCAGCCGGACCCTGGCGAACCCGGCGAGCTGCCGCATCGGCCGGGTGACCTGGGCGAGCACGTCGTGCAGGTAGAGCTGGACGACCTCCTCCCCCGCCCGGCCGCCGGTGTTGCGCACCCGCACGGACACGGTGAACTCGCCGTCGGTGGGCACCTCCTCGTCGCTGATCCGCAGGTCGTCGATCTCGAAGGCGGTGTAGGAGGTGCCGTACCCGAACGGGAACAGCGGGGTGGAGTCGAGGCTGCTGATGCCGTTGCCGCCGGAGCCCAGCGGCGGCTGCAGGTAGGTGCCCGGCTGCCCGCCGGGGACGCGCGGGATCTGCACCGGCAGCTTTCCGGTGGGCTGCACCCGCCCGGACAGGACTCCGGCGATGGCCCCGGCGCCCTCCTCACCCGGCATGAACGCCTGGACGAGGCCGGCCGCCCTGGTGTGCACCTCGCCCAGCGCGTACGGCCGGCCCGACACGACGACCACCACGACCGGCGTCCCGGTGGCGGCCAGCTCGAGCAGCAGGTCCTCCTGCACACCCGGCAGCCGCAGGTCCTCGGCGTCGCAGCCCTCCCCCGAGGTGCCCTGCCCGAACAGCCCGGCCAGGTCGCCGACGACGGCGACGACCAGGTCGGACTCGCGCGCCGCCCCGAGCGCGGCGGCGAAGCCCGAGCGGTCTCCGTCCCGCACGTCGCAGCCACGCTCGTGGACGAGCTCGGTGTCCGGCAGCTCGGCACGCAGCGCGTCGAGCAGGCTGGGCGCCTCGACGCCGAGCCCCAGACCGGGATGGCGCGGCAGCACGTGGTTGGGGAAGGCGTAGCAGCCCATGAACGTGCGGGGGTCGTCGGCGCAGGGGCCGACCACGGCCACCCGGCGCGGCCGCTGCCGTCCCTCGCCCAGCAGCGGCAGTGCCGTACCGGCGTCGAGCAGCACGATCGACCGCTCGGCCAGTTCCCGGGCGAGCGCCCGGTTGTCCGGCGAGTCCAGGTCGACGGCCTCGGCGCCCTCCACCGACCTCTCCGGCGTCCAGTCCGGGTCGAGCAGGCCGAGCTGCACCTTCTGGGTGAGCAGGCGGCGCGCTGCCCGGTCGACCAGCGCCTCCGGCAGCTCGCCCCGCCGCACCCGCTCGGCCAGGTGCCGGCCGAAGCCGAGCGTGTCGGGCAGCTCGACGTCGATGCCGGCGGTCAGCGCCTGCACCCCGGCCTCCTCGGAGTCGGCGGCGACCCGGTGCATGGTCGCGAGGAAGGCGACCGCCCAGTAGTCCGACACGACCGTCCCGGTGAATCCCCACTCGTCGCGCAGCAGGTCGGTCAGCAGCCACGGGTCGGCCGCCGCGGGGACGCCGTCCACGTCGGAGTAGGAGTTCATGACAGAACGCGCGCCGCCCTCGACGATCGCGGTCTCGAACGTCGGCAGGATCATGTCCATCAGCTCGCGCCGGCCCATCGACACCGGGCCGTGGTTGCGTGCCGCCCGGGACGCGGAATATCCGGCGAAGTGCTTGAGCGTGGCGATGACGCCGGCGTTCTCCAGGCCGCGCACGTAGGCGGCGCCGAGCATCGCCACGAGGTACGGATCCTCGCCCATGGTCTCCTCGACCCGGCCCCAGCGGTAGTCGCGGACCACGTCGAGCACGGGGGCAAGACCCTGGTGGACGCCGACGGCGCGCATGTCCCGCCCGATGGCGGCGGCCATCCGCTCCACCAGAGCCGGGTCGAACGTCGCGCCCCAGGCGATGGCGGCCGGGTAGACGGTGGCGCCGTAGGCGGTGAAACCGGTCAGGCACTCCTCGTGGACCAGCGCCGGGATGCCGAGCCGGGAGTGCTTGACCACCTCGCGCTGCAGCCGCACCACCTCGGCCGCGCCCTCGGCCGTCGTCACCGGAGAGCTGCCGAACACCCGCGTCAGGTGGCCGAGCCCGTCACGGACCGCCTCCTCGAAGGGATCGGCCTCCGAGGCGGCGAAGACGTCCTGCATCGGGGCCACGTTCGGCGTGTCGGCGGCCTCCTCGCCGGGCTGCCCGCCCTCTCCGGCCTGCGTCTCGTTGCCGACCCACCGGCTGCCGAGCTGGCCGATCTTCTCCTCCAGCGTCATCTCCGCGAGGAGGGCGTCGACCCGGTCGGCAACGGGGAGCGCGGGATCCTGCCACGGCCGGTGGATCTGGCCGACCGCGGGGGTCCGATCTAGCGCCGTCATCTGCTCTCCTCACAAAGAACCTGGTCTCGAAAGTTTTCGAAATATTTTCGATAGTAGCGGTAGTCCCGCTCGAGAACCGCCCTGTGCGAGATCACTAGGTGGACCCCCGTTTGATCATTAGACGAACACCGTGCGAAGGTACTTTACACAGGTCCTCGGGGATTCGACGAGTATGCCCTTGACAGGAAAAGTGAGAGAAACTTAGATTGCGTGCCACGCGGCGCGTGTCGAAACTTTTCGACGAGCTGACCTGAGGAGGAGTAGGCGGGGACCCTGAAGTACGATCCACGACAACCGGCCCCCGTGTTCGATCTTTCATTGAGCCGCTGCCAGCCTCGACATAGACGTACGGAGATCAGCGTGGAGTCCAGGACTACTTCCCGTCGCACCTTCCTCGGCCTCTCGATGGGCCTTCCCCTGGGTGCCGCGTTAGCGGCCTGCGGCACGTCCGGCCCGGCCAAGCCCGGCGGGGGCGGGGGTGGAGGCGGAGGCGGCGCCAAGGCCACCTACTGGTTCCTCTCGGGCCCGCCCGGCGAGCCCGTCCGCACCGCGGCCGTCGAGCGATTCAACAAGGCCAACCCCAACAGCCAGATCGAGCTGACGGCCGTCCAGAACGACGCGTACAAAACGAAGATCAAGACGGCGATCGGAGCCGGCCAGGCGCCCACCATCATCTGGGGCTGGGGTGGCGGCGGCCTGCGCAGCTACGTCCAGGCCGGCCAGGTCGAGGACCTCACCTCGTGGTTCGACGAGAACGCCGCCGTGAAGGACCGGCTGTTCTCCGGGGCCTTCGGCGCCGCGACCATCGACGGCAAGATCTACGCCATGCCGTGCGAGACCGTGCAGCCGATCGTCCTGTTCTACAACAAGAAGGTCTTCGAGAAGGTCGGGGCGCAACCGCCGCAGTCGTACGGCGACATCCTGGACCTGGTGAAGAAGTTCAACGCGGCGGGGATCGCGCCCTTCTCCCTGGCCGGCCAGTCGCGCTGGACGAACATGATGTGGCTGGAGTTCCTCTTCGACCGCATCGGCGGCCCCGAGGTGTTCCAGGCCGTCTTCGACGGCGAGAAGGACGCGTGGAACAACCCCGCCGCCATCGAGGCCCTGACCAAGATGCAGGAGCTCATCAAGGCCAACGGGTTCATCAAGGGCTTCTCCTCCGTCACCGCCGACTCCAACGCCGACCAGGCGTTGCTGTACACGGGTAAGGCCGCGATGATGCTGCACGGCAGCTGGTCGTACGGCATCCAGCAGGCACAGGGCGGCGACTTCGTCCCCAGTGGCGGTCTCGGCTGGATGAACTTCCCGCCGATCGACGGGGGCAAGGGCGACCCGAGCGACACCGTCGGCAACCCCGGCCAGTACCTGTCGATCTCTTCGAAGGCCACCCCGGAAGAGAAGGAGATCGCCAAGAAGTTCTTCACCTCCGGTGTGCTCGACGACCAGGAGCAGAAGGAGTGGGTCGACACCGGCGGCGTGCCGATCATCAAGGGCTCCGACAGCCTGTTCTCCGGCTCCAAGGACGCGGAGTTCCTCAACTTCGTCTACGGCGTGGCCAGCAACGCCAAGGTGTTCGCCCAGTCCTGGGACCAGGCGCTCAGCCCGACCGCGGCCGAGGTGCTGCTGGACAACATCGCCAAGCTCTTCCAGCTGTCGATCTCGCCCCAGCAGTTCGCGACGAACATGAACGCGGTCATCGGCAAGTGAGCATGTCCGCGACTACCGCTGGACGGACATCGTCCGCCGCGCCCGAGGTGCGCGGCGGCGGCGTCCTCCCGTGGCTGGCCGTGCCGGCCCTGTTGAGCTTCGTGGCCTTCGCCGTGATTCCGCTGATCGGGGTCCTGGCGCTCAGCTTCACCTCCTGGGACACGCTCGGCGACATCCAGTTGACCGGGTTCGACAGCTGGTGGGCCGTACTCACCGACCCCGGGCTGCCGCACGCGCTGTGGGTCACATTCCTGGTGACGGCCGTCTCCTGGGCCGTCCAGACGCCGGCCAGTATTCTGATCGGGGTGTTCCTGGCCGGTCATCAGCGCTACCGCGAACTGCTCGCGGTGCTGTACTTCATCCCGCTGCTGCTCAGTTCGGCGGCCATCGCCATCACCTTCAAGGCGCTGCTCGACCCGAACTTCGGACTCGGGGCCGGACTGCACCTCGATCTGCTCAACCAGGACTGGCTCGGCGAGCCCGTGCTCGCCTTCAGCGTCGTGATCTTCGTGGTGTCCTGGCAGTTCATCCCGTTCCACTCGCTGCTCTACCAGGGCGGCGTGCGGCAGATCCCGCGCTCGATGTACGAGGCCGCGGAGCTGGACGGCGCGGGCCGCGTCCGCACGTTCTTCAGCATCACGCTGCCGCAGCTCAAGTACACGATCATCACGTCCTCCACGCTCATGGTCGTCGGCTCCCTGACCTTCTTCGACCTGATCTTCGTGCTGACCGCGGGCGGACCCGGCGACGCCACCCGCGTGCTCGCGGTGGACATGTACAAGCGGGGCTTCCAGGCCAACCTCATGGGAGCGGCCTGCGTGATCGGCGTCATCCTCGTCCTCCTGGGTCTGGCCCTGGCGCTGCTGCTGCGCCGGCTCGGCGGCCGTGACCCGGGCGCCAGTCAGTTGGAAGGTACCTGACCGTGACCGCCACCCGAACGCCGACGGAAGCCGGGCGCGCCATCGCGCCCAAGACGCGCGGACGCCAGCCAGGGACGGCCCCCAGGCACCCCAACTGGGCAGGCGGGCTCGTGAGCTGGCTGTGGCTGGCCGTGGTGATCACCCCGATCTACTGGATCGTGATCACAAGCTTCAAAACACAGAGCACCTACTTCCTGACCAACCCGCTGGCGCCCCCGTCCGACCCGACCCTGGAGAACTACCGGCTCGTCATCGAGTTGGACTTCCCGCTGTACTTCCTCAACAGCTTCATCGTCGCCGTCGGCACGGTGGTCCCCGCGGTGACGTTCGCGTTCATGGCGTCGTACGCGATCGTTCGCAGCGGCGGCGCCGGCCGCTTCCTGCGCGGGGTGAACTCGCTGTTCCTCATGGGCCTGGCCATCCCGCTGCAGGCGACCGTCATCCCGGTCTATCTGCTGATCATCAAGCTGCACCTCTACGACTCGCTGACCGCGCTGATCCTGCCGTCGATCGCCTTCGCGATCCCGCTGTCGGTGCTGGTGCTGGCCAACTTCATCCGGGACGTGCCCAAGGAGCTGTTCGAGTCGATGCGGCTGGACGGCGCGAGCGAGTGGAAGACACTCTGGAGCCTGGCCTTCCCGCTCACCCGGCCGGCCGTCGTGACGGTGTCGATCTACAACGCGCTGACGGTCTGGAACGGGTTCCTGCTGCCGCTGATCCTCACCCAGAGCCCTGACAAGCGCACGCTGCCGCTGGCGCTGGCGGCGTTCCAGGGCGGACCGTACGGCGTCAACGTGCCCGCCGTACTCGCCGCCGTCGTGCTGACCA